>NZ_JAMYQD010000002.1:0-354357 GCF_040320665.1 Mesorhizobium sp. M0626 | reverse complement strand
GCCGACACCAGCGTGGTCAAACGGCACATCGTGCTCGAAGGCGATATCCCGTCGGCGATGAACCCGCCGAGCGGCTGCCCGTTCCAGACGCGCTGCGGCTACAAGAGGCTGGTGCCGGACAATCTGTGCGAGACCAAGGTGCCGCCGGTGAAGCATCTCGGCGATGGCCATATGAGCCTGTGCTGGCTGTCGGACGATGTGCTGGCGACGATGGAGCCGGTGATCAAGTTCGACAGGGAACACGCAGCGCATGAGGGCGTGCCGGAAGACGCACCGGATGGGATCGGCCCCGGTTTCGCCGGCGAACCGCCGAAGCGCCCGCATGGCAAGAAGCCGAGCTGACCAGCCATAGAGGCAATGCCGCTCGTTGGCGCATTGCCGCAGCGTCGCCATAGCTCAAGGAACGACAGCTACGTTCGCTTGAATATTGCTGTCCATTGCTTTATGTGATGCGTGATGTTTGATGCGCCATAGGGAGCATATTGTGAGAACCACACTTGCAATCGATGACGATGTCCTACTTGCGGCCAAGGCCATGGCGCGACAGCAGGATCGCAGCGTTGGCGACGTCATTTCCGATCTGGCTCGCCGCTCACTGCGCAGGCCCCCGACCGGCGGTGAACGCAACGGCATCCCCTTGCTTGCATCGCGGCCCGACGGCCCGATGGTCGATCTCGAAATGGTCAATGCGCTTCGCGACGAATTGCCGTGACCTTCCTGCTCGACGTCAATGTGTTGATTGCGTTGATCGATCCGGCTCACGTCGCGCATGAAGATGCCCATCGGTGGTTCCAATCCTCCGGGCATTTATCATGGGCAACATGTCCCATTACCGAGAATGGCGTCATCAGGATTGTAAGCAACCCGAAATACCCCAATTCTCCGGGTTCGCCCGCCGTGGTGGCGCAGGTTGTCGGCAAGCTGCATGCCCTTTCAGGACATCAGTTCTGGCCTGACGAGATCAGCCTTGTCGGTTCCAACGACATCGATGCAGCCAGGATCCTCACCCCGGCACAGGTAACGGATAGCTATCTGTTGGGACTCGCCAAGGCGCGTGACGGCCAATTGGCGACGTTTGACCGAAAGCTGTCGACGGCAGCGGTAAAGGGAGGGAGGTCGATCCTCCACCTGATCCCAAGCGAATGAATTGCTGAGTTCCGCTTCGATCGCAAACTGCGTGGCTGCAAGACCGCTTGGCAACGTCAGCTGCCGCATTGCTGCAGCTGTTCGGCATAGTCGCGGGCCATCTTTTCGGTCGCCCTGGCATAGCCCTGCACGCCGGCATCGCCACGGTTACCGCGGCCGTAGGCGGTCCAGCCAAGATAGTAGGCGAGATAGAGATTGTAGGTGTCGTTGCGGGCGACGCCGAACGTGTCTGATGTCTTGGAATGATACCAGCCGACGAAATCGACGGCATCGGCAAACTTGGTCCGCCTCGCCGCCCAACTGCCGGTTTCGCTCTGATATTGCGACCATGTGCCGTCGAGCGCCTGCGAGAAACCGGTGGCTGACGAGACATGTTTCCACGGAATGAAGCCGAGCAGTTTGGTACGCGGCGGCTTGGCATTGCTCTTGAAACCGGATTCCTTGCGCACCGTCGCCATCAGCACAGGGACGGGGACGCCGTATTTCTGCGAGGCGCGCTCGGCGGCCGACTGCCAGTTGTCGAACCAGCCGTCGTTCTGGTCGAAGACGGCGCAGACATTGTTGATATGGTTGGGCGGCGTCGCGCAGGCCGGCAAAGCCAGCAGCACGCCAACCGCTACAATTTTACTCAAACTCGAACTACACATTGGAAAACGAATAGGCCGAAATCATAAAGGGAATCTTTCGGCGTTTCTTAACGGCTTGCCGGCCCGCTGCGCTCAGGGGGCCTGTATCATTATTCCGACCTTTCGCGTCGCCTTTATCTCCGTCAGAATTCAAAAATGCCGCCTTGGCTAAAATCACGTCCGCGAAGGGCGGATTTCTGACAGCGATGTCCGGATGCCGGCGCTCTGATGCCAGGCATGAATGAACCAAGACGCAAGCGCGGCGCGGAGCGAACCAGCAACCGGGGGCCTGCCGCCATCCCGCAACTTCCACTGCGGCGGGTGACCAATCCCTATCCGCCGATGGCGATGCTCTCAGTCGACCAGGTCGAAGCGATCCACGAAGCTTCGATGCATATTCTGGAAAATTTCGGCATCGAGGTAATGTCTCAGCGGGCGCTGGCGCTGTTCGAGAATGCGGGCGCAAAGGTCGACCATGCGACCGCGAATGTCCGCATCGACCGTGGCCTTGTGGCCGAGGCGCTGAAGACCACGCAGTCCAGCTATCGACTGACGCCGCGCAACCCCGCCAACACCATTCATCTCGGCGGCAACACGATCAATTTCACCCTCGTCGCCGGGCCGCCCAATGTGCACGACATGGAGCGCGGCCGGCGCGCCGGAAACTTGCACGACTATGCCGATCTGACCCGGCTGGCGCAGCATTTCAACTGCATCCACATGCTCGGTAACCAGGTCTGCGCGCCGGTGGAACTGCCGGCCAACACCAGGCACATGGATACCTATTTCACCAATCTGACGCTGACCGACAAATCGTTCCATGTCTCGGCGATCGGACGAGGCCGGGCGCTGGACGGCATCGAGATGATGGCAATCGCGCGCGGGCTGACGCTGGACGAGATGCGCGATGATCCCGGCATTGCCACCATCATCTCGGTCAACTCGCCGCGGCGTTTCGACGAGATGATGGCCGAAGGGCTGATGACCATGGCTGAGTTCGGCCAGTCGGTGGCGGTGACGCCGTTCACGCTGATGGGCGCGATGAGCCCGGTGACGCTCGCCGGCGCCCTGGCGCAGCAGAATGCCGAGGCGCTGTTCGGCGTGGTGCTGACGCAACTGGTGCGCCCCGGCGCGCCGGTGATGTACGGCGCCTTCACCTCCAACGTCGACATGAAGTCGGGCGCGCCGGCCTTCGGAACGCCGGAGAACACCAAGGCCAACATCGCCTCGGGGCAATTGGCGCGGCGCTATTCTCTGCCCTACCGCACGACGCCGGGGTCGGCATCGAATGCGGCGGACGCGCAAGGCGCCTACGAGACGCTGATGGCGCTGTGGGGCGCTGTGCTTGGCCACGGCAACCTCGTCTATCATGCCGCCGGCTGGCAGGAAGGCGGGCTGACGGCATCGTTCGAAAAGCTCATCATCGATGTCGAGATGATCCAGCACATGATGGAATTCCTGCGCCCGATCGTCGTCGATGAGGCGGAGCTTGCTGTCGAGGCGCTGGGCGCGGTGCCGACCGGCGGCCATTTCTTCGGCGAACCGCACACGCTGGAACGCTATGCCACCGCCTTCTACCAGCCGATGCTGTCCAACTGGCAGAATTACGAGGCATGGCAGGAGGCCGGCGGCCTCGACACGACGGCGCGCGCGACCCGGCTGTGGAAGAAGGCGCTGGAAGACTATGTCGAGCCGGTGATGGATATCGCCGTGCGCGAGGCGCTGGAGGAGTATGTGGCCAGGCGCAAGGAAGCGATCGGGCAGGGCGAGCCGTGACTTTTTCAGCGTCGGCGCGCGGCGCTGCCTTTCTGATTCACCTTATCTCCTCAACTCATTGATAATAGAGCAAAACTCATGAAATCGCATGCAAAGGTCGTGGTCATTGGCGGTGGCGTCGTCGGGTGCTCCGTGCTGTTCCATCTGGCGCGTCATGGCTGGACCGATGTCGTGCTTTTGGAGCGCGACGAGCTGACCTCCGGCTCGACCTGGCATGCGGCCGGCGGCATGCACACGATCAATGGCGACCCCAACGTCGCCAAGCTGCAGAAATACACGATCTCGCTCTACAAGGAGATCGAGGAGCTGTCGGGACAGGCGACCGGCGTGCATCTGACCGGCGGCGTACTTCTGGCGGCGACCGAGGCGCGGCTCGACTGGCTGCGCGGCGTCGTCGCCAAGGGGCGTTACCTCGGCATCGACCTTGAGGAAATATCGGCCAATGAAGCGGCCGAGCTGATGCCGCTGCTCGACCCGAAACAATTCGTCGGCGCCGTCCGCAACAAGGAGGACGGCCATCTCGATCCCTCCGGCGTGACGCATGCCTATGCCAAGGCCGCGCGGAAACTGGGCGCCGAGGTCGAGCGCTTCACCAAGGTCGAGGACATTGTGCGCCGGCCCGACGGCATGTGGCGCGTCATCACCAACAAGGGCGAAGTGGTGGCCGAGCATGTTGTCAATGCCGGCGGGTTATGGGCGCGCGAGGTCGGCCGCATGGTCGGGCTGGAGCTGCCGGTGCTGGCAATGGAGCACATGTACCTGATCACCGAGGATATGCCCGAGGTGGCGGCGTGGAACGCCAAGACCGGGACGGAAATCATCCATGCCGTCGATTTCGACGGTGAGCTGTACCTGCGCCAGGAGCGCGGCGGCATGCTGATGGGCACGTATGAGAAGGCCAACAAGGTCTGGTCCGAATTCCAGACACCGTGGAATTTCGGCCATGAACTGCTGGAGCCGGATATCGACCGCATCGCGCCGTCGCTCGAAGTCGGCTTCCGGCATTTCCCGGCCTTCGAGAGGACCGGCATCAAGCAGATCATCAACGGCCCCTTCACCTTCGCGCCGGACGGCAATCCGCTGGTCGGGCCGGTGCGCGGCCTTCCGGGCTTCTGGGTCGCCTGCGGGGTCATGGCGGGCTTTTCACAAGGCGGCGGCGTCGGTCTGGCGCTGTCCAACTGGATGATCGAGGGCGATCCCGGCGCCGACATCTGGGCCATGGATGTGGCGCGCTATGGCGACTGGGCGACGATGGCCTACACCAACGCCAAGGTGCGCGAGAATTATTCGCGCCGCTTCTCGATTCGCTTTCCCAATGAGGAGCTGCCCGCCGGGCGGCAGCTGAAGACGACGCCGATCTACGATTTGCTGTCGGCCAAGGGTGCGCAATGGGGTGTGTCCTATGGGCTGGAAGTGCCGCTGTGGTATGCGCCCGAGGGTGTCAGGGACGAATTCTCGTGGCGGCGTTCCAGCGATTTTTCCCATGTCGCCAATGAGGTCGCGACGGTTCGTGAAAGCGTCGGCCTGGCGGAGATTTCG
This sequence comes from Mesorhizobium sp. M0626, assembly GCF_040320665.1. Taxonomy (NCBI): domain Bacteria; kingdom Pseudomonadati; phylum Pseudomonadota; class Alphaproteobacteria; order Hyphomicrobiales; family Phyllobacteriaceae; genus Mesorhizobium; species Mesorhizobium sp. M0626. The sequence goes on along the minus strand of NZ_JAMYQD010000002.1, from coordinate 349,270 downwards.
AACTTCGCCAAATACAAGGTGACGGGAGAAGGGGCGGCCGCTTGGCTCGACCGGATCTTTGCCTGCAAGTTGCCCAAGCCAGGCCGCATGACGTTGGCGCCGATGCTGAAGGATGACGGCAAGCTCATCGGCGATTTCACGCTGGCCAATATCGGTGCCCCCAATTCCAACGGGACCGAGTGGTTCATCGCCGGCTCCGGTATCGCCGAGCAGTATCATATGCGCTGGTTCGAGGCGCATTTACCTGCGGATAGCTCAGTGCGCATGGAGGCGCTGGGGCAGAAACTGACCGGTCTGGCGATCGCCGGACCCAAGGCGAGGGAGGTGCTGGCAAAGGTCAGCCGCGCGGATGTCGCCAACACAGCATTCCCCTTCATGGCCGTCGCGAAAATGGACATCGGCATGGCGCCGTGCCTGGTCGGCCGCGTCAGCTACACCGGCGATCTCGGCTACGAGATCTGGGTGGCGCCGGAATATCAGCGCGCTGCCTTCCAGGCGTTGATGGCGGCAGGCGCGGAATTCGGCCTCGGCCTGTTCGGCTCGCGCGCGCTCAATGCGCTGCGGCTGGAGAAAAACTACGGCTCATGGGCGCGCGAATACCGGCCGATCTACGGGCCGCTGGAGGCCGGGCTCGACCGTTTCGTCGCCTATGGCAAGGATGCCGATTTCATCGGTAAAACCGGCGCTCTTGCCGAGCGCAAGCAGGGCGGCAAGCTCAGGCTGCGCACATTTATCCTCGATGCCGACGATGCCGATGTCATCGGCGACGAGCCGATCTGGTACGGTGGCGCGGTGCGCGGTTGGGTGACCTCAGGCGGCTATGCGCATCACTCGAAAAAATCCGTCGCCATCGGCTATGTGCCGAAGGAGATCGCAGACAAGAGCGACGGCTTCGAGATCGAACTTTTGGGCAAGCGCCACGCGGCGCGCGTTCAGGCAGCGCCGCTCTTTGACGCGAACTTCGAGCGAATGCGCGCCTGAAGCGCTTCGGCTTCGCCGAGGCGCTTCAGAGTCTTGTTTTGTGCAAGTCGTTATCCCAAAACCGCTGCGCACTTTTGGGCGACATGCATCAGGCGCGTCAGGTGCTGCGGCGGTTGTCGAGCGCGAAGGCGCCGGCGCCGGCAAACACCAGATAGAGGAAGATGAAGCAGAAGGAGATTGCCGCGTCGCCGCTGTTGTTGACCGGGAAGAAGTCGCGCGGGTAGTGCGCCATGAAATAGGCGATGGCCATCTCGCCGGCCAGAAGGAACGCGACCGGGCGGGTGAACAGACCGAGCGCCAGCAGGATGCCACCGGCGAACTCCAGGATGCCTGCCGTCGCCGTCAGGCCGCTAAGAGCGTGAGGCTCGGCGCTGACCGGAAAATTGAACAGTTTCTGCGAGCCATGCTCGAGGAACTGCAGGGCCGTCATGATGCGCAGGACGCCGAGTGCCTGCGGCTGAAATCTGGCGAGACCGTCAAAAAGCTTCATCTAAACTCCATTTTTCCAACCCTGCGGCCCGGCCATAAATTATCACCCGGCGCTGGACCATTCACTTCGCGTGGCCTGTCATCAACAATCGGTGATTGGAAATCACTTCCAGTCTGGACTTCAAAATTTGTTCTCGTTATGGTTGCATACAGCTCGTTTAAGTTGTATGCCTGCGTGTAGACACTCCAAACCAAACGGGTTCCTAGCCATGAAAAAAGTCGCCGTCAGCCTGTTCGCAATTCTCGCAAGCACCAGTTTCGCCATGACCGCTGATGCTGGCTGCGATGCCTTCAAATGGCCGGTGACACGCGAGCAGGAACTGTTTCCGGCTGCGCCCGCCGCGCAGTCCGGTGCCTCTCTTGCTTTCGGCGAAGCCGCGGATATGGCGCTGGAGCCGGTCGATGCGGTCAGCTTCACGGTCTCACCGCAACGCGCGCCGGCAGCCGGCACGTTCGGCGCGACGGCAAACGTGGCGGTGCCACCGGAAGGAGAGCTCCAGATCAGCCTGTCCGACGAGGCCTGGGTCGACGTCATTCAGGATGGCCAAGCCGTGAAATCAGCGGGTTTCACCGGCGTGAAGACCTGCCCCGGCATCCGCAAGAGCGTGCGCTTCAAGCTGACGCCTGGCGCAGCCACGATCCAGCTCAGCGGCGCCAGGAAAGAGAACCTCAAGGTCGCGGTGCTGGCGCCGGAGTGACCGCGCCCGGACGCGCCTCTCATCGCACCGGCAGTGCGATGAGAGCAGTTCCGTGCAGGCGAGTACCGGAGGGGATCAGCGGCCCGGCGCGATCAGCGCGAAATAGGCGCCTTGCGGATCGGTGAACTGGGCAATCCATTGGCCGGTCGGCACCGGCATCGGACCCATGACGATCTTGCCGCCATTGTCGGTGACGCGTTTGGCGGCTGCGTCGATGGCATCGACATTGAAGTAGAACAGCCAGACCGGTACCGGCAGCTGTTGCGGCTTGTTCATGATGCCGCCGCCGGATTCAGGGCCGGCCGAGAAGGTCTGATAGATGCCCATCTCGCCGACGTCCATGCTACCGGCATCGGTCCAGCCGAACTGGCTTGAGTAGAAATCGAAGGCCTTCTGGCGGTCGGCCGCATAAAGCTCGTGCCAGCCGACATGGCCCGGCGTCGTTGCCGGAAGGACGGGCTGGTCGGGCCCACTGGGCTGCAGGAACATGAAGGCGGCGCCTTGCGGGTCGGCGACGACGGAGAAGCGGCCGACGCCGGGAATGTCGTCGGGTTCGCGGTGAACAGCCCCGCCGGCGGCTTTCAGTGCCTCGGTCGAGGCATCGGTATCGCTGGTGTGGATATAGCCGAACCAGGCCGGCTTCAGACCCGTCCTGGCTGCTTCCTCGGGCAGGGTCATCAGCCCGCCGACGCCACGCTCGGCGGAGTTCACCACGATATAGCGCGGCATGCCGGGCGCCTTGTCGAAGGGCTCGGCCCGCCAGCCGACCACGCTGGTGTAGAACGCTTGCGCCGCATCGAGGTCGCTGGTCATCAACTCGTACCAGAAGAAGGGCATTGGGGATCTCGGCATTCTCGGTCTCCTCACCTATGCATAGATCGTCGTCCGATCCATCAAAGGACGTTTTCAGCGACGCGAATCCGACAGCGAACCGGAGAAAATTCAACGGCTGCGTTGACACATCGTTCCGCACTTCGCCCCACCGACGCCTTGCACGTGCGGCGGTTTTCGACTTTCCTTGGGCAAACGAGGGGTAGTCGTTTCATGCGCCTTATGTCGCTCACGCCTGAGCTTGTGTCACTGTGTCATCGCGAAGAGGTCGATCCCGGACCCGACTGCAGTTGGACGCAGCTGAACGATGAGGATTTTCGCACGCTTGCCTTACGGCTCTCCGACGAAGCCGATGCGGGGCCGTTATGGGTGTTCGCCTATGGCTCGCTGATCTGGAAGCCGGCTTTCGAGCCCGTCGAACGCCAGCGCGCCACTGCGTTTGGCTGGCATCGCTCCTTCTGCCTCGACATGGTGCGCTGGCGCGGCAGCGTCGCGCAGCCGGGGCTGATGATGGCGCTCGAACGCGGCGGCCGATGCGACGGCGTCATCTACCGCCTGCCCGACGGCGACAAGCCGCAGCAGATCGAAAGATTGTTGCGGCGCGAGATCGACGACCATGAGAGTGTCAGCTCGGTCCGGTGGGTTCCCGTGCGCACGGAGCAGGGCCGGATACGGGCGCTCGGCTTCTGGGTCGGGGTGACGGGCAGGGGAACCTCGCTTGGGCAGCCGCTAGATCGGGTGGCGCGGGTGTTGGCGCGGGCCTGCGGCCATGTCGGCTCGGGTGCGGAATATCTCTACAACACCGTCAGCCACCTCGAGGAATTCGGCATCCGCGACCGCAATCTGTGGCGGCTGCAGCAACTGGTTGCCGACGAGATCAGGTCGATTCATGGCGGCCCCTCAGATGCCAGCCTACAGCTGGCACCTTCGTAGCGAACAGCCACCAATCTTGGCCTGTGCCGGAGCGTATGCGGTTTCAAGGCGTTTCGCTCCTCGGGTGATCAGATCCAAGAAGGAGTGGCTTCACGAGCAATGACCTCAACCGTGCATTCGAGACTGAGCAGCAGAAAATGCGTACAGTCTACTGTCGGGCCAAGTGTCGATCGCAACCAATGCGAGTTCTCCACTCGCAGGATCGGCCACCTGTAGGAGGCTTGCCTGCCAGATCCAATCAATGGGATCGAGGTGTCCGCACGGATTTTGGTCAGTCCCAGCATGTCATCATGGGCAGCCAGGGCTACTACCCCTTGAAAATCGATCTTGAGAGTTCGTTCCGATGTCCCGAAGTCGCCTTCGACGGTCAGCTCAAAGTTATTGTCGGATTTTAGACGCCACACCTGACAGGCAGCCAGAGGTAAATCTCCCACGGGCTCCCACCGGTGAGCCGTCTCCCTATCATCGGTCATCGTCTTCTCCGTTGAATGAAAGCCGCGCATCGTGCTCAAGCGCCCTATCATTTCGCGCTGGCCTGGAACAGCTTGCCGCGACTTGGAGCTTGTCGCGCTCCCCTCTTTGAGGACGCAACCGTCACTCATAACATGAGCAGCTAAATCATATTATCAGCTAGTCTTTTCAGCGGCTTGGGTCGAAAATTGACCAATTGATAAAAAAATAAAACGTGCTAGCCTTTCCCAAAACGAAAACATGGGGAACTGACGATGCCAGAAGGCCAGTTCAAGGACGGCATTGCCGGCGGCCGGCTTGCCGCCGACCAGTACGCCGAGAATTTTTCCGACCTGCATCCGCCGCTCGATCACCACGAGGCGCTGGTCGAATCAGACCGCTGCTATTTCTGTTACGATGCGCCGTGCATGAATGCGTGCCCGACCTCGATCGACATTCCCCTGTTCATCCGCCAGATATCGACCGGCAACCCGATCGGTTCGGCCAAGACGATTTTCGACCAGAACATATTGGGTGGCATGTGCGCCCGCGTCTGCCCGACCGAGACGCTGTGCGAAGAGGTCTGCGTGCGCGAGGTGGCGGAAGGCAAGCCGGTGCAGATCGGCCGCCTGCAACGCTACGCCACCGATGTCGCCATGGCCGAGCACAAGCAGTTTTATCCGCGCGCTGAATCGACCGGCAAGTCGGTCGCCGTCGTGGGCGCCGGACCGGCCGGTCTTGCCGCGGCCCACCGGCTCGCCCGCCAGGGCCATGACGTCACCATTCTGGAAGCCCGCCCGAAGGCCGGCGGCCTCAATGAATATGGCATCGCCGCCTACAAGAGCATCGACAATTTCGCCCAGGCCGAGGTCGACTATGTCATGGGGATCGGCGGCATCGATATCCATAACGGCAAGGCGCTCGGCCGCGACTACCAGCTGTCGGACCTGATCCTGAATTACGATGCCGTCTTCCTCGGCATGGGGCTAGGCGGCGTGAATGCGTTGCGCGCGGATGGCGAGGACGCCGATGGCGTTGTCAATGCGGTCGAGTTCATCGCCGGGCTACGCCAGGCCAGCGATCTCGCGAGCCTGCCGGTCGGCCGGCGCGTCGTCGTCATCGGCGGCGGCATGACGGCGATCGATGCCGCGGTGCAGTCGAAGCTGCTCGGCGCCGAGGAGGTGACGATCTGCTACCGGCGCGGCCAGGAACACATGAACGCTTCCGAGTTCGAGCAGGATCTGGCAGCCGCCAACGGCGTCACCATCCGCCACTGGCTGCAGCCGAAGCGGGTCATTGTCGAAGGTGGCAAAGTGTCGGGCATCGAGCTCGAATACACAGCGATGAACGGCGACACGCTTGTCGGCACCGGCGAGCGGCTGACGCTGGCCGCCGACCAGGTGTTCAAGGCGATCGGCCAGAGCTTTGTGCCGGCGGCACTTAACGGCAGCGGTGCTGCGATCGAACTCGAAGCCGGCCGCATCAAGGTCGACGCAGAAGGGCGCACCTCGCTCGCCAATGTCTGGGCCGGCGGCGACTGCATCTTCGGCGGCGACGATTTGACGGTCTCGGCCGTCGCGCAAGGCCGCGACGCGGCGGAGAGCATCAACCGGGCACTGGCTGGAGGAAGCTGGAATGCCTAACGTCGTCAAGTTCGTTGGAGCTTTAAGCACGAGCCTGTTGCTGTTTTCTGCCAACGCCTCGGCGGCTCATCGTGTGACCAGATATTTTGATCAACCGGACGTTCGCGCAGGGGAGGCGTTCTCTCCTATGCTTGGGTGCGGGAACGAGGAGCTCATCTCTGGAGGTTACGCGCTTGATATCCCGCCGGCCAACCCTACTGCGTTGGTTGTATCGGCAAGTTATCCGTTTAGCGACCATGTGTGGCAGGTCGTCGTCCGAAACGTTTCGAGTGAGCCTGTAGCAGTTCAGATGACTCTTGTTGTGATCTGTAGCTAGCGGAGAGAGTTATGACCGACATCCGCAACAATTTCGTCGGCATCAAATCGCCCAATCCGTTCTGGTTGGCCTCGGTAAAGCCGACCCGCTTGATCAACCGGGCACTGCGATGATCGCGCCGATCCTCGCTGCCGTCATCGGCACCGCGGCAATGCCGGCGGCTTCACCGGACTATTGGCTCTATACGCAATGGTGTGACGCGAAGGGTGAAGAGCGGATGTCCGTCGAGGCATCCGGTGTCGGCTTCAGCGAGCACACGATCTGCCAATGGACATCCGGGCCGCCAAGCGGCGATCATGTTGAGACAAGGATTTCATGCGCCAGCGTCTATCTCAACGGGGACGAGACCGTGCGCATGGATGAAAAAATGGTCGGGCTGGAAGCGCGCAAGGGCGATCCGGACCAGATCACGGTAACGGTCGAAGGTGAACCGCCATCGGTTTTTCTTCGATGCGAGGAATGATCCGATAGGCAACGCTTTAAGGTGGCGGTAAGCCCGCCACGGCCAGAGGAGAAAGACCCATGGCAGACATTCGCAACAATTTCGTCGGCATCAAATCGCCCAATCCGTTCTGGCTGGCTTCGGCGCCGCCGACCGACAAGGCCTACAATGTCATCCGCGCCTTCAAGGCGGGCTGGGGCGGCGTCGTGTGGAAGACGCTGGGCGAAGAAGGTCCGCCGGTGGTCAACGTCAACGGCCCGCGTTATGGCGCGATTTGGGGGGCCGACCGGCGCCTGCTCGGCCTCAACAATATCGAGCTGATCACCGACCGCGATTTGCAGGTCAATCTGCGCGAGATCAAACAGGTCAAGAAGGACTGGCCCGACCGCGCCATCGTCGTCTCACTGATGGTGCCATGCGTCGAGGAAAGCTGGAAGGCGATCCTGCCGGTGGTCGAGGAGACCGAAGCCGACGGCATCGAGCTCAATTTCGGCTGCCCGCACGGCATGTCGGAACGCGGCATGGGCGCGGCTGTCGGGCAGGTGCCTGAATACATCGAAATGGTAGTGCGCTGGTGCAAGGCCAACACCCGCATGCCTGTCATCACCAAGCTGACGCCGAACATCACCGATGTGCGCAAGCCGGCGCGCGCCGCACTCTCCGGCGGAACCGACGCGGTGTCGCTGATCAACACCATCAACTCGATCACCGGCGTCGACCTCGACAGTTTCGCGCCGCAGCCGACCATCGACGGCAAGGGCTCGCATGGCGGCTATTGCGGCCCGGCGGTGAAGCCGATCGCCATGAACATGGTGGCCGAGATCGCCCGCGATCCGGAAACGCGCGGCCTGCCGATCTCCGGCATTGGCGGCATCACCACCTGGCGCGATGCGGCTGAATTCATGGCGCTCGGCGCCGGCAATGTGCAGGTGTGCACGGCGGCGATGACTTACGGCTTCAAGATCGTGCAGGAGATGATCGCCGGTCTCGAAAACTGGATGGACGAGAAAGGCCACGCCTCGCTCAACGACATTGTCGGCCGCGCCACGCCCAACGTCACCGACTGGCAGTATCTCAACCTCAATTACATCGCCAAGGCGCATATCGACCAGGACGCCTGCATCAAATGCGGCCGCTGCCACATCGCCTGCGAGGACACTTCGCACCAGGCAATCACCAACATGGTCGACGGCGTCAGGCATTTCGAGGTGATCGAGGCCGAATGCGTCGGCTGCAATCTGTGCGTCAATGTCTGCCCGGTCGAGAACTGCATCACCATGGAGCCGCTGGCCGCCGGCGTCATGGACCAGCGCACCGGCAAGCCGGTGTCGCCGATCTATGCCAACTGGACGACGCACCCGAACAACCCGATGGCCAAGGTGGCCGCAGAGTAGGGAACGGGTCGAAGAAAAAAGCGGCGCTTTCGAGCGCCGTTTTTCATTTTACTATTGCAGATAAAATCTATCTAGGATAAAAGATATCCATGAATGGGAGCGCAACATCGTGAAACTGGGCGAGGGTGTAGAAGCGGCCATCCATTGCGCGGCCACACTGGCCAGCGTGGAGGGCAACAGCACGATACCGGGTGCTGCTTTGGCAGAGTCCTTCGGCCTGTCGCCGAGCTATCTGCTGAAACATCTGAACCAGCTGACTGCTGCGCGCATCCTGGAATCGGTGCCGGGACCGGCGGGCGGCTACCGGCTGGCGCGTCCGGCCGAGCGCATCACGCTGCTCGATATCGTGCTTGCGGTCGAGGGTCGCGAGCCGGCCTTCCGCTGCGGCGAGATCCGCCAGCGCGGCCCGGTCAAGATCGATGCTTCGGCCTATGTGAAGCCGTGCGGTATCAATGCCGCGATGCTGAAGGCCGAGCGCGCCTATCGCGCGGCCCTCGCGGAAACCCGGTTGTCCGACATCGTGGCTGATTACAAGGCCGAAGGCGATCCGCGATCATTTGCCGCCAGCTGTGCCTTTGTCGCGCGCCATCAGCGGCCGCAGAAACCCGCTTCGACCAAACAGATTTAATCCCCGCCAAACAGATGTGAAAGGAAAGACGATGAAACAGAGACTGCAATTCTTCGCCAAGGCGCCTGAGATCATGAAAGCCGTGTCGGCGCTCAACAAGGCGGTCGACGAATGCGGGCTTGAAGTGAGCCTGCTGCATTTGATCAAGCTCCGCGCCTCGCAGATCAATGGCTGCTCCTACTGCGTCGAGATGCACAGCCGCGAGGCGAGGCGCGATGGCGAAACCGAGACACGGCTCTATCTGGTTTCGGCCTGGAAGGAGTCGCCGCTGTTTTCCGAGCGCGAACGCGCGGCGCTTGCTTGGACCGAGGCAACGACCCTGATCGCCAACAATGGCGTTTCGGACGAACTCTATGCCCGCACGCTAGAGCACTTCTCGGAAGAGGAACTGGTCAAGCTGTCGGTCGCGATCGGCATGATCAACACCTGGAACCGGCTCTGCATCCCGTTCCACGCCATTCACCCGATGCCGGCGGCCAAAGCAGCCTGACCGTGCGGTTAGTCATGGAGCGCCGTGGAAAGGGCGGCGCTCCACCTGTTTCATGCTTAAGTACGGGGAAGATTTCATGCCTGTCGATTTGCCTTCGACCCTGTTGTTTCTCGGCCGCCTGTTGCTTGGCGGCGCCTTCGTTGTCGCGGGACTGCGCAATGTTCAAAACGAGGCGTTCCTGACCGGGCTGATGGCCGCGCGCGGCGTGCCGCAGGCGAGACTGGCGTTGTGGGCCGGCATCGTCCTGCAGACCGTTTCCGGCGCGCTGGTGATGGCCGGCCTGTGGACCGCGATCGCCAGTGCTGTGCTGGTGCTGTTTCTCATTGTCGCGACGCCGATGTTCCACAATTTCTGGGACCATCAGGGCCCGGACCGGGCCTCGCGCATCAACGGCTTCGTCGGCAACGTCGCCCTGGCCGGAGGCTTTCTCACGCTGATCGCACAGTCGCTGTAAGGTCACGCCGCGAAGCGCAAACCGCCATCGCAGGTCAGCACTTGGCCGGTCATGAAGCCGTTGGAGACGAGAAAGGCGATTGCGCCGGCGACGTCCTCGGCGCGGCCGATCCTGCCCACCGGGGTTTTGCCGGCATATTCGCTGAACACCGCCTGCCGCTGGTCTTCGGCCAGAAAATCCCACCATGGCGTGTCGATGACGCCGGGCGCCACGACGTTGACGCGCAGAGGCTTCAGTTCGACCGCCAGGATCGGCACCACCGTCAGCAGCATGCCGTTGACGGCGGCAATGCCAGCCACGCCGGGCGCCGACAATTGGGCGGACACCGCCGAGATGAAGGTGACCGATCCCGATCTGTCGAGCGTCGGCAAGGCAGACTGCAGGCAGGACAGCTGCGGCCGGACTTTCTCGTCGACGCCGCCGGCGATGTCTGAGAGGTCGAGGGTTTCGAACGGCCCAAGTCCCTTGCCGCCGCTGGCGGCCAGCACGAGGTGATTGAACGGTCCGAGTTCCCCAAAGAACTGGCGAACTTCGTCCGGCTTCGAAGCATCGAAGGCAGCTTTTTCGGCGGCGCCGCCGAGGCTCTTCCAGGCGCTGGTGAGCTTGTCCTGGTTTCGTCCGGTGATGGTCACCTTCATGCCTGGGCCCAGCAGTTTTCGCGCCGTTGCCAGGCCGATGCCGGATGAGCCGCCGATGACGACCGTGTGTTCGATCTTGCCGGTCATGAATGCTGTTCCTTCGATTTTGCGGAGACTTGGCCGACGAGGTCGAGGCTCAGGGCTCGCAATTGCTGTCTGGCCTTGGCGTCATAGGCTTGTGCGTCGGCGCGGGATTCCTTTTGGCCATCGAAATAGAGGCCACTGCGGCCCTCCAGCGCGGGCGATGTCGCGAGGTTGAGAATGGCGTCGGCGCCGGTCTCGACCGAACTCCATGGCGTCACGCCAGTCTGCTTGACCATGGTGGTGTTCATGTAGCTCGCCGGATGCAGCGCGTTGACGGTGACGCCGCTGCCTTTCAACTCTCCGGCGAGGTCGATGGTGAACAGGATCTGCGCCAGCTTGCTCTGGCAATAGGCGCGCACGCCGTCATAGGAACGGGTCAGCATGACATCGCCGAAATCGATCGCCTGCTGGCCGGCCGAAGCGACGTTGACGATGCGCGCCGGCGAACTCGCCTTGAGCAGCGGCAGCAGTTCCGAGGTCAGCAGGAAACCGGCGAGATAGTTGACGGCAAGGCGCAGTTCGAAGCCGTCGGCGCTGAGCTGTCGCTTGGCGCCGGCCGTGCCGATGCCGGCATTGTTGATGAGGATGTCGAGCCGGTCGGTTTTTGCGCGTACGGCCTCGGCAAGGCGGCGGACCTCGGCTAGCGAGGCGAGGTCGGCGGCGAGGTACTCGGCTTTGCCGCCGGCGGATTCGATTTCTGCGACGGTTGCCTTGCCGCGAGCCGCGTCACGGCCATGCACCAGCACGCGCGCGCCGCCGGCGCCCAGCCTTTGCGCGACGACACGGCCGACGCCGTCGGTCGAACCGGTGATGAGGATTGTCTTGTCTTTCAGATCCATATTCAGAGCCTCCATCTCTCTGGATGGAAGATGGGGCGCCTGACCCAGCCCAAACAGTTCAAACTTTATCCTGGTATCAATACTGCTATAATAGTTCTCATGGATGCCCCCACGCACTCCGCTGAAGACAGCCGCCGGCGCGAGCTTGGCGCCTTCCTGCGCTCGCGCCGCGAAAGATTGACGCCGTCCGCCACCGGCATCGCGACCGGTCTGCGGAGACGCACGCCCGGCTTGCGTCGCGAGGAAGTGGCGATGATCGCCGGCGTCGGCACCACCTGGTACACATGGCTAGAGCAGGGGCGCGAGGTCAGACCCTCGGTGGAGGTGCTAGCGGCGCTCAGCGAAGCGCTGCGCCTCGACGCCGTTGAAAGGCGGCATCTGTTCATCCTGGCAGGCCGCCAGCAACCGGAGAACCGCGTGGCTGCGCCGGAAAAGGTCGATGGCCCGCTGATGCATATGCTGGAGAGCCTGGTGCTGCAGCCGGCCTATGTCGTCGGGCGGCGCTGGGACGTGCTGGCCTGGAATCCGGCGGCGGTAGCGGTGTTCGGTGATTATGGCCTGCTAGAGGGCGACGCCCGCAACATCGTCCACATGGTGTTCACCAATCCGCATCACCGGCGCCTGCTGGTTGACTGGGAGCAATTGGCGCGCACCGTGCTGGCCTCGTTCCGGGCGGAAAGCGCCCGCTATGTGGGCGATGCGGATTTCGAGCGGCTGATCGTGCTTATGACGCGCTCAAGTCCGGAGTTTCGCGACTGGTGGCCGCAACGCGACGTGGCACGCCGATTGTCGGGGGTGAAACATGTCCGACATCCGAGCGCCGGCGCCATGACGTTCGAGCATATGAGCCTGTCGATCGACGACGGCTCGGACATGAAGCTGATCGTCTACACGCCGCTGGCCGAACAGAATTCGATCGAGAAGCTGCAGAATTTGCTTGAGGCGATGCCGGCGGAGCGCCGCAGCGCCTGACGCCCAAGGTCAGCCCTTCGGCTTCAGCCCATCAATGAACAACTGCTCCAGAAACCGCGCCGCATCCTCGAAGCGGCCGTCGCTGCCGCGGTCGGGCCCGAGCACCGCGCGGACCTGGACATCGAAATCGGCATAGTGCTGCGTCGTCGCCCAGATCGAAAAGATCAGGTGCCAGGGATCGGTGCGGGCGATTTTTCCGGCGCGCATCCAGCCCTTGATGACGTTGGCCTTCTCGTCGACCAGCGTTTTCAGCTCACCCGCCAGCAGCGGCATGATGCGCGGCGCGCCTTGCAGGATCTCGTTGGCGAACAGCCGGCTCTCCCTGGGAAAATCACGCGCCATTTCGAGCTTGCGCCGGATGTAGCTCCTGAGCTCGGTCAGGGGGTCGCCGATGTCGTCGAGTTCACGTAGCGGCGCCAGCCAGGTCGCCAGCAGCCGCTCCATCAGCGTTTCGTGGATGTCTTCCTTGCGGCGGAAATAATAGAGCAGGTTCGGCTTCGACATCCCCGCGGCCTCGGCGATCTGGTCGATGGTCGAGCCGCGAAAGCCGTTGGTGGAGAAGACTTCGAGCGCTGCTTCCAGGATCAGTTCGCGCTTTTCCTGCTGGATGCGGGTGCGGCGAGGGGCTGAGCCTTCCATGGCGCCGCTCACCCCTGCAAGCCTTGGCCGAGCGGGTCATCTGGACCAATTCTCTGGACCAGTTTTTCTCTTACCCGTGGAGCGCACTTCGCAGGCCGCATTTCCGCTAGTAATCCCTTGACCGCCGACAGGGCGGTGCTAACGTTTGTCCAATCGGTCAAAAATTTGCGTAGCATGAAAACGCAGCAAAGACCAAGCTTTGGAAAGACCAAGCGTTAGCCGCACCGAAACAGGTTACAAGGGGAAGTCTTGGTCATGTCCAACCGGCTGAAAGTCACGCCGAACGATCTCAGCGCATTCTGGATGCCGTTCACGGCAAACCGGCAGTTCAAACAGGCGCCGCGCATGTTCGTGTCCGCCAAGGACATGCACTACACCACCAGCGACGGCCGCAAGGTGCTCGACGGCACCGCGGGCCTCTGGTGCGTCAATGCCGGCCATTGCCGTCCCAAGATCACCGAGGCGATCCAGCATCAGGCCGCCGAACTCGACTATGCGCCGGCCTTCCAGATGGGTCACCCGATCGTGTTCGAACTGGCCAACCGCCTGGTCGACCTCGCGCCCAAGGGCATGGACCATGTCTTCTTCACCAATTCCGGTTCGGAATCGGTGGAAACCGCGCTGAAGATGGCGATCGCCTATCACCGTGTGAAGGGCGAGGGCGCGCGCACCCGCCTGATCGGCCGCGAACGCGGCTATCACGGCGTCAATTTCGGCGGCATTTCGGTCGGCGGCATCGTCACCAACCGCAAGATGTTCGGCACGCTGCTCGGCGGCGTCGACCACATGCCGCACACGCATCTGCCGGAAAAGAACGCCTTCTCCAAGGGCGTGCCGGAATATGGCGCCGAACTCGCCAACGAGCTGGAGCGCATCGTTGCCCTGCATGACGCCTCGACCATCGCCGCCGTCATCGTCGAACCGGTCGCCGGCTCCACCGGCGTCATCCTGCCGCCGAAGGGCTATCTGCAGAAGCTGCGCGAGATCTGCACCAAGCACGGCATTTTGCTGATCTTCGACGAGGTCATCACCGGTTTCGGCCGTCTCGGCGCGCCGTTCGCAGCGGATTATTTCGGCGTCACGCCCGACATCATGACCACCGCCAAGGGCGTCTCCAACGGCGTCATCCCGATGGGCGCGGTGTTCGTGAAGAAGGAAATCCACGACGCCTTCATGACCGGCCCCGAGCACATGATCGAGTTCTTCCACGGCTACACCTATTCGGGCAATCCGATTGCGTGCGCCGCGGCACTCGGCACGCTCGACACCTACAAGGAAGAGGGCCTGCTCACCCGCGGCGAGGAACTAGCGCCGTACTGGGAAGATGCGCTGCATTCGCTGAAGGGCGAGCCGCATGTCATCGACATCAGGAACATCGGCCTGATCGGCGCGATCGAACTGGCGCCGATCGCAGGCAGCCCGACCAAGCGGGCCTTCTCGGCCTTCGTAAAGGCGTTCGAGCGCGGCGCGCTGATCCGCACCACCGGCGACATCATCGCGCTGTCGCCGCCACTGATCATCACCAAGGGCCAGATCAACGAATTGATCGACCATGTCAGAGAAGTGCTGAGGGCGATCGATTGACAAACCGGGCGCGGATAGCCCTCCCCCTCGAGGGGAGGGTGGCCGCGAAGCGGTCGGGTGGGGTCGGTGCGACCGGACGCCGACCTGCTCTTTTGTTCCGAGGCCGCTCCTGATGCCCCGTACCCGCGTGAGCTTCGAAATGCGCCAAAAGGCGCGAGCGCTTCGAATTCACGCGACCAAGGGAGAATCGCTGCTGTGGTATGAACTGCGGGACCTGAAATCAGCCGGCATCAAGTTTCGCCGTCAGTGCCCGATTGGCCCGTACATCGTGGATTTTGCCTGCTTGGCGATGAAGCTGATCGTTGAGGTCGATGGCGACATGCACGAACACGACAGGGGTAGTCGGCACGATGCCGTTCGCGATGCTTATCTGCGATCGCTCGGATTTGAAGTCTTCCGTGTTGACGAGCCCGATGTCATAAACAGCGCTTGGCACGTCGCGCAGGTGGTCAAAGAGAAGGTCGCGCGCGTCGCGGGCGACCCCACCCGACCGCTTCGCGGCCACCCTCCCCTCGAGGGGGAGGGGGACGCCGCCGCCCCGCAACCGATGAGGTTTTAGAGCATGGCCGCCCCAGGCGAGAATCTGCGAATCAATTCAGACCGTTTGTGGGATTCCATCATGGAGATGGCGAAGATCGGCCCCGGTATTGCCGGCGGCAACAATCGCCAGACCGTGACCGACGAGGACGGCGAGGGACGGCATCTGTTCAAGCGCTGGTGCGAGGCGGCCGGGCTCGAAATGGGGCTCGACGAAATGGGCACCATGTTTGCCCGCCGGGAAGGCGCTGATCCCAGCCTGCCGCCGGTTTATGTCGGCAGCCATCTCGACACGCAGCCGACCGGCGGCAAATATGACGGCGTGCTCGGCGTGCTCGGCGGGCTGGAGATTATTCGCTCGCTTAACGATCTCGGCATCCAGACCAGGCATCCAATCGTCGTTACCAACTGGACCAATGAGGAAGGCTCGCGCTTTGCCCCGGCTATGATGGCGTCCGGCGTGTTCGCCGGTGTGCTCGATCAGGCGGACGTGTATCAGCACACTGATAAACAGGGCAGGAAATTTGGCGAGGAGCTGGAGCGCATCGGCTGGAAAGGCACCGAGAAAGTCGGTGATCGCAAGATCCACGCCTTCTTCGAACTGCATATTGAGCAGGGGCCGATCCTCGAGGACGAAGGCATCGACATTGGCGTCGTCACCCACGGCCAGGGCCTGAAATGGCTGCAGGTAACGCTGACCGGCAAGGAGGCGCATACCGGCTCGACCCCGATGCCCAAGCGCCGTAATGCCGGGCTCGGCATGGCTCGGGTCATCGAACTGGTGCACGAGATCGCCATGGACTACCAGCCCGACGCCGTCGGCGCGGTCGGCCACATGGAGGTGTTTCCGAACTCGCGCAACATCATCGCCGGGCGCACCGTCTTCACTATCGACATCCGCTCGCCCGAGAAGGAAGTGCTGGACGCGATGGATGGGCGCATACGCGAAGGCATCGACACAATCTGTGAGGCGCTCGACATCCAGTACAAGGTCGAGCAGGTCGGCGCTTTCGATCCGGTCACCTTCGATGCCGGCTGCGTCAAGGCGATCCGCGACGCCGCCGATCGGCTCGGCTATTCCCACCGCAACATCGTCTCCGGCGCCGGCCACGACGCCTGCTGGATCAACCGCGTTGCGCCGACCGCCATGGTGATGTGCCCCTGCGTTGACGGGTTGTCACACAACGAGGCTGAGGAAATCACCAAGGAATGGGCCGGCGCCGGCGCCGACGTGCTGTTCCATGCGGTGGTAGAGACAGCGGGGATCGTGGCGTGAGAGGTCGGCGCTGCACCCCCACCCCTAACCCCTCCCCACAAGGGGGAGGGGGACTCCCGCAGGCGCTGAACTCAGCTAACCACCGGGGTTCAACACTGAATATGAGGCGCGCGCCAGCGTTCCCTCCCCCTTGTGGGGAGGGCAGGGTGGGGGTCTTCTTCGCAAGAATCTTATATGCGGCGGCCCTGCCACGAGCGGGTATCGGACTAGCATCGCCGCCGCCATTGTCTTTGGCAGCTTGCTTTGACGATTGGACTATGAGAGCGCAACGCCAAGCCTCCCTCCCCCTTGTGGGGAGGGATTGAGGGTGGGGGTACTCTTGGCACCAACCTCTATCGGCCCGGCAGCCATCAAACGTGCCAGAGCTTTGCGGCGGAACATGACGGACGGCGAGCGCAAGCTCTGGTCCGAGTTGAAGGAATTCCGCCGGCTCTATGGGCTGCACGTGAGGAAGCAGGCGCCAATCGGGCCTTACATCGTCGACTTCGTTCTTCATGAAAAGAACCTCGTCATCGAGGTGGACGGAGAGCATCACTTCACGCCGGAGCGAATGGAGAAGGATCAAAAACGCGATGCATGGTTTGGTCGAGAGGGTTATCGTGTGCTGCGATTTTCTACCGGAGACCTAGCGAATTCTTTCGATGGTTGCATCGAGGAGATATTGCGGAAAGTTGGAGTGATGTAGCTGCGGTTCAAGGCTCCTCGATTCTGACCGATATGAATCAAGCAAAGCGCTCACAAGAAGCGCGAAGAGAACAAGGGAACACGACAATGACCAAAGTCATCCGAAACGGCACCATCGTCACCGCCGACCGCACCTGGAAGGCCGATGTGCTGATGCAGCACGGCAAGATCGTCGCCATCGGCTCGAACCTGCATGGCGACCATGAGTTCGACGCCAGCGGCTGTTACGTCATGCCGGGCGGCATCGATCCGCACACCCATCTCGAAATGCCGTTCATGGGCACCTATTCGGCCGACGATTTCGAGTCCGGGACGCGTGCGGCCCTTTCCGGTGGCACCACGATGGTGGTCGATTTCTGCCTGCCGGCGCCGCAGCAGTCGCTGCTGGAAGCGTTGCAGATGTGGGACAACAAGACCTCGAAGGCTGCCTGCGACTACTCCTTCCACATGGCGATCACCTGGTGGGGCAAGCAGGTGTTCGACGAGATGGCCACCGTCGTCGACAGAGGCATTACCTCGTTCAAGCATTTCATGGCCTACAAGGGCGCGCTGATGGTGGACGACGACGAGATGTACGCGTCGTTCCAGCGCTGCGCCGATCTCGGCGCGCTGCCGCTTGTTCATGCCGAGAATGGCGACGTGGTTGCGGCGCTGTCGCAAAAGCTGCTCGCCGCCGGCAATAATGGCCCCGAGGGACACGCCTATTCGCGGCCGCCGGAAGTGGAGGGCGAGGCGACCAACCGCGCCATCATGATCGCCGACATGGCCGGCGTGCCGCTCTATGTCGTGCATGTGTCCTGCGAGCAGAGCCACGAAGCCATCCGCCGCGCCCGCCAGAAGGGCATTCGGGTTTTCGGCGAGCCGCTGATCCAGCATCTGACGCTGGATGAAAGCGAGTATTTCGACAAGGATTGGGACCATGCGGCGCGCCGCGTCATGAGTCCGCCCTTCCGCAACAAGCTGCACCAGGATTCGCTGTGGGCCGGCCTGCAGGCGGGATCGCTGCAGGTGGTGGCGACCGACCACTGCGCCTTCACCACCAAGCAGAAGCGCAACGGCGTCGGCGATTTCACCAAGATCCCGAACGGCACTGGCGGGCTTGAAGACCGCTTGCCCGTGCTGTGGACGACGGGCGTCAACACCGGGCGGCTGACGATGAACGAGTTCGTCGCGGTGACTTCGACCAACATCGCCAAGATCCTCAACATGTATCCTAGGAAGGGCGCCATCGTCGAAGGCGCGGACGCCGACATCGTGGTGTGGGACCCCAGCGCCAAGAAGACCATCACCTCGAAGAAGCAGCAATCGGTGATCGACTACAACGTCTTCGAAGGTTTTGAGGTGACCGGCCTGCCGCGCTTCGTCTTTTCGCGCGGCGAATTGTCGGTCGAGGAAGCGGAGGTCAAGGCCAAGCCCGGCCATGGCGAATTCGTCGCCCGCGAGCCGAACGCGGCGGTCAACCGGGCTCTGTCGACCTGGAAGGACATTACCGCGCCGCGCAAGGTGGAACGCACCGGCATTCCGGCGACAGGCGTTTGACGTTGCGGAGCCCGGGGGCGCTCATTTCACTGGTCGTGGCGATGGTGGTCGCTGGTCCGGCAACAGGGGCCGAGAGGCTGGCCGGCTTCTGGGGCAACGATGCCGGTTGTGTCTTTGCAAAGGCCGGCTTTCAGGGCCGCGACGATTATATCGTGCTGACCGCCGAAGGCATCGAGACCTATGGCAGCGGCTGCCGGTTCGCGCAGCAATTGACGTGGGCGCCGGGCACGCAATCGCTTGATGCGACCTGTTCCGCCGAAGGCGAGGCGGGGACGACGGCTGAAACCGTTGTGGTCACCAACAAGGGCGAGGGTGGGTTCTTCGTGACCATTCCCGGTCTTGAAGAAATGGGGCCGTTGCAACCGTGTTCGTGACGTTGGAGCTGGGGGAATGAGCGCGCGCGGTTTGGGGCCGTCTGTTGCGATGATAGTCGTTCTGGCTGCGGGTCAGGCCCTTGCGGCAGGCATCGACCTGACGAAACCCTATGGGGACAAATATGGCTGCATCAACCGCAACGGCCAGGAAGTCGCCGCCGATCGGATGCTGCTTTTGACCGACGAGGCATTGGTCACCGCCGCCAGCGCCTGCACCTTCACGGAGAAGCAGGCGCAGGCTGATGGGTCGCTGGTGGTGACGGCAACATGCGAGGCGGAAGGCGAAGAAGGACAGGAGCCGACCAAATTCACCATCAAGCGCAGCGCCAAGAACGCCAAGAAGCTGACGGTCGCCGACGACGACGGCAATGTCATGGGCGAAGTGGCGCGGTGCAAATGACGGCAGTCCCGTCAGCGTCAGGCCACCAGCGCATCCAGTTCCGGCAACAGGACGACGCTTTCCTTTTCATTGGGATCGGTGCGGGCGATGACGGCCGAGGACGGGGCGTTGCTCAGATTGGCCGGCAGATGCGGTACGCCGGCCGGGATGTAGAAGAGGTCGCCGGCCTTGACGACGATGTGGTTGTCGAGCCTGTCGCCATACCATGTGTGGACCTCGCCCGAGAGCACATAGATCGCCGTCTCATGGCTTTCATGCAGATGCGCCTTGGCGCGGGCGCCAGGCGGCAGGGTGAGCAGATGCATGCAGATGCCGGACGAGCCGACCGTCTCGGCTGCAATGCCGGCAAAATAGGTCAATCCCTGCTTGCCTTCATAAGTGCTTTCAGGACGGATAAGGTGACAAGTGGGTTTGGGCGACATCGGCAAGGCTCCGGGCGTCGATTGGGTGGGATTGGACGAGTGGAAAGCAACATCAACGCGAATGCAACGGCATTTCATCCTGGGCGGCCGCGAGAAGCAGGCAGCAAGCGATGACGGGACGATCGCCAGCCGTCGTCTCGGCAAGCAAACTTGGCCTTACCTTTCAGACCAATGACGGTCCGGTAGAGGCGCTCTCCAATGTCGACCTGACCATCGGCAAGGGTGAGTTCGTCTCCTTCATCGGCCCATCGGGCTGCGGCAAGACCACCTTGCTGCGCGTCATCGCCGATCTGGAGAAACCGACATCGGGCACGATCTCGGTCAACGGCATGACGCCGGAACAGGCGCGCGAGAAACGCGCTTATGGCTACGTCTTCCAGGCGGCAGCCCTTTTCCCGTGGCGCACGATCGAGCGTAACGTGGCGCTGCCGCTGGAGGTCATCGGCCTTTCGAGAGCGGAGCAGGCCGAGCGCATCAAGCGCACGATGGAGCTCGTCAACCTCTCCGGCTTCGAGAAGAAATACCCTTGGCAGCTTTCCGGCGGCATGCAGCAGCGCGCTTCGATCGCCCGCGCGCTCGCCTTCGACGCCGACCTGTTGCTGATGGACGAGCCCTTCGGCGCGCTGGACGAGATCGTGCGCGATCATCTCAATGAACAGCTTCTGGAATTGTGGGCGCGCACCAACAAGACGATCTGCTTCGTCACCCATTCCATCCCCGAGGCGGTGTATCTGTCGACGCGCATCGTCGTCATGTCGCCGCGCCCAGGTCGGGTTACCGACATCATCGAATCGACGCTGCCAAAGGAGCGGCCACTGGACATCCGCGAGACGCCGGAATTTTTGGCGATCGCGGCCAGGGTACGCGATGGCTTGAGGGCAGGGCACAGCTATGATGATTGAGGGGGCGAACGACCGGCTGGCTCCTCTCCCCAACGGGGAGAGGGTGGCCGGAGCGAAGCGGAGGTCGGGTGAGGGGGCGGCGCCGACGGATCCGACCAAGAGAAATGTCGGGGCAACCGCTCGCGCCCGAAAGCTGCGGTTTGACGAGACCGAAGCTGAATACCGGCTTTGGGGGGAATTGAGAGGACGTCATCTCAACGGCTACAAATTTGTGCGGCAAGTGCCGCTCGGACCTTTCATCGCGGACTTCGTCTGCCGCGAGCAGGGGCTGATTGTCGAACTTGATGGCAGCCAACACGCGGAATCACTGACCGATCCCGCCAGGACAGCCTGGCTGAACGGACAAGGTTATTCGGTTCTGCGCTTCTGGAATCACGAAGTTTTGGCTGAGCGCCGAGCGGTCCTGGATACGATCTTGGCTTGTCTCGACGGAAAGATTTCTACCCCCTCACCCGACCTCCGCTTCGCTCCGGCCACCCTCTCCCCGTTGGGGAGAGGAGGGCGCCCCGCTGGCGAGGCGCGATAGATGGACACCTTCCGCGAAAAATTCATCCCCGTGACCTCCGTCCTCCTGGGCGTGGTGGTGCTCTGGTATGTCTTCGCCGTCATCCTAAACGCGCCCTTCCAGCGCGACCTCGACCGGCGCGCCGGGGAAACCCACGACACCGTCGAATTCATCGGCTAGACGCTGTCGCAGCCCAAGCCGACGCTGCCGGCGCCGCATCAGGTGGCGGTGAACTTCTTCGAGAACACCTTCCTGCGGCCCATCACATCGAGCCGAAGCCTCGTCTACAATGCTTGGGTGACCCTGTCGTCGACGTTGCTCGGCTTTGCCTTCGGCACGGCGCTCGGCATCGTCATCGCGGTTGGCATCGTGCATGTGGCGACGCTCGACCGCAGCCTGATGCCGTGGATCATCGCCTCCCAGACGATTCCCATTCTGGCGGTGGCGCCGATGATCATCGTCGTGCTGGGGGCGATCGGCATCAGCGGTCTGATCCCAAAGGCGATGATCTCGACCTACCTGTCGTTCTTCCCGGTGACGGTTGGCATGGTGAAGGGCCTGCGCTCGCCCGAACTCATGCATCTCGACCTGATGCACACCTACAATGCCAGTGTCTCGCAGACCTTCTGGAAGCTGCGGGTGCCGGCCTCGGTGCCGTTCCTGTTCACCTCGATGAAGGTGGCGGTGGCGGCGAGCCTGGTCGGCGCCATTGTCGGCGAACTGCCGACCGGTGCTGTCGCCGGCATCGGCGCCAAGCTTTTGGCAGGCGCCTATTACAGCCAGTCCATCGACATCTGGTCCGCCCTTGTGGCGGGCTCGGTGGTGGCGGCCCTTCTGGTCATGGTGGTCGGCATAGCCGGGAGCCTGGTTGACCGCGCGATGGGCGGGAGGCCGGCATGAACTGGCTGAAGCCCTCCTGGCAAGCCGTGCTGGCCATTGCGCTGTGTCTTGTAGCCCTGTCGCTCGGCGCGATGTCGAAGCCGGAAGCGGCCACCCTTGCAGACCCGACGGCAAGCTTCGACTACCCCTATTTCGGTATAAAGACCCCGATGATCGGCCTGGCCGTGCTGGCGGGGCTGATCTCGATGATCAGAATTTCGCCGCTGGCCGAGGCTGCGGTGCTGTTCATCGGCGCTCATCTCGTCGCCTGGATGCTGATCTCGGGCATTACAGGTTTCGAAGGCACGGCATTGGCGCCGTATTTCCTGCTGCTCGCCGCTGCCTGGCTGCTGGCCTGGCGCTGTGTGGCGGTGCTGTCGGGGCTTCGCCCGATGGCAAAAGGGGCGCGGATGGCGCTGCGCCTCATCATCCCGGCGATCTTCGGCGCCTGGATCCTGATCATATGGGAAGCGGTGACGCGTGGCGCCGGCATTCCCTTCATCCTTTTGCCGCCGCCGAGCGCCATCGGTGTGCGCATCGCCAGTTCCCTGCCGGTG
This sequence comes from Mesorhizobium sp. M0626, assembly GCF_040320665.1. Lineage (NCBI taxonomy): Bacteria > Pseudomonadati > Pseudomonadota > Alphaproteobacteria > Hyphomicrobiales > Phyllobacteriaceae > Mesorhizobium > Mesorhizobium sp. M0626. The sequence goes on along the minus strand of NZ_JAMYQD010000002.1, from coordinate 326,690 downwards.
CTCGGCGCCGATATCAGGCAGACCATCTTCAAGGCGGTGATCTTCGGTTATGTCATCGGCAGCGGCGCCGGCTTCCTGGTGGCGATTGCGGCCGACCGCGTGCCGTTCCTGCGCCGCGGTCTGCTGCCGATCGGCAATATGGTCTCGGCGCTGCCGATCATCGGTGTGGCGCCGATCATGGTGATGTGGTTCGGCTTCGACTGGCCGTCCAAGGCCGCGGTCGTCATCATCATGACCTTCTTCCCAATGCTGGTGAACACGGTTGCCGGTCTTGCCGCCTCCGGCCATATGGAGCGCGACCTGATGCGCACCTATGCGTCGGGCTACTGGCCAACACTCTTGAAGCTCCGGCTGCCGGCGGCAGCGCCCTTCATCTTCAACGCGCTGAAGATCAACTCGACGCTGGCGCTGATCGGCGCCATCGTCGCCGAGTTCTTCGGCACGCCTGTGGTCGGCATGGGCTTTCGCATCTCGACCGAGGTCGGGCGGATGAACATCGATATGGTCTGGGCCGAAATCGCAGTTGCAGCACTGGCGGGTTCGGTCTTTTATGGCGTGGTCGCTCTCGTCGAGAGAGCCGTCACGTTTTGGCATCCCTCTGTCCGTGGTGGATAGGGCGGTGGGTTCGGGTGTTAACTTCAGAGGGTAAAAACATGAAAAGACTGATCATTCCGATGCTGGCCGGCGCGATGTCGCTGGCCGCGTTCCAGGCAATGGCCGCCGACAAGGTGACCTTGCAGCTGAAATGGGTCACGCAGGCGCAGTTTGCCGGCTACTATGTCGCCAAGGCCAAGGGTTTTTATGAAGCAGAAGGCCTCGACGTCGACATCAAGCCGGGCGGTCCCGATATCGCACCCGAGCAGGTGATCGCCGGCGGTGGCGCCGACGTCATCGTCGACTGGATGGGCGGGGCGCTCGCCGCGCGCGAAAAGGGCGTGCCGCTGGTCAACATCGCCCAGCCGTTCAAGAAGGCCGGCATGGAGCTGGTCTGCCCGAAGGATGGCCCGATCAAGACCGAAGCCGATTTCAAGGGTCACACGCTCGGCGTCTGGTTCTTCGGCAACGAATATCCTTTCTACGCCTGGATGAACAAGCTCGGCCTGAAGACCGAAGGCGGCCCGGATGGCGTCACGGTTTTGAAGCAGAGCTTCGACGTGCAGCCGCTGATCCAGAAGCAGGCGGATTGCATTTCGGTCATGACCTACAACGAGTACTGGCAGCTGATCGATGCCGGCTACAAGCCGGACCAGCTCACCGTGTTCAACTACTCGGCGATGGGCAACGACCTGCTTGAGGACGGGCTCTATGCCTCGGAAGACAAGCTCAAGAATCCGGCTTTCGAAGACAAGATGGTGCGTTTCGTGCGCGCCTCGATGAAGGGCTGGAAATATGCCATCGACAACAATGACGAGGCCGCGGGCATTGTCATGGACGGCGGTGGCCAGGACGAAAACCACCAGAAGCGGATGATGAGCGAAGTCGCCAAGCTGATCGACAATGCCGACGGCAAGCTCGACCCGGCGACCTACGAGCGCACCGCCAAGGCGCTGCTCGACCAGAAGATCATCACCAAGGCGCCGACCGGCGCCTACACCACGGCCATCACCGACAAGGCGATCAAATAAGCCTGGCCAGGCAATTTCGACCTCGAGAGCGGCGCCTTTGACCAAATGTCAGAGGCGCCGTTCCTTTATGGTGTTCATGACGAAGCTGGTCTCGATCGAAGCGACGCATTTCAGCCGCGCGATCTTTTCCTTGATGAAGCGCTCGTACTGTTCGAGGCTGCCGGTCACCACCTTCAGCACATAGTCGCGCGCCCCGGTGACGAGGTGGCATTCCAGCACCTCTTCCCACCCGCGGATGGCGTCCTCGAACATGACGATCTCGTCCTCGTTCTGGCGGCTGAGCCGGACGGTGGCGATGGCGACCATGTTCCACCCGAAGGCGGCCGGGTCGACCAGCGTGGTATAGCCCCTGATGATGCCGGCCTCCTCCAGCCGGCGTACCCTCCTCAAACATGGCGACGGCGACAGGCCGATGCGCTCCGCCAGCTCATTGTTGGTGATGCGGGCGTCGGCCTGCAGCTCGCGCAGGATCTTGCGGTCGAAATCGTCGGCTATCTTCTGTTGCACTTTTGCTCTCGCTCGGCAATTTGTTGCCGGAATGCAGCCATGCGAGGCCGAAAATAGCAAGGACTGGTGGACCGGGATCGCATAAATTGCTGGACGAGACTCCTCCAGAACGCAGGAAAAGCCATGACCGCGCCGCGCCCGTCGAAAACCCACATCGGCAACCACAAGCTCCATCCGGAAACGTTGATGTTGAGCTATGGCTTCGATCCGCAACTGTCGGAAGGCGCCGTCAAGCCGCCGGTGTTCCTGACCTCGACCTTCGTGTTCAAATCGGCGGAGGAGGGACGCGACTTCTTCGACTACACATCCGGCCGCAAGGAGCCGCCGAGCGGCACGGCGTCCGGCCTGGTCTATTCGCGCTTCAATCATCCCAACTCGGAGATCGTCGAGGACCGGCTGGCGGTCTATGAGGGAACGGACGCCTGCATCCTGTTCTCGTCGGGCATGTCGGCGATCGCCACGACGCTGCTCGCCTATGCCCGGCCGGGCGATGTCATCCTGCATTCGCAGCCGCTTTACGGCGGCACCGAGACGCTTTTGACGCGCACGCTGTCCGGCTTCGGCATCGGCGCTGTCGGCTTCGCCGACGGCGTCGACGACAAGGCGGTGCGGGCCGCTGCTGATGCAGCGGTGGCGAAGGGGCGTGTCTCGGTCATTCTCATCGAAACGCCGTCGAATCCGACCAACAGCCTGGTCGACATCGCACTGATCCGGAAGTTTGCCGACGAGATCGGCGCAAGCCAAGGATCAACGCCGATCATCGTCTGCGACAACACGCTGCTCGGCCCGGTGTTCCAGCGACCGATCGAACATGGCGCGGATGTCTCCGTCTATTCGCTGACCAAATATGTCGGCGGCCATTCCGACCTGATCGCCGGTGCGGCGATGGGCAGCAAGGCGGTGACCAAGCCGATCAAGGCGCTGCGCGGCGCCATCGGCACGCAACTCGACCCGCATTCCTGCTGGATGCTCGGCCGCTCGCTGGAGACGCTGTCCATCCGCATGGAGCGCGCCAACGACAATGCGCGGCTCGTGGCCGAATTCCTGCGCGATCACGCCAAGGTCGAGAAGGTGCATTACCTGCCGTTCCTGGGCGAGGATACGGCAGCGGGACGGGCCTACAAGGCGCAATGCAGCGGCGCCGGGTCGACATTTTCTTTCGATATCAAAGGCGGAGAGAAGGCGGCCTTCGCATTTCTCAACGGGCTGCAAATATTCAAGCTGGCGGTGAGCCTCGGCGGCACGGAGTCACTCGCCAGCCACCCGGCGGCGATGACGCACTCCGGCATTCCCTTCGACGTGCGCCAGCGCATTGGCGTGCTGGAGACCACGGTCAGGCTGTCGATCGGCGTCGAGCATCCGGACGATCTTATCGCCGACCTGACGCAGGCGCTGGCAGCGGTCTGATAGCTCGCTTGTAGATATCAGGAAAGGGGCGATCGTCTTGGCAGCGTCGGCGGGACAGCACCCCCCTCTGTCCTGCCGGACATCTCCCCCTCAAGGGGGGAGATCAGCAGCTCTGACCATAGCGCCCTGTCTGCAACGCTGCAGATTGGCGAAGGGCGACATGACATCCAATCTCCCCCCTTGAGGGGGAGATGTCCGGCAGGACAGAGGGGGGTGTGACGGAACTCGGCTTTCGCTGCTAACTTCTCAGCTCTTGTCGCGGATCTGCGTCATCGTCCGCGTCGGCGTGATCGCCTCGGGGTCGAGCCTGATTTCGACGATCGCCGGCTTGCCGCTGGCGCGGGCACGCTCGAAGGCAGGGGCAAAATCTGCCGTGTTCTCGACCGTCTCGCCGTGGCCGCCATAGGCGCGGGCAAGAGCGGCAAAGTCAGGGTTCTTCAGATCGGTGGCGACGACACGGCCGGGATAGTCGCGCTCCTGGTGCATGCGGATGGTGCCGTAGATGCCGTTGTTCACGACGATAACGATGATCGGCAGGTCGTATTGCACGGCGGTAGCGAATTCCTGTCCGTTCATCAGGAAGCAGCCGTCGCCGGCAAAGGCGATCACGGTGCGGTCGGGATGGAGCGCCTTGGCGGCGACCGCAGCCGGGGTGCCGTAACCCATCGAACCGGAGGTCGGCGCGCCTTGGGTGGCGAAGCGGCGGAAGCGGTGGAAGCGGTGCACCCAGGTGGCGTAATTGCCGGCGCCGTTGGTGAAAATGGCGTCATCGGGCAAAATCTTTTCCAGATAGTTCATGATCGGCCCCATCTGGACCGGGCCGGGGCCGGTCTCAGGCGGCGTCGACCAGTCGAGGTAGGCAGCGTGTGCTTTCGCTGTCTCATCCGCCCAGGCTGGCGTGGAGGTTGGCTTGCGCTTGGCAAAAGCCTCGACGAAGGCCGAAGGCGAAGCGTTGATCGCCAGGGTCGGCCGGTAGACGCGGCCGAGTTCGCCGGCATCGGCATGGACATGGACCAGCGTCTGGTCGGGGTAAGGGCTCTTCAGCAACGTATAGTCGGAGGACGGCATCTCGCCCATGCGGCCGCCGATCAGCAGCACCAGGTCGGCCTGCTTGATGGCGGTGGCCAGCTTCGGGTTGATGCCGATGCCGACATCGCCGGCATAGTTCGGGTGCAGATGGTCGAACAGCATCTGGCGGCGGAAGGAGCAGCCGACCGGCAGCGACCAGGCCTCGGCAATGGTGCGCATACGTGCCACCGCTTCCTCGTCCCAGCGTGTGCCGCCGAGGATGACGAAGGGACGCTTGGCTTTGGCCAGAAGCTTTTCCAAAGCATCGAGTTCGGCTTCGCCGGGCCGGGTTTCGACCGGCGTGTGCGGCAAGGCCGCGGGCGCGTCGACAAGACTGGTCAGCATGTCCTCCGGCAGCGAGACGACGACGGGGCCGGGGCGGCCCGATGTCGCGACAGCAAAGGCGCGGGTGACGAGTTCGGGGATGCGCGCGGCATCGTCGATCTCCACCACCCATTTGGCGATGTCGCCGAAGAAGCGCTTGTAGTTGACCTCCTGGAAAGCCTCGCGCTCCTTGGCGTGGCTGGCGACCTGGCCGATGAACAGGATGACGGGTATCGAATCCTGCATGGCAATGTGAATGCCGGCCGACGCATTGGTGGCGCCGGGGCCGCGGGTGACGAAGCAGATGCCGGGCTGGCCGGTCAGCCGCCCCTGGCAGTCGGCCATCATGGCGGCGCCGCCTTCCTGTCGGCAGACAATGGTGCGGATGGGCGAGTCATGCAATGCGTCGAGCACCGCGAGATAGGATTCGCCGGGCACGCAGAAGATGCGGTCGGTGCCGTTCGCCTCGAGTGCGTCGACAATCAGTTGTCCACCGGTCTTCATCGTCCAGACTTCTCCAGTTCGGCAAGAATTTCTTCGGTATGTTCGCCAAGGCGTGGCGAAGGGCGTTCATAGACCAGCGGTGTGCCGGACATCACCATCGGCGCGCGCACCGAGGGCAGACGATTGCCATGGCCATCGTCGAGGTCGAGGCGCATGCCGCGTGCGATCGTCTGCGGGTCGGCAAACATCTGGCCGATATTGTTGATCGGGCTCGCCGGCACGCTTGCCGCTTCGAGCTTGGCCAGCAACGGGTCTCGGTCCCAGTTCTTCAGCGTCTCGATCATGTGCTCGCGCAATTTCACCCGGTTGGCGACGCGGGCCGGATTGGTGGCGAAATCGGGATTCGCTGAGAGATGGTCGAGTCCGACGGCGGCGCAGAATTTGGCGAACTGGCCGTCATTGCCGACCGCCAGGATGATATGGCCGTCCCTGACCGGGACAACCTCATAGGGCGCAATGTTCATATGCGCATTGCCCATCTGCACCGGCGCCTTGCCGGAGACGAGATAGTTGAGGTTCTGGTTGCCGAGTGCGGAAATCTGCGTGTCGAACAGCGCCATGTCGATATGCTGTCCCTGGCCGGTCTTTTCGGCATGGCGAAGCGCTGCCTGGATGGCGATCACCGAATAGAGGCCGGTGAAGATGTCCGATATGGCGACGCCGGCTTTTTGCGGCTCGCGCCCGACCTCGCCGGTGATCGACATCATGCCGGCCATGGCCTGGATGATGAAATCATAGCCGGCGCGGGGTGCGTAAGGCCCATCCTGGCCGAAGCCGGTGATCGAGCAGTAGACGAGCTTTGGATTGATCGCCTTCAGGCTCTCGTAATCGAGCCCGTATTTCTTGAGGCCGCCGAGCTTGAAGTTCTCGATCAGAATGTCGGCCGTGGCAACCAGCCGGCGCACCGTCTCGGCCCCTTCGGGCGTCGAGAAATCGACGGCGATGGAGCGCTTGCCGCGATTGCAGGAGTGGTAATAGGCGGCCGACAGGTTCTCGCCATCATGGCTCATGACGAAGGGAGGACCCCATTTGCGGGTATCGTCGCCGCCATCGGGGCTCTCGACCTTGATGACATCGGCGCCGAGATCGGCCAGCAATTGTCCTGCCCAGGGGCCGGCCAGGATGCGGGCGAGTTCGACGACGCGGACGCCTTTCAGCGGAGGTTCAGCCATAAATCACCAAAAACGGGTCGGAACCGCAGCCTCTATCAACCCGGGATGCCGCTGTCACGGGCCTTGCGGTGGGCCAGCGATGTCAGCGTTTGAGCACGCTATCGGCCCAGGCAGCGAAATCGTCCATGACGACATCGCGGTTCACCTCGTTCAAGCTTTCGTGGCGGGTGTCGGCGTAAACCTTTGAAACCAGATTCGAAAAGCCCATCGCACGCATGCGCTTGGCGAGATGGTCGATGCCCTTGCCATAGTCGGAGGCCGGATCCTTCTCGCCGCCGACGATGCTGACGGGCAGGTCGCGCCTGATGCCGGCAAAGCCCGCATCCTTGCCGCCTTTCTGCGCCATCTCCACGACATCGCGCCACATCGAGATCGAGGCATCCCAGCCGCACAGCGGGTCGGCAATGTACTTGGCCACTTCAGCCTCGTCGCGCGACAGCCAGTCGAACGGCGTCTTGTGGTTGGGCACCGCCTTGCCCCAGGCCTGGAAGGTCAGTTTGGGCAAGACGCGTGAGGGGACATCGGAGCCGAGCCTGAAGCGCTCATAAGCGAGGATGGCGAGCGCAAGCCGGCCGAGCAAGCCTTGTGAGAAATTGCCGTTCCAGATCGCCGCGGCGTGGACGCGCGGCGAGTGCGCCAGCAGGTAGTTGAGCGCCACCGACGCACCCATCGAATGGCCGAACAGGATGACGGGCAGGCCGGGCTGCTCCCTTGCGATCAAATCGTGGACGGCATCGACATCGGCGATCACCTTGGCCGGGCCGCCTGTGCCGGCGAACCTGCCGAGCGGGGCATCGGGCGCCTTGGTCGCGCCATGGCCGCGATGGTCGTGGACGTAGACATGAAAGCCGCGGGTGCTGAGGTAATCGGCGAAGCGGGCATAGCGCGCCGCATGTTCGGCCAGGCCGTGATTGACCTGGACTACCGCGCGTGGAGAGCCCCCCGCGTGCTTCACATAGAGGTTGAGCGTGGCCCCGGTCGGAGAGGCCAGCGTCGTCTGCTTGTCAAATGCCATGTCTCGCTCCTCGGCGACTGTTGGGCGACGGCGGGACCGACGTCAAGGGGAGGTCGAAATCAGCCGGGGTCACTATTGACAGCTTGCTGTCAATTTGGTTATATGACAGCATACTGTCAAATTACATCGGGAACATGAGTATGAAAACCGTTTCGACCGTTTCGCGCCGCGCGTTTCTGCTGGCGAGCCTTTCATCCGCAATGCTCCTGCCCGGCATTGCTTCCAGCCAGACCAGGGAGATGACCATGAAGACCTCAACCATTGCCGGCCCGCAGGGCCAGCTTGCCGGCTACGACATCAAATCCGGCGACGGCCTGCCGATCCTGTTCGCGCATGGCGACTGCAGCCGCGCCACACAGTGGAACCGGGTGATGCAGCTCACCGCAGGTGGCCGTGAGGCGGTCGCCTTCGATTTTCGCGGCCATGGCGCATCGGCGCCTGCAGCTGATGCCGACTACGGCTATGACGGCCGTGCCGACGATATTGGTGCGGTGGCCGATGCGTTCGGCCTGAAGCGGTTTGTCCTCGTTGCACATAGCGGCGGCAGTGGGGCCGCGCTCGCCTATGCCGCCGGCCATGCCGACCGTGTTGCCGGCATCCTGCTGGTCGATCCGGCGACCGATCCGCGCGCCCTGCCCAAAGAGATTCGCGACGGGTTCGTGCGCGATCTGGCGGGGCCAAACGGCGGCGATGTCCTGAGCGCTTATTACACCTCGATCGCCGGCTCCAACCCAGATGTCCGCAAACAGGTCATCGCCGATGCGGCGGTGGTCGATCCGGCGGCTCGGGCAGGCGTCGGCAAGGCGCTGGCGGAATGGAATCCCGAACCGACGCTCGACGCCTATCACGGGCCGATCTTCGTGCTGGCCACGGAGGCCAATGACAATGCGGCGGCCCTGTTTCGGCTGCGCAGCGGAATTGGCCACAGAACCGTCGCCGGTTCCGGCCATTGGGTGATGCTTGACAAGCCGGAGGCGGTGGCTGAAGCCGTCAACACTTTCGTTTCCACCATCGAGGCCGGCCAGAAATGACAAGCAGGACCGAAGCCGGAGATGTGCTCACCGAACTGGTGCTTGCCGTGTTCCGGCTGAATGGCGGGTTTCTCGACGCGGCCGACCGGCTGGCGGAGCCTGCCGGGTTGACGGCGGCGCGCTGGCAGGTTCTGGGCGCGGTGCTGAAGGAGCCGAAATCGGTGGCCGACATTGCCCGCCACATGGGGCTTGCCCGCCAGAGCGTGCAGCGCCTTGCCGACATTCTGGCCGCCGAAGGGCTCGCCGCCTATGCGGACAACCCGGCGCACCGCCGCGCCAAGCTCCTGGCGATGACCGATGCGGGCCGGGCCGCGATCAGGGATATCGGCACGCGCCAGCATGTCTGGGCCAACCGCATCAGCGAGGGCATCGAGCCTCGCGTGCTTGAGACCGCGCTTGATCTGCTGCGTATGTTGACGAAGCGGGTCGAGGAGGGCGGGGTCTGATCGACCGAGCGATTGTTTTTTGCGGCGGACGAAAGAAATCGTAATTCTGACATGTCACACGTTTCTAGCTTGCGCTATGAAACGCTAGGAGTGCTGGAATGCGGATATCGGCGATATGGGGTGCGGTGTTGGTGGCGCTGGCCGGTGTCGGCCTAGCGCGCGCCGATGTGAAGATGAGCGGCTCCTTCGTGGCCGATGCTGCCTGTCCAGCAACGCAGGCAATCAAGAGCGGCAAGAACCCCGGCAATATCGCGACAACGGCTGGACAGAGCTACGACCTCCTGGCCGGCAACAAGGATGCGCCGACGCATTACCTCATCCGCGTGCCGGGCGCCGATCCTGAGCGTCGCTGGGTCAAGATCAGCTGCGGTCATGTCACCGGCGGCAGCGCAGCCGCCCAGCCGGCCGCGCCCGCCGATCAGGGCAAGCCTGCGGCGCCGGCTTCAGGAAAACCCGAATATGTTTTCGCGCTGAGCTGGCAGCCGGCCTTCTGCGAAACCAAGTCGAGCAAGCCCGAATGCCAGGCGCAGACGGCGGGCGGCTTCGACGCGTCGCATTTCACATTGCATGGGCTCTGGCCGCAGCCGAACGGCAATTTCTATTGCCAGGTGCCGGCGAGCGACAAGGCCAATGACAATCCGGCCCATTGGGCAGACCTGCCGCCGGTCGATCTCGATGCCGCTACGCGCGCCGAGCTCGACCAGGTTATGCCGGGCACCGCCTCCAAGCTCGAACGGCATGAATGGATCAAGCACGGCACCTGCTACGGCAAGAGCCAGCAGGAGTATTTTGCCGAGGCGCTGAACCTGATGCGGGCGGTGAATGCCTCGCCGGTGCGCGAGCTCTTCACCAGGAATGTCGGCAAGCAGCTGACTTCGGACCAGATCCGCAGCGCCTTCGACAGCGCCTTCGGCGCCGGGTCGGGCGCGCGGGTGCGTGTCTCCTGCCTGGTCGATCCGTCGAGCGGCAGGCGGCTGATCGGCGAGCTGACGCTCGGCCTGACCGGCCCGATCGGCCCCGACAGTTCGCTGAGCACTCTCATGCTCGCCTCGGCGCCGACGACCAAGGCGGGCTGTCCGAAGGGCTCGGTCGATGCGGCCGGGTTCCAGTAGGATATCCGTCTGTCGCTTGGCAGTGACGCGGTGATATGGTCTGGATGTGTTTCATTCGGCGGGGGTGGCGATGAGTGGCATGACATCAGGCGCGCTGGCGCGGCTGGCTTTCTGGGCCAGGGGGATGACCGCCATTAAAGACGGCCGCATGGAATGGCCGGGCTTTTCCTATACCGATGCCGAGTGGGCGCGCATGCGCGTGCTTGCCGCGCCGATCGGGGCAAGCCGCTACCAGCTGTTCACTTGGGTCAATGCCGCGATCTTCATCGCCATTGCCGCGCTCGGCATCGTCTGTGTCTTCCTGCCGCTGGCGACACTTTTGTTTCCGGTGCCGGCCGACACCAGCGCGCTCAAATTCTCGGCTCTGCTGGCGGCGTGTGCCTTCCTCATAATCGGGCTCGGCTTGCCGATCTCCATGCGCCTGTCGAGCGCGTTGGCCATCTCTCGGGAGATGCGCGCCGGTCTTGTCGGCGAAGCCGGTGACGAAGCGCTGGCAGCAAAAGTGTCTTGGCAGATCAACCGCATCATGCTGGTCATGTGCGGCCTGCTGGTGCCCGGCATTCTGTTGTTCATCGCTTATGACATCGATGCCAGTCCGATCATCACCGTGCTGAAATGGCTGGCCATCGCGCTGATAGCCGTTTCAGTTGCGGTCGGCGCGTTGCAGCAGCGCAAGCGGAGCTGACAGCCTTATCCGCTGACGCCACGCGTGGGCAATGTCCACGCAGTTAGGTCTTCGGCATCGTCATGCGCTTCGCCGACGACGCGGTCACGCCCGGTGGACTTGGCCCTGTAGAGACGCTCGTCGGCAAGGGCGAAGAGATCGGCAAGCGAGCCTACGGTCTCATCGACAGTGGCGATGCCGGCGCTGACGCTGATGTCGAACCGGTTTACGCACGCTTTGACGGCCTGGCGGAGGTTTTCTCCGAGCAACCTGGCGACCGCATGCGGCTGCGAGCAAAGGATGGCGAACTCCTCGCCGCCGATCCTGAAAACCTGATCGTGTGCGCCGGCCGCCTGGGTCAGCACCTGGGCGATCGATCTCAGCACCCTGTCGCCCTCGGCATGGCCGAAGCGATCGTTGATCGACTTGAAATGGTCGACGTCGACGATCAGCAGGCTGAGCGGTTGGGCCGTGCGCAGGCTGACGGCAACCAGACGTTCGCCGTCGCTGTCAAAGCGTCCCCTGTGCAACAGGCCGGTGAGGCCGTCGCGGCCGACATGTTCGACCAGGGCTTCGTAGCGCTCGCGATAGGTCAAGGTGTCGAAGACGTCGGACAGCCCGCGCGGTGCCACGACCTGACGCGTTTCGAACCATCTGAGGTAGGCGACAAGCATGGCGCTGTAGGCAAAAGCGGCACCCATCTTCGCGAACCAGCCGCCGAAGAAGACCGCGATCGGTGCGCCGGCGACGAAATGCAGGGCGGTGAAAAATCCGGCCTGGTCGAAGGTGAGCACGCAGGCGACGCAAATCAGGATGCGGGAGAACGGCGCCTTGCGCAGATAACGCCCGAGCTTTTCGTAAAGCAGGATGATCAGGATGGCGTCGATGAAGAGCAGCGTCGTGCCCCATACCATCAACCAGCCCATCTGGTCGATGAAGCCGATATCGGGAAGCTTGCCGTCGGAAAGAGCTGAAATATCGTGCAGGCGCAGGATCAGGACCAGCCCGATCATCAAGGCGTTGCCGAGCAGCAGGCCATAGATCGGCTGGCGCACCGTGGCCGCATCTTCCTTCATGTAGAGCAGAAGCAGCATCACCAGCTTGCCGGAGAACAGCACCGCCGAGCCTGGCGAGACCATGCCGAAGGGCAGGGCGACATAGAAGACGCTGGCGAGATAGGTTTCGAGGAAATGCATGGCGCCCAGCGCGCAGACGAAGACGCCGAGGCCGATGCGATCCCTGAAGCGGAACAGCGTGACCATGACGCTGAAGTAGACGACCGCTTCGGCAAGGAGCAGGAAACTGTTCAGCACTACCTTCGGTCCGATCTTTACTTTCGATCGCGACAGGCCAGCGATCAATCCTGTTTTGACGCTGAAGGGTTAACCGGGGATTTCAACGCTCCCTACAACCGGCGGAAAACTTAACGTGCGGTGTACACCCGGCTTGAAATGGCAAAAGCGATTGCCGTTCGGCCCGGCATCGCCTACATAGCGGCCAACCTCCATTCAATCCGACATTTCGGTCAATCATCAAGGAAAGCGCGCGTGGCACGCCAGTTCATCTATCACATGGCCGGCCTCAACAAGGCCTATGGCACCAAGAAGGTGCTTGAGAATGTCCATCTCTCCTTCTATCCCGACGCCAAGATCGGCATCCTCGGCCCCAACGGCTCGGGTAAGTCGACGATCCTCAAGATCATGGCCGGGCTCGACAAGGAGTGGAACGGCGAAGCCTGGCTCGCCGAAGGCGCCACCGTCGGCTATCTCGCGCAGGAGCCGGCGCTCGATGCCAACAAGACGGTGTTCGAGAACATCATGGAAGGTGTCGCCGCCAAGACCGCCATCATCGAGCGCTACAACGAATTGATGATGAACTACTCCGACGAGACGGCTGACGAGTCGGCCAAGCTCCAGGACGAGATGGACCGGCTCAATTTGTGGGATCTCGAACAGCAGGTCGAGATGGCGATGGAAGCGCTGGGCTGCCCGCCCAAGGATTCCGAGGTCACCAAGCTTTCGGGCGGTGAGCGCCGCCGCGTCGCGCTCTGCCAGCTGCTGCTGCGTCAGCCCGACCTCTTGCTGCTCGACGAACCGACCAACCATCTCGACGCCGAAACCACGGCGTGGCTCGAAAAGCATCTGCGCGCCTATCCGGGCGCCGTGATGATCATCACCCACGATCGCTACTTCCTCGACAATGTCACGGGATGGATCCTCGAGCTCGATCGCGGCCGCGGCATTCCCTATGAGGGCAACTACACCAAATACCTCGAAGCCAAGGCCAAGCGCCTCAAGCAGGAAGGTCGCGAGGACGACGCCCGCCAGCGCGCCATCGGCCGCGAGCGCGAGTGGATCCAGTCCAGCCCGAAAGCCCGCCAGACCAAGTCCAAGGCGCGTATCCAGGCGTTCCAGGAGCTGCTGGATGCAGCCGACAAGCGGCGTCCGAGCGATACGCAGATCGTCATTCCGCATGGCGAGCGGCTCGGCAATGTGGTGATCGAGGCGGAAGGCTTGTCGAAGGGCTTTGGCGACACGCTGTTGATCGAAGGCCTGGAATTCAAGCTGCCGCCAGGCGGCATCGTCGGCGTCATCGGCCCGAACGGCGCCGGCAAGACGACGCTGTTCCGCATGATCACCGGCCAGGAAACGCCGGATGCCGGCTCTGTCCGCATCGGCGAAACGGTGAAGCTCGGCTATGTCGATCAGAGCCGCGATGCGCTCGATCCGTCAAAGACCGTCTGGGAAGAAATCTCGGGCGGCGCCGAAGTGGTCAAGCTCGGCAAGTTCGAAGCCAACACCCGCGCCTATTGCGCATCGTTCAACTTCCGTGGCGGCGACCAGCAGCAGAAGGTCGGCAAACTCTCCGGCGGCCAGCGCAACCGCGTGCATCTGGCAAAAATGCTGAAGACCGGCGGCAATGTGCTGCTGCTCGACGAACCGACCAACGATCTCGACACCGAAACGCTGGCGGCGCTCGAAGACGCACTGGAAAATTTTGGTGGCTGCGCGGTCATCATCTCGCACGATCGTATGTTCCTCGACCGCCTGGCCACCCACATCCTCGCCTTCGAGGGCGACAGCCATGTCGAATGGTTCGAGGGCAATTTCGAGGACTACGAGCAGGACAAGATCCGTCGTCTCGGCCCCGAAGCCGTCAACCCGCACAGGATGACCTACAAGAGGCTGACGCGGTAAGGGAGCAACCGGGGCGGCGAATTTCTCAACTGATACGAGGAAAGCTTGAATGACCGACTGGTCCGCCGCCCAATATCTGAAATTCGAGGATGAGCGGACGCGGCCCGCGCGCGATCTTGTTGCGCAGGTGCCGGTGGATTTCCCGCGCCGGGTGGTCGACATCGGCTGCGGCCCGGGTAATTCGACCGAGCTGCTGGTCGAGCGCTGGCCGGGCGCTGAGGTGAGCGGCTTCGACACCTCTCCCGACATGATCGAGAAGGCGAAGGCGCGCCTGCCCAGCGTCAATTTCGACCTCGCCGATGCCTCGACATGGCGGCCGGCCGAGCCGGTCAACGTCATCTTCGCCAACGCGGTATTCCAGTGGCTGCCCACCCATCCCGCTGTGTTTCAGCGGCTGATGGGCTTTCTCGCCCCCGGTGGCGCGCTCGCCGTCCAGATGCCCGACAATCTGCTTGAGCCGTCGCATCAGGTGATGCGCGAGACGGCCGCCGAAATGCCGTTCGCCGCCAAGATGGCAGGTGCTGCGCGCGGACCGCTGCCGGCGGTGTCGTTCTATTATGATCTCTTGTCGCCGCTCTCCGACCGGGTGGATATCTGGCATACGGCCTACAATCATCCACTGACCGACGCCGAGGCGATCGTCGAATGGGTGAAGTCGACGGGGCTGAAGCCTTTCCTCGATCCGCTGGACGCCGGCGAGCGCAAGATCTTCCTCGACAGCTACACGGCCAAAATTGCCAAGGCCTATCCGAAGACCGCAAACGGCAAGGTGCTGCTGCGCTTCCCGCGCATTTTCATCGTCGCCAAGCGGGCCGGCTAGCACTCCCGATGACATCCGGCCACAGCCTATGGTTTAAGCCGGCGTAAACCGGTGGGGTGAGAAAAGTGTTGTGTCGCGCCCCTTCGTCGTTCACATGAGAACGACAACGCCTGCGCATGGACGGACTGGATATGCATCGCGTCATCATCAGCGGCATTGGCGTTGAAATCCCTGAAGCCAAGATCACCAATGAAGAACTGGTCGCCAGCTTCAATGCCTGGGTCGACACCGAGAATGCGCGCCGGCAAGGCACGGATGAGACGCTGCTGCAGAAATCCGACAGCGCCTTCATCGTCCATGCCTCGGGCGTCCAGACCCGCCATGTGATCGAGCGCGAAGGCATTCTCGATCCGACCCGCATGGCGCCGCGCATTCCGGCGCGGCCCGATGATGCGCTGTCGCTGCAGGCCGAGTTTGGAGTGGCCGCGGCCCGGAAGGCGCTCGACCATGCCGGCCTGAAGCCGTCCGACATCGACCTGGTGATCTGCTCGGCCTCGCACCAGCAACGGCCCTATCCGGCGATCGCTATCGAAATGCAGGAGGCGCTGGGCACCAAGGGCGCCGGCTTCGACATGGGGCTTGGTTGTTCATCGGCCGCGGCCGCCTTGCACATTGCGGCCAATCTCGTGCGGGCGGGTGCGCACAAGCGCGTGCTGGTGGTCACGCCGGAGATCATCACCGGCCATCTCAATTTCCGCGACCGGCAGACGCATTTCATCTTCGGCGATGCATCGGTGGCGATGGTGGTCGAGGGGCTGGGCGAGGGCGAGAGGCGGCCGGGGCGTTTCGAGGTGCTGGACACGCGCACCTGGACGCAGATGTCGAACAATATCCGCACCAATCTGGGCTATCACACCCGCACCGCCCAGGACGATCCTTACATGATCAACCTCGAAGGCAATCTGATCAAACAGGTCGGCAACAAGGTGTTCAAGGAAGTCACCGTCGCCGGCCACAAATTCATTGTCGAATTCCTCGCCGAGCACGGGCTGACGCCGCAAGCCATCAGGCGATTCTGGCTGCATCAGGCCAATGCGCGAATGAACGCCATGATCCTGAAACTGGCCTTCGGCCACGAGGTCGACCATGACCGCGCGCCGATGGTGCTGGAGCGGCTCGGCAACACCGCCGGCGCTGGCGCCATCATCGCGCTGTCGGAAAACCACGCCGACATGAAGCCCGGCGATTTCGGCGTGCTGTGCGCCTTCGGCGCCGGCTATTCGATCGGCGGCGCGCTTTTGCGGATGCTGTAATCAGGCCGGCATGAACGGCACCAGCATCGGTACGCTGCGGGCATAATCGTCATAGGCGTTGCCGAGTTCTCCGCGCAGAAAGCGTTCCTCCAGCCTTGCCTTCATGACGATGCCGATGGTGAGAAGAATCGCGCCGGCGATGCCCCAGACCGTGCCTTTGGCCGCCATTGTGGCAAGCATCGCCAGAAGCAGTCCGGTATAGATCGGGTGGCGGACCATTCTGTAGGGACCGGTGTCGACGACACGGTGCTCGGCCTTGGCCGTCACCGAAGCCGACCAGAGACGGCCGAGATGCAACCGCGCCCACCAGGCGAACAACAGGCCAACGGCAACAAGCCCTGCGCAGATCCACGCTTCGGCAAGGGTCGGAAACCAGAATCGCAGCCGGCCGGCATAGCCATGCGCGGGAATGAACAGCAGCACCGCGCCGAACAACCACAAAGCGCGATAGCGAAGCTCCTCCTGGATGCCGGCACGCTTTTTCGCCGGGTCGGCCCAGAAGGCGGCTAGAAACCAGGACACGACCCAGATCAGCCAAAGCAGCGCGATTGCAGTCCCGGGACGCATGGAAACCTCCGCAGACTTGTCTCACCATGAGGCCGGTGCAGCACGGCTGCAATGCGGCGCAGTACGATAGGATATGCGATCCGCGGTAAGAAGATCGTGATCGGCTGCCATCAGCCCGCTTGATCGGATCATCATTGCTTTGGACTGGACCGGGCTCATGGCTATCGCTAATGCGATCTTGCACAAGGAGTAAGCCATGCTGGATCTTTTCCCTGAGGCTCCGATCGAGATCATTTCAGCGCGAAAACTCGTAGCCAGGGTGACGGCGCTCTACGCCGCACCGTCGAATCACTTTCAGACGCGCCCAGTGGAAGCATTGCAGCTCGGTTTCGAAGGCATCGACGGCGACTTCCACGCCGGCGCCACCCGTCGTTCGGGCGGTCGCGAACCCTGGTATCCGCGCGGCACCGAAATCCGCAACGAGCGGCAGATATCAATCGTAGCAGCGGATGAACTCGCCGTCGTTGCCGAGCGGATGGGGCTGGCCGAGATCAAGCCGGAATGGATCGGCGCCAATCTGTTGATCGAAGGCGTGCCGCATCTCTCGATGCTGCCGTCAGGCACGCTGCTGTTCTTTAGAAGTGGCGTGACGATCAAGGTCGATGCGCAGAACGGGCCTTGCCGGCTTGCTGGACGTTCGATCGCCGAAAACGCCGAGATGGCCGATCGGGAGGCCGGCGCGCTGGCCTTCCCGAAGGCGGCGAAACGGCTGCGCGGCCTCGTTGCTTGGGTCGAGAAACCGGGTCGTATGACAACAGGGGAAGAGATCTCGGTGCGCGTGCCCGAGCAGTGGATTTATCGATCCTAGTACCGGGCTAGGGCACGGGCTGCGCCGCCGGGGCGACGCAGCCGGATTTCAAGACGCGCTCAGGCCGCCTTGCGGTTCTTCTTGGCGCCCTGCGCCTCGACGGAAACGTGGTCCCACTTTTCCCACAGCGCGATGCGGTTGGCGTATTCCTGCTTGATCATCGGTAGGCCGCCATCGCCGAAGAAGACGCGCAGCGGCGGCTCGGCCGCGTCGACGATTTCAAGCATCGCCGGTCCGGTGGCCTTGGGGTCGCCGGCGACCGAGTTGGCGCGGCGTTCCGCCATCTTGGCACGGGCCGGCGCGTAAGCCTCGATCGCTTTGGAGACCTTGGCCGAAGCGCCGGACCAATCGGTGGAGAAGCCGCCCGGCTCGACAAGCGTCACATGGATGCCGAATTCGGCGACCTCGATGCTGAGCGACTGGCTGAAGGCTTCGAGCGCCCATTTCGAGGCATGGTAAAGGCCGAGCGAGGCAAAGGCGTTGACGCCGCCGATCGACGAGATCTGGATGATATGGCCGGAGCCCTGCGCCCGCATGATCGGCAAAGCCGCCTGGGTGACCCAGAGCGCGCCGAACACATTGGTCTCGATCTGGTCGCGGGCTTCCTGTTCGCTGACTTCCTCGATGGCGCCGAAATGGCCATAGCCGGCATTGTTGATGACGACGTCGAGCCGGCCAAAGCGCTTGTGCGCCTCGGCGATGGCCGCATCGACAGCCTTCTTGTCGGTGACGTCGAGCTTGATCGCGGCGACATTATCGCCGTATTTCGCGACGAGATCGGCGAGCGTGCCGGCATCGCGCGCGGTTGCGGCGACACGGTCGCCGCGAGCGAGTGCGGCCTCGGCCCAGACTCGGCCAAAGCCTTTCGACGATCCGGTGATGAACCAAACCTTGCTTGTCATGACGTGGAATCCTTGCCCATGCGGGCCGTGAACTGGGAAGCGGAGGCTTCTCCGCTTCCGCGATATACGGTGCGTCGAGCGATTTTCCAGAGGCGAGGGGGAATCTTTTTGGTCACGTCATCGTGTGGAGCAGGACCTTCGCCGGTCAGGGATAGCGCACCGGGCTCGACCAGGCCGGGTCGTCATGCTTTTGCCAGTAGAGCGCCATCAAGCGCTTTGTGATCCCGCCTATCTTGCCGTCGGCGACAGCAGCGCCGTCGATCACTGTCACCGGCATGATGCCGCCGGCGGTGGAAGTGATGAAGACTTCGTCGGCAGCCTTCAGCGCGGCAACGCTGACGTCGACGGCCGTGGTGGGAAGCGCTGCCTCGGCGCAGAGGTCGAAGACGGTGCGCCTGGTGATGCCGGGCAGCACGCCGGCGGCTGGCGTCGACAGCCTGCCGTCCTTGACGCAGAACACGTTGAAGCCGGGGCCTTCGGCGACATTGCCGTTGAAGTCGAGAATCAATGCGGTTTCGGCCCCACGGTCATAAGCGTCGTAGAGGCCGCGCACGAGGTCGAGCCAGTGGTAGTTCTTGATCGCCGGATCGATCGAGACCGGCGGAATGCGCACCTTGTCGCTAATGGCGACATGCAGGCCGCGCCGCAACTGCTCGGCATTGGCGACCGAGCCGAAGGGAACTGCGAAGGCCATGAAGCGGTTGACCGCCTGGCGCGGATCGCGGCTGAAGGTCGGCGAGGCGCCGCGTGTGCACAGCATTTCGACATAGGCGGCGCGATGGCCCGACAGCGCCACGCAATTGTGCAGAATCTCGGCCACACCATCGCGGTCGGACGGGATCGTCATGCGCAGTTTTTGCAAGCCGGCGAAGAAGCGGTCGAGATGCAGGTCGAGTCGGAAGAAGCTCCCGTCCCAGACATGCACGGTGTCGTAGGTGGCGTCGGAATGCAGAAAGCCCCAATCCAGCACCGAGATCTTGGCTTGCGACATCGGCAGATACTGACCATCGAGAAAGGCGATGCCGTCGGGATAGGAATGCGGATCGATATGGCGATCCGACAAAGCCGGCAATGGCACAATGCTACCGGCTGCTGCGCTTCGGTTCATGGCGATTGGTCCCTTCGGCTTGATGCGGCAGATTCAAGCTAGTGGTCCCCTGCAGGCGGCATAGGGCCACCCAACCATCGCTGTTTGTCCTAGGTAGCACATTCGATATGCCCTATGGTCCGGCTTGAAAATATCCGGCCGGGAGGGGCAAAATGGGCAGATCTTTTCGGACCATCAGCTTTGCAATTTTCCTCGTCTTCGTCACTGGCCATGCCTTCGCGCAATGCGCTCGCGAGGGCGAGGCGCTGTGCCAGAACGGCCAGACCTATCGTTGCGAGAAGACGGGCAGCGAGCTGACGCCGATCTTTCAGAACGTGCCTTGCGTGGTCAACGCGGCGGGGCTCAACGGCGTCTGGACCGGCAGCGGTCATCAAAGTCCGGCCGGTGCTGCCGGCGCCGATTGGGCGATCGCAATGACAATCGGCGATGGCGCCGCGTCGATCGACTATTCGTCGCTCGGCTGCGGCGGATCGTTGACCCAGATTTCTCGCGACGACAGTTCGGCGGAATACCGGGAAAGCATCAGCTACGGCCAGGACAAGTGCATCGACGGTGGCGGCATCACCGTCCGGTTCTTCAAAGGGAACCTGTCCTGGACCTGGGTTGGGCAGGCGGACGGCCAGCCCTACAATGCGGTTGCCGTATTGAAGCGACGGTAGCTGAAGTTATTCCTCTTCGTCCTCTGCATCGAGCAGGCGCGTGGCGCGCCAACGGGTCAGCACCATGTTTGTTTGCTCGATGACGAAGAACCGCGCCGAGTCGCGGTCATAGCCCTCGGCCAGCAGCTTTTCATAGTCGGTATGGCCGTGCCTGATATGGGCGATCGTCGCCAGCCAGACCGCGATGCCCGGCGGCAGCGTCTTCATGTGCACGGCGCCGGCCTCGGTGCGGATTTTCTCCATATCGGCATAGGGCGCCAGGGGCAGCAGTGCGGTCAGCGCCTTGGCGATGGCGCGGCGGCGGCCGGTGGGCGCGCTCATTTTTCGTCACGCCCGGCAATGGTCGCCTCGGGAAAGGCGTCGGTCGAGGCGAAATAGGGCTTGATGTCGATCACCGGGGTGCCGTCGAGCACATCGATGGCGTCGATGGCGATGCGGCCGTGGTCGATGTCGACGGCGATCAGCCTGGCGATATGCAGCCCGACTGGGTTCGGCCGGGCAGGGGAGCGCAGCGAGAAAACGCCTTTCGGCTCAGCCGCATGGCGGGGTCTCTGGACAATCAGTGCCCGCGGCGCGTGATGCAGCCAGGACAGGATGACGATGTGGCTGGCCCGCTCCAGCGCAAGCAGGCCGTCGCGATAGGCAGGGTCGATGAGAACCGTGGTCGCCTGTCCGGCCTCGCGCGCCGCGCGCATGTTCTTTGGGCAGGTTTGCCTGGATGTCCATGGCGAGGCGATGCGGCCGATGAACACGATATGGCCATCCGCCGGCATGTCAGCCGGGTCAGTCTGCAGGAGCTTTTCGCCGTCGCGCTTCTCGAACATGGCTTTCGCCCTAGCACAAGTTTCCAGCCGATCGTCAGGGAAAAGCGGTTCTCTCAGGCGGGGATCATGTGTGCGGCATTTTCTTGTCAGGAAGCGACATAGGCCTTGCCATGTCGTCAAAGCTGACATAAACATATGTTTATATCTTTTTCAACGAGAACGCGCCGATGCATGTTTCGCTCGATACGATGGTTGATACGTTGAAGGCTGCGGCCGAATCGAGCCGGCTCCGCATCCTGGCGCTGCTGTCGCGCGGCGATCTCACCGTGTCCGACCTCACCGAGATCCTCAGCCAGTCGCAACCGCGGGTGTCGCGGCATTTGAAGCTGCTGCTGGAGGCCGGGTTGATCGGCCGCTACCAGGAGGGCTCCTGGGCCTTCTTCCGGCTGTCGGATACGGATTCCGCGCGCGACTTCGTGCTGCGGCTGGTCTCCGGCATTCATGGCGCCGATCCGCAGGTCGAGCGCGATCTCGAGCGGTTGGCATCGGTCAAGCGCAAGCGGCAGGACCGTGCCGCCGAGTATTTCTCCGAGAACGCCGCCAGCTGGGATCACATCCGCTCGCTGCATGTGCCGGACCGCGCCGTGGAAGCCGCACTCCTCAAGCTGGTCGGCAAGCGGCCATTCCAGTCGATGCTAGACCTCGGCACCGGTACCGGGCGGCTGCTGGAGATATTTTCGCCGCTCTACCGGCGCGGCGTCGGCATCGACATGTCGCGCGAAATGCTGACGGTGGCGCGGGCCAATCTCGACAAGGCAGGCATCGCCAATGCGCAGGTCCGCCAAGGCGACATTTTCGCGCCGCCGGTCGAGCGCGACGCCTTCGACCTCGTCACCATCCATCAGGTGCTGCACTATCTGGACGATCCGGCACGCGCCATTCGCGAGGCGGCGCGGCTGCTGCGCCCGGCGGGCCGGCTGGTGATCGTCGACTTCGCGCCGCATGCGCTGGAGTTCCTGCGCGACCAGCACGCGCATGTCAGGCTGGGCTTTTCCGACCGGCAGATCTCCGAATGGTTTGCCGAGGCCGGGCTCGATCTCGAGGATGCCCAGGAATTCGAGCCGCGCGGCGGCAACGAAGCCAGGCTGACCGTCAAGCTGTGGCTCGGCCGGGACCGCCGCATGCTGATGGCCGAGCCTTCCAATGATACCCAACCCACCAAAGCGTACCCTATGGGGGAAATCGCCTGATGAACCAGTTCCGCTTTTCCCGCCGTCCCGACATCGGCGACAAGGTCCGCGTCTCCTTCGAGTTCTTCCCGCCGAAGACCGATGAGATGGAAGCCAGGCTCTGGGACACCGTCACCAGGCTGGAGCCGCTGAGGCCGAGATTCGTCTCGGTGACCTATGGCGCCGGCGGTTCGACGCGTGAGCGCACGGCCCGCACGGTCAAGCGCATCCTGAACGAGACGACGCTGACGCCGGCGGCGCACATGACCTGCGTCGACGCTGCCCGCCATGAGGTCGACGCCGTCGTCCGCGAATTCGCCGATATGGGCGTGAAGCGCTTCGTCGCCTTGCGTGGCGATCCGGCGGCCGGCGTCGGCACCGCCTACCGGCCGCATCCCGATGGCTATGCCAATGGCGCCGAACTTGTCGGAGCGCTGAAGGACGCCGGCGATTTCGACATCTCGGTCTCGGCCTATCCCGAAAAGCATCCGGAAAGTCCGGACTTTGCCACCGACTTCGACATGCTGGAGCGCAAGGCCGACAATGGCGCGACGCGGGCGATCACCCAGTTCTTCTTCGACAACGATCTCTACGAGCGTTATGTCGAGAAGGCGCGCCGTGCCGGCATCTACATCCCGATCGTGCCTGGCATCCTGCCGGTGCACAATTTCACCCAGGTCGCCAATTTCTCGGCGCGCTGCGGCGCGCTGGTGCCGGCATGGCTGGCCGAGCGTTTCGAAGGGCTGCACAACGATCCGCAGACGCATGCGCTCGTGGCGTCTGCCGTGGCGGCCGAGCAGGTGCTCGATCTCGTCGAGCGCGGCGTCAGCGACTTCCATTTCTACACCATGAACCGGGCCGACCTGGTGTTTGCCATCTGCCATATGATCGGCATCCGCTCCCACGAAACAGAGGCAGCTGGATCCGCCGCCGCCTGAGCTTCATCGTGGTATGAAATCTGAAATGCAAAAGGCCGGGCGAAACACCCGGCCTTTCGAATTTGTGGGCTATTGCTGCTGTTCTTCCGCTCCGGCGGTTACGGAAGAACACCTATGATAAGGGCGCCAATGAAGGCAAATGCAGCACAGATCATCAATGCGTTGATTGGCCTCGTAAGTCCCATGTCATAGTCTCCTCTTCAAGAGCTATGGGTGGAGTCTAGGGGCATTTGTGCCACAGGCAAGCGGAAAATATGCTGCAATGCGACGCGATTGTGGAATTTGCGACCTGCCACCTGCCGTTAAGCGTTGAAACTCTTCGGCAAAAGCCGCTGGCAGCCTGTGAATAAATTGTGACGCGGCCGTGGCGAAACCGAGGCATGGCAGCGCTACCAGACCTAAAGCGCGTCGTTGTCCCAAAACCGCTGCGCACTTTTGGTCGACAGGCATTAGCGCCGACCAAACAACCGCCCGTCGATCGTCAACAGGCCAAGCGCGATCAGTGCCATGCCGCAGAACTCAAACAGAGCGAGCCGCTCGCCGAGGAACAGGAGGCCGAGCAGGATGGCGCTGGCCGGGACGATGAGCGTGACCAGCGAGGCGTTGGTGGCGCCGGCCGAGGCGGCGACGTTGAAATAGAGGATGTAGGCGAAGGCGGTGGAGAGCAGCGCCAGCGCCAGCACCGCCGTCCAGACCGGCGGCGAGGCCGAGAACAGGCCGGCCGGGCCATAGGTGAGCAGCACCACCGGGATCATGATGATGGTCGACGCCGTCAATTGTCCGGTGGCGATGACCGGCGAGGGCACGCCCTTGAAGCGGCGGGCAATCATCAGCGCGACGGCGTATGACAGCGAGGCGCCGATCAGCGCGAATTTCGCCCAGACCGGGCCGCCGAGCCCGGCCAGCAGGCCGGGGCCGATCATGACAGCGGTGCCGGCGATGCCGAGCCCGATGCCGGCAAGCTTGTTCCAGGAGAGCTTTTCGTCCGCTGTCAGCGCGTTGGCGAGGATCAGCGTCCAGAACGGCGTCGTCGCATTGAGCACCGAGGCGACGCCGGCGCCAAGCGCGGTCTGGCCGGCAAAGATCAGCGAGAACGGGACGACATTGTTGGCGAGCGCCAAAAGGAAAAACAGGCCGGCATGCGGGAAGGCGAGGCGGAAGGACGGACCGCGAATGCCGAGATAGAGCTGCAGTGCAATGGCCGCAATGGCAACGCGAAACAGCACCAGCACCAGCGGGTGCATTTCGGCAACGGCGATGCGGGCAAAGAAGAACGAGCCGCCCCAGATGGCGCCGAGCAGCAGAAGCTGTCCCCAGTCCCTCAGCGTCATCGGTCCGCGCTGCACGGCTGTCGTGGCTATTGCCATCGTGAACGTCCTTCCCCGCGGCATCAATGCCAGCCACTCAGGCAGAAGGCATATCGGGTCCGGCGACAAGAGCCACCCGAAACCTGATTGCTGGCAACAGTGCTGCCAGGAGGATGCGCCGCTGGGTCAGTGCCCGCCAGACACAGAATTGTTTTCTTTGGCCGCTAGCTTGGATTAATTGTGCGCAGCCGAGAAGTCAGGGGATTCGTCCATGCAGCGATTCGAGAATGCCCGCGAGGCGGCGCTGGCGCTTCGGCCGGACGATCCGGTCTACTGCTTTCGCCCGCAGGTGCTGAAGGCGGATGCCAAACAGTTCATGGGCATGTTTCCCGGCAAGACCGCCTACGCAGTCAAGACCAATGGCGAGCAGATCGTGCTCAAGGCGCTGGTCGAAGCCGGCGTCACCGCCTTCGATGTGGCCTCGCCCGGCGAGTTCGCCGCCGTGCGCGCCGTCTCACCCGACGCCGAGATGCTCTACATGCATCCGGTCAAGGCGCAGTCGGACATCAAGCTTGCGCTGGAAAAATACGCCATCCGGGTCATTTCGCTCGACCATGAGGACGAGATCACCAAGCTGACGCGGGTGGTGCGGGCGCTTGACATCGATCCGGGCTCCATCAGCGTGTTCGTGCGAATCCAGACCAAGGGTTCGGCGGCCTATGAACTGTCGAAGAAATTCGGCGCCGGGCCGGCCTATGCGGTGGAACTCGCCGAGCGGCTCAACCGCACCGGCTACAAGGTCGGCCTGTGCTTCCATGTCGGCAGCCAGATCGAGGATCCCGACACCTATGAACGGGCGCTGGCCTCCGCCGATTGGGTGCGCAACCGGCTGACCTTCGACATTGCGGGCCTCGATGTCGGCGGCGGCTTTCCCGCCGAGTACGGCCATGACCCCAATCGCAAGCAGATCGAGATGCCGTCGCTCGGCCAGATCATGTCGCGGCTGTCGGGCGACCTGAGGGAATACCAGTTCGACCAGATCCCGTTGGTGGCCGAGCCCGGCCGGGTGATCGTGGCGCGCTGCCTGTCGCTGATCGTGCGGGTGCTGCTGCGCAAGGGCAAGCGGCTCTACATCAATGACGGCATCTGGGCGTCGCTGTCGGATTCTTGGACCGGCAAGATCACACTGCCGGCCCGCTTCATCCCCGATCCGGCGATCCGCTCGCGCAATGGCGAGGAGAAGAACATCGTGCCGTTCAAGGTCTGCGGCGCGACCTGCGATTCCGTCGACATCCTGTCGCGGCCGTTCTGGCTGCCGGAAACCGTCGACACCGGCGACTGGATCGAGATCGGCCATATCGGCGCCTATTCGCTGTCGCTAAGAACCCGCTTCAACGGCTTTTATCCCGATACCTTCGTCGAGGTGACGACACCCTTCGATGAAGGCGATGCGCCGCAGGGATTCGCCAGCCTAGAGACGATGGCGGACTAAGCGACCCCGCCACCGGCCTGGATATTCTCGCCGGTCAGCCAGCGGGCCTCGTCGCTGGCCAGGAAGACCGCGACATCGGCAACGTCGCGGGGCGCGCCGATCCTGCCAAATGGAGACATGCCGGCCGCCACGGCGCGATCGCGCTCGGGAAGCAGGTCCGTGTCGGTGAAGCCAGGCGACAGCGCATTCACGGTGATGCCGCGCGGTCCGAGTTCACGCGAGAGCACACGGACGAATTGTTCGACGGCGCCCTTGCTGCCGAGATAGAGCGCCGTTTGCGTGAAGAACATCTTGGTGCCGCCGGTGGAGACCGCGATGATGCGGCCGCCGTTTCGCACACGGCGCGCTGCTTCCTGAAGCACGAAGAACGTGCCCTTGGCATTGGTGCCGAAGACATGGTCGAAATCGGCTTCGGTTGCCTCGGTCAGAGGCTTGATGACGGCGACGCCGACATTGGCAACCACGATGTCGATCGCGCCGAACTCACTCTCAGCCTCGTCAAACAGGCGATGAATATCCGAGACGCTTGATATGTCGGCCTGGACGGCCATCGCCTTTCCTCCCTTGCCGGCGATGGCGGCCACGACCTCGTCAGCGGCTTCGTGGTTGCCGACATAGTTGACGACGACGGCAGCGCCCTTGGAGGCGAGGCCTTCGGCGATGGCTCGCCCAATGCCGCGCGAACTGCCGGTGACGAGTGCGGTTTTGCCTTGCAAGGACTTGGGCATGATACGTTTCCTTCAATCATTCAGGCCCGTGCCGGTTTCATCCGACGGGTCTGCTAGTCGAGAAATAGGGCCATGCAACTGATCAGATAATGGCCTATTATCTGACTAGCTTGTTAATCTAGGGATACACAATGCGCGGTTCTGAATTCGCCGAGCTCAAGGCATTTGCCGCAATCGTGGAAGAGCGTAGTTTCGTCCGCGCCGCCGCCCGGCTGCGTGTTTCCCCGCCGGCGCTCAGCCAGTCGATCCGGCAACTGGAGGCTCGCATCGGCGTCAGGTTGCTGAATCGCACGACGCGTAGTGTTTCACCCACTGGTGCCGGCGAGACGCTGTTTGCGCGCCTTGCCGTTGCGTTCGAAGAGCTAGAGGGCGCCGTAGCGGACATTCATGCCGCGCGTGATCGACCGGCGGGTTCGCTACGAATAAACGTGCCGCGTGTTGCCGCGGTGCGGTTCATCGGCCCGATCCTTGGCGACTTCCAACGCGCCTATCCTGATATCGCGCTGACCGTCATCGTCGACGATACGCTGACCGACATTGTTCGAGGACGGTTCGATGCCGGAATCAGGCTTGGCGAGCGGCTGGAGAAGGACATGGTGGCAGTGAAACTGAGCGGGGATTTGCAGATGGCGGCGGTGGCCGCTCCCGTCTATCTCGAAAATCGGGCCATACCGCGCCATCCGCAGGAGTTGCATCAGCACAAATGCATAAAATTCCAATGGCCTGGTGGCGGCAACCTCTATCGATGGGAGTTCGCGCGCGGCAAACGGTCTCTGGAAATCGCCGTCGAGGGCAGCCTGACTGTCAACGACACCGAGCTGATGCTGAACGCGGCGCTGGGTGGAGCAGGCGTTGCCTACATGATCGACTATCAGGTCCAGTCCTGGATCGATGCGGGCAGGCTGATGAGATTTCTAGAGCCCTGGTCGCCCAGCTTTCCAGGCTTCTTCCTGTATCACCCGAGTTCGAGGCACGTCCCCCCGGCTTTGCGGGCATTTATCGACTTCGTCCGGGCAAGGAGTAGGGAATAAGGAACCCAGCTTGGGCAGATTCTACTCACAGTTTCCCCAAAAGCTCCGGCGTCGGCCAGCCGTCGACCGGCATGCCGAGCCGCATCTGTTCCTTGCGGATGGCTTCGCGGGTGTTGGTGCCCAGAATGCCGTCGACGGTGCCGACGTCATAGCCCCTGGCTTCGAGCTTGGTCTGCAATTCCTTCATCTGGTCGCCATTGAGCCCGGTTTCGGGATTGCGCGGGTCGAACTGCTTTGCCCCGGCCAGCCGGCTGGCGAAGTTGGCGGCGGTCAGCGCGTAGGTGAAGGACTGGTTCCATTCGAGATAGACGTCGAAATTGTCGTAGGCGAGGAAGGCCGGACCTTTGCGGCCCATCGGCAGCGCCAGGCCGGCCTTCAGGCCATTGTCGATCAGCGGCGTGCCATCGGGATTGGTGACGCCCCACGCGGCCCATTGAGACAGCGGCAGCTTGTTGGTGCGGCCGGTCTGCTCCCAGGGCATGTCCTCGGGCACGCGCACTTCCTCGATCCACGGCTGGTCGCGTTTCCAGCCGCGCGACAGCACCTTGTTGGCCGTGGTCATGATCACGTCGGGTACGCTGCGCCTGAGGTCGACGATGCCGTCGCCGTCGCCGTCGACGCCGCGCGCGAGATAGTCGGAAGGCAGGATCTGCGTCTGGCCGATCTCGCCGGCCCAGGCGCCGGTGACGTCGGCCGGAACGACGCCGCGATCGATCAGCGTCAACAGCGGCAGCAGTTGCGGCCGAAACAGCTGCGGGCGGCGGCAGTCATGCGACAGCGTCACCAAGGCGCTCAGCGTGTGGAAATCGCCCTGTACGGCGCCGAAATCGGTCTCCAGCCCCCAGAAGGCGGTGATGATCGGCGCCTGGACACCGAACTGCTGGTCGGCGCCCGCAAAGATTTCGGCGTATTTCTTCAGATTGGCCGCGCCCTGCTTCAGCCGGTAGGCCGAGATCATGCGGTTGGAGAACTGAATGAAGGTCTGGGCGAAGACGCCCTGGGCGCGGTCACGCGCGAGCACCTTGTCGTCGATGGTGGCGGCCTCCAGCGCGTCAAGGCCGACAGCGCCGACACCGGCTGCCTTGGCTTCCGCCGCCACGCCTTGCTTCCAGGTTTCGAAGTCGCCGCCGCATTCCTGCGCCGCCGCCGGCATCGCCGTAGCGCCGAGCAGCAGGGCCGCGAGCAGCCCGGAGCGCAGGCGGCTCTTCGACTGTTTCCGGCGTGGATATCCCAGTGGCTGCAGGTAGGTGCGCATGGGACGTCGAAAAGCAGGCGGTAGAGCCGGTGTCAACGGGTGTTCTGCCGCAGCCACTTTTTCCAGGCTGCCTCAGTGCCGTTGAAGACGTTGATATCGGACTTGCCGGTCATGCCGGGCACGATACCGGTTCCGGTGTATTGCCAGAAGGTGAAAGGGTGGCTGCCGTACCTCTGGCGGGGGTGGCCGGCCACCGAGCGCAGCCAGTAGGGATAGCCGCGGAAGGTCGCAAGGTCGTTATCGTCGAAGAAGTCGACCGAGGTGTAGATGATCGGCTTCTTGCCATAGTGCCGCTCGATCATCTCGAGAAAGGTGGTCATTTCGGCCCGCACCGTCGCTGAATCCGGGCGCAGCCGGCAGGTCGGCGATTGCGGGTTCCACTCCATGTCGAGCACCGGCGGCATGGCCGAGCGGTCGACGGGCACGTTCTGGATGAACCAGCGCGCCTGGGTGGCGGCAGGCGTGCAGAAATAGAAGAAATGGTAGGCCGCGCGCGGAATGCCATTGGCCTTGGTGCGCGACCAATGCTCGTTGAAATACTCGTCGAAACGGTCGCCGCCCTCGGTCGCCTTGATGAAGGCGAAGGAGATGCCGCTGGCCTTGGCCGTCGGCCAGTCGACCGAGGTCTGGTATTTGGAGACGTCGGTGCCGTGAACGGCATAGTTCCAAGGCGCGCCGCTATCCCATTCATGCGGCTTGGAGTCTTCGAAACGCGGTGCGCGCACGGCAACCGTCGGGCTGCTGGATGGCGACATCGAGGGCACGAGATCGCCGGCGATCGAGCAGGCGGCCAGCAGCGTCAACGTGATGAGGGCCGCGAAACGGCGCATCGCATTTCCCGAGCCGGAATCAGCCGGTCGCTGTTGGGTTGTCGTTGCAGGTGCCCCTCAGGCGATCGCCCCACAGCATCGCCTGATACGCTATTTTCGTGCATGTCGTTGTTCCAAAACCGCTGCGCACTTTTGGGCGACATGCACCAGTGATCGCCGATCATGGTTGATAACAGGTTGACGGCGCTCGACAAGAACACCGATTTTGCGGAAGCAATGGCGGCAAATCGATGACATAAATCGGGCCGCAAGCCACGGGCAGCGGAAAAGCAGGGACGGAAAGATGCGGATCGCCGTGAAGATCATCAAATGGCTGCTCGGCCTGGTCGTGTTGGCCATAGCCGCCCTGTTTACCTGGCTCTACGTCGCGCCGCCCGAACTGATCCGCGTCGGTTCCGGCTATTCCGCCAAGATTGTCTGCTCGAATGTTTTTATCGCCGGCCGTGATCCCAATGAGGTGCTTGCCATCGACGTGCAGGCGCCCGGCCATCCGCTTCTCAGGCTGATGAAGGTGTCGGTCGACAAGAACAGGGGGACCGTCTCGGCCGGGCTGCTTGGCTTCCTCGGCAAGAGCGTTGCTGTTGCGCGCGCCGGCCTGGGTTGCGCCTCGGTTCCTGATGGCGACGTCGGCAAGGCACGGCGCACGTCAATCCCTGCCGAGGCGTCGGCGGCCACCAAGGGCGATCTGTGGCCCGAGGGAGATCGAGTCGATGCCTCGCAAAATCCCGAAATCAACAAGATCCTCGACGGTGCGGCGATGACCGGCATCGGCATGCGCGCCGTGGTGGTGGTCAAAAATGGCCGCATTGTTGCGGAGCGTTATGGCGACGGCTTTTCGGCGAAAACGCCGCTGCTGGGCTGGTCGATGACCAAGACAGTCAACGCCGCGCTCGTCGGCACGCTGGTCAAGGACGGCAAGATGGCGGTGACCAATCAGGGCCTGTTCGGCTCATGGAAGGCGGACGGCCGCGCCGCCATCAGCCTTGCCGATATGATGGCGATGTCGAGCGGACTCGAGTTCAACGAGGATTATGGCGACGTTGCCGATGTGACGCGCATGCTCTACCTCGAACCGGATATGGCGGGCTTCGCCGAGGCCAAGCCGCTGACCGGCGACGTCGGCAAGGTCTTTTCCTATTCGAGCGGCACGGCGGTGATGCTGTCGCGGCTGTGGCAGGATGCTATCGGCGACAAGGACAAGGCGCTGATGTGGCCAAGGGCAGCGCTGTTCGGGCCGCTCGGCATGCAAAGCGCGGTGCTCGAAACCGACGAGGAGGGTACCTTTGTCGGCTCATCCTACCTCTATGCCACGGGGCATGACTGGGCGCGGTTCGGCCAATTCCTGCTGCAGGGCGGCGTCTGGAACGGCAACCAGATCCTGCCGGCCGGTTTCGTCGACTGGATGTGCGAACCGGCACCGGCCTCGAAAGTCTACGGCAAGGGGCAACTTTGGATCGAAGCCCCGGGGGACGAAGGAAATCCCGGCGCCGGCGTCGCCGCCGGCCTGCCCAACGATACCTACTGGATGGAGGGCCATGACGGCCAGACGGTCGCCATCATCCGGTCGGAGCGACTGGTGGTGGTGCGGCTGGGGTTGACGCCGGCCAAGCTCGGCTACCGGCCGCAGGTGATGGTCGGCGCGCTGATGAAGGCACTGCGCTAGCTCCCTTTACCCTCCCCTTGATGGGGAGGGTCGGCGCGTAGCGCCGGGGCAGGGTGCCTGGCACTTCACCCCCACCCGCGCCTTCGGCGCGACCTCCCCCATCGAGGGGAGGTAAGAGTGCGCGATCTTGACGACCGCCAGCCAGGCATAGCCGCGATAAAGCGTACGGAAACGGAAGCTTGCGCCGGTTCGCCGAGACTCCGATTCCAAGACTTCGCGCAATGATTCACGCGGCGTGACATGGAATTTCTTGAGCCAGCCGCGCAGCAATGTCCGGAACCAGTTGGGCAAGCCTTCCTGCTGGCCGAAATCGACGACATGCAGCGAGCCGCCGGGCGCGAGTGCCGCAAGGGCTGCCGAAACCGTCTTTTCCCAACCGGGGATCATCGACAGCGAATAGGACACGAAGATGCGGTCGAAGCGCTCGACGCCGAACAGCGTCTTGGCGTCGAAATCGGTGGCGTCGCCGCGCGCCAGCACGGCGCGGCCGGACAGGCCGTCGCGGCCGATCGCCTTGCTCGCCGTCTCCAGCATCTCGGCCGAGATGTCGAGGCCGTAGAGGCGGGCGTCGGGATAGCGGCGGGCTACAAGCGCGATGTTGCGGCCGGTGCCGCAGCCAAGTTCGAGCACTCTGCCATTCGCCGGCACATCCAGCCCGACTATCATCTGGTCGCGGCCAAGCAGATAGTATTTGCGGGTCAGGTCGTAGATGTGGCGCTGCCAGCGGTAGACGCCGTCCATCAGTTCGGCATGATCGGCCGGCAGCCCGCTCGCGCTCATGCCGCGCGCTTCACATAGAGGTGGAAGCCGCCATAAATCGCAGAGCGGTCGCGGGCCGAACAGTCGCGCGAGGCCTCGTCCTCGTAGGTCCACTGGTCGAGCAGCGAGATCGAGACGCGGCCCGGCAGCAGGCTGGGCTCGGCGGCGGTACGGAAGATGACTCGGGCGCCGACCGAGGCGGTGCGGGTGATCTCCGACCAAAGGGCATTGAGCTGGTCGTCCGTCATCCAGTCCTGCGCGTCGAGCAGGACGAAACGGTCGACGGTGCCTGCGTCCTTGCCGGCCAGAAATTCGATCAGATTGGCGTGGTGGATGCCGACGCGATCGACATTGTTGCGGATCGCCTTGTAGTTGGCCTCTTCTAGATAGGCGGGCAGGGCGGCCTCACCCGGATTGGGATAGCGACGGGCGAAGGCTTGCCAAGCGAAGTAGTTGTTCTTCAGCGGAAAATCGCAAGCGAGCTTTTCCAGCCGGGCCTTCAGCACGCTGGCCATCGAACCATCGCCCGAGGTGATCAGCGAATCGTACTGCGCCGGCGGAATGCCGAGGCCGAACAGCGAAGCCTTGCGCGAGGTAGCCCAGCGCAACAGCTTCTTGTCGAAGACCGGCGCCAGCTCTTCGTTGAAGAAGCGGCGCTGGTCGGCGAGGCTCTTCGACGCCATGATACCGGCGGGATCGACGCCGAAGAATTTGGCGATGCGGTGGCCCATGGCGATGAACAGGCCGAGCAGGCCGGTCTGGTAGAAATTGCGGTCGAAGACGGTGATGCGCCGGCGGCCGCGCCAGCTGCGACGCTCCCAATAGTGGCGGCTGACCGGGTCGAGATGCGGCGCGATGAAGCGGTCATAGGCTTGCGAATTGTGGTTGGTGTCGGCGGCGCCGAAGAAACGGAACAGATCGCCCTGCGAGGGCAGATGCCGCACCGCCTCCAGCTTCATCCGGTTCAAGGCGATGTGGGCGGCGTTGAGATCGACCGCATCGACGCGTTCAGGCGAGCGGGTGAGGTAGGCGAGGATGTTGCAGCCGCCCGACGCTATGGTGACGAGGCGGTGGCCCTGGCCAAGCTGCATGGCCTCCATGTCGACTTCAGGGTCTTCCCAGATCTGCGGATAGACAAGGCCGGAAAACAGCAGCGCAAACAGTCGTTCGGAAAGGCCGGCCTGCGAAAGCGGGCGGTTCTGGTAGACGGCTTTTCCAACTTCCTTGCCGCGGCGAAAAACGAGATCCGAGGAGACGTCCGTCATGGCAAAGTGATTCCCCATTTGCTTTGCCGCAAGCGGGTAACTCAGGGGCATGACAGGCGGGTGACAGCCTGTTGACGCGAGTTCAGGCCTTGCCAAACCCGCCCGGCGTCGGCGTCGTCAGGATGACGGCGTCGCCGGCGTCGAGCACGGTCTGGTCGCAGGCCTTCAGCGTCTCGACGCTGCCGTCCTGGCGGCGGACCTTGGTCGAGCCGACCTCGCCGTCACCGCCGCCATCAAGGCCTTGCGGCGGGCGGTTGCGGTGCGAGGACAGGATGGCGCATTCCATCTTTTCGAGGAAACGGATCGTCCGCCTGGTGCCGTCACCGGCATCCCATTTGCCTTTGCCGCCGGAGCCTTCGCGAATGTGAAAATCCTCGAGCAGCACGGGAAAGCGCAATTCCAGCACCTCCGGGTCGGTCAGGCGCGAATTGGTCATGTGGGTGTGGACGCCGGATGTGCCGGCAAAGCCGCGGCCGGAGTTCATCTGTCCGGCCGGCGAACCGGAGCAGATCGTCTCGTAATACTGGTACTGCTTGTTGCCGAAGGTCAGGTTGTTCATCGTGCCTTGCGCATTGGCCATGGCGCCCATGGCTCCGAACAGCGCGTTGGTGACATGCTGCGAGGTCTCGACATTGCCGGCGACGACTGCTGCGGGGTAGGCCGGCTTCAGCATCGAGCCGTCGGGGATGATGATGTTGATGGGCCTGAGGCACCCGGCATTCATCGGGATCATGTCCTCGACCATGACGCGGAAGGCATAGAGCACGGCGGCGCGGGCGACGGGCTCGGGCGCGTTGAAATTGTTCTTCATGACAGGCGAGGTGCCGGTGAAGTCGACGGTCGCTTCGCTCTTTTGCCGGTCGACCGTGATCTTCACCTTGATCACCTGGCCGGTGTCGGTCGGGTATTCATACTGCGAGCTGTCAGGCAGCCTTTCCAGCACGCGGCGCACGCTTTCGGCGGCATTGTCCTGGACATGGCCCATATAGGCCTCGACGACATCGAGGCCGAAATGGGAGACCATTTTGCGCAGTTCCGCCACGCCCTTTTCATTGGCGGCGATCTGCGCCTTTAGGTCGGCGATGTTCTGGTGCGGGTTGCGGGCGGGGTAGGGGTGGTCGGTGAGCAGCGTTTGCAGCTCCGCCTCGCGGAATTTTCCGCGATCGACGACGCGGAAATTGTCGAACAGCACGCCTTCCTCGTCGACCGTGGTGGCAAGTGGTGTCATCGAGCCAGGTGCCGTGCCGCCAATGTCGGCATGATGGCCGCGTGAGGCCGCCCAGAACAGGATTTCCTCCCCCCTTGAAGGGGAGGTGGCGGCGGAGCCGCCGGAGGGGGTCGCTGCGGCAGTGCTCGACGCCCTTGCGGTGCCTTCTGAGAGGACCCCACCCGGCCGCTGCGCGGCCACCCTCCCCTCGAGGGGGAGGGAAAAGACCGGCGTCACCACGGTGATGTCGGGCAGATGCGTGCCGCCATTGTAAGGTGCGTTCAGCGCAAAGACGTCGCCGGGGTGGATGTCGCCGGAGTTCAGCCGGATGATGGTTTCGACCGAGCGGTCCATTGAGCCGAGATGCACCGGCATGTGCGGCGCGTTGGCGACCAGCGCGCCGTGGCGGTCGAAGACGGCGCAGGAGAAATCCAGCCTTTCCTTGATGTTGACGGAATAGGCGGTGTTCTGCAGCGTAACGCCCATCTGTTCGGCGATCGACATGAAGAGGTTGTTGAAGACCTCCAGCATCACCGGATCGGCTTCGGTACCGAGGGCAGCCGTGCGAACTTTCCGTTCGGTGCGGCGGATGACGACGTGATTGAGGTTGGTGATTTCGGCCCGCCAGCCCGGCTCGACGACGATGGTCTGGTTCGGCTCGATGATCAAAGCGGGGCCTGCGATCAGGTTGGATGGGCGCAGATTTTCGCGACGATGGATGCCGGCCTCATGCCAGCGGCCCTCGGTGTAGATGCGCCGCGTTCCGGACGCACCCGCTTCAACCCTTGCCGGTCCGGCGGGCGCAACGGCTTCGGCCGTGGTCTCGACGATCTCGGCGCCTTCCACGCCAACGGTCTCGACGATCATCGGCTTGTCATCATAGACGAACCCGAACTGCGCCTTGTGGGCGATTTCGAAATCGCGCCTGGCCTGGAAGATCGAGTCGCCTTCGAAATTCACCGGCAGCGTGGTGTCGGTGCCGTCATAGCGGATGTGCAGCACCGGCTTTGCCGCAATCTTGTCCTCGGCGATGCCTTGCGCTACCAATTCGGCGATGACGGCTTTTTTCAACGTGCCGATGAGGCTGCCCATCTGGGTCCTGGATTCTTCGGCAAGCGGCTTCAGGAGCGCCTGCTGGCGCGACGCGAAAACCGACGACAGGCCGATACCATAGGCTGAGAGCAGACCGGAGAAGGGGTGGATCAGTACCGCCTCCATGCCGAGCGCGTCGGCAACCAGGCAGGCATGCTGGCCGCCGGCGCCGCCAAAACAGTTCAAGAGATATTCAGTGACGTCATAGCCGCGCTGCACGGAGATCTTCTTGATGGCATTGGCCATGTTTTCCACCGCGATGGTGACGAAGCCTTCGGCGACGGCTTCCGGCGTGCGGCCATCGCCGATTTCGACGGCCAGCGCAGCGAATTTTTTGCGCACGGCGGCCACATCGAGCGGCTGGTCCTGGCCTGGGCCGAAAATTGCCGGGAAGAAATCGGGCTGCAGCTTGCCCAGCATGACATTGGCGTCGGTGACGGCCAGCGGGCCGCCGCGCCGGTAGGCGGCGGGGCCAGGATTGGCGCCGGCGGAATCCGGGCCGGCGCGGAAACGGCCGGCTTCGTAGTGCAGGATCGAGCCGCCGCCGGCAGCGACGGTATGGATGCGCATCATCGGCGCACGGATGCGCACGCCGGCGACCTCGGTGTCGAAGGCGCGCTCATACTCGCCGTCATAATGGGCGACGTCGGTCGAGGTGCCGCCCATGTCGAAACCGATGACTTTCTCGAATCCGGCGAGTTTCGCCGTCTCGACCATGCCGACGACACCGCCGGCCGGGCCGGACAGCAGCGCGTCCTTGCCCTGAAACATGTCGGCGGCGGTAAGCCCGCCCGACGACATCATGAACATCAGGCGAGGGTTCTCCCTCCCCCTCGAGGGGAGGGTGGCGGCGAAGCCGCCGGGTGGGGTCGCCGCGGCAGTGCTCGACGCTTTGGTGGTGCCTCCTGAGAGAACCCCCTCCGTCGGCTTTGCCGACTGCCCTTCGCTATGGCTCCGGGCGTTCGTCGCTGAAAAAGCCAAATCGTTGGCTTTTTCTCGGCCTTTGGCCGACCGCTCCTCACCCCCCACAAGTGGGGAGATTGGCGTCGCGCCCAGTTCTCCCGCCACCCTTTGCACATAGCGCGACAGGATCGGCGACAGATAGGCATCGACCACGGTGGTGTCGCCGCGGCCGACCAGTTTGATCAGCGGCGAGACTTCATGGCTGACCGAGACTTGGCTGAACCCGATCTTGCGGCAGACTTTCGCCACCGCCTTCTCGTGGTCGGGATATTTCCAGGCATGCATGAAGACGATGGCCACCGCATCGATGCCGTCGGCCTTCGCCTGTTCGATGGCGGGCCGGCAGGCGGCGATGTCGAGCAAGCGCTCGACCTCGCCATTGGCGCGCACACGCTCGTCGATCTCGATGACTCGCTCGTAGAGCTGTTCGGGAAGGATGATCTCCTTGGCGAAGATGTCCGGCCGCGCCTGATAGGCGATCTTCAGCGCGTCGCGAAAGCCCTTGGTGATGAGCAAAAGCACACGGTCGCCCTTGCGCTCCAGCAGCGCATTCGTGGCAACGGTGGTACCCATCTTGACGTCACCGACCAGGCCCGGAGGAATAGCGGTGCCGGATTTCAGCCCCAGAAGCTCGCGGATGCCGGCTATGGCCGCGTCGGGATAGGCTTCGGGATTTTCCGACAGGAATTTCCTGGGATGCAAACCGCCTTGCGGATCACGTCCGATCACGTCGGTAAAGGTGCCGCCGCGGTCGATCCAAAAATCCCATTTCTTGTCCACGCAGAACTCCGGCATTGCATTTGGGTCCAGACTGTTAGTTCGGCATCGCCCGGCCCACAATCGGTAGTGCGCGGATGTTACATCAGGAAACGCAACGTTACGAAACTCATGGCCGTTTGATGCATTTTGCCTTCGACCGTTCACCGCAACGTGAGCGTGTGTTGAAGGAGAGATGTCATGAAAAAGCTCATTCTTGCTTCCGTTTCCGCCCTGGCCCTGTTCGGCGTTGCCGCCTGCAGCGACAGCGGTACGGATAACACCACCACCCAGAGCACCAATCCGCCAGCCGCCGAGCCCATGAAGCCGGCGACGCCGGATGCACCGAAGCCTGCAGAACCGGCTCCGGCAACACCTGCTCCTGCCCCCGCGCAGTAGCAGCAGTCTCGGTCACTTTGACGTGACGAGAGAGGAGGCCGGCTTCGCGCCGGCCTTCCTGCGTTTAGGTCGATTCGGGGCTCAAGGGCCTTGAACCGGCTCTTTCCTACGGTTTGGGATCTGGCGCGTCGGTTGCTTGCGTAAATTCGGTCCACTCTGCGGCGCTGTCTTGGCTTGATAGCAATGGCCGGCGGCCCTAATAAGCGCTCATGTCGATTTGGGATCGCCTCGGCGACTTCATCACCCGCGTTTCATCTTCAGCCACGTCCGGCGTAGCCGATGTGGTTGAGGCCGTGCGCACGGTTTTCTCCGGTGACGCTGATCTGCGCCGGCGTGTTGCCTTCTCTGTGGCGATGATTGCGCTGTCAGCCAAGATGGCCAAGGCCGATGGCATCGTCACCCAGGACGAGGTTCGCGCGTTCCAGGAAATATTCGAGGTGCCGCGAGAACAGACCCGCAATGTGGCGCGGCTTTACGATCTGGCCAAGCGCGACGTCGCCGGGTTCGAGACCTATGCCGAGAGTATGGCGCAGATGTGCGGCTCGGGCCATTCGAACTGCGTCATGCTGGAAGACATACTCGACGGTCTGTTCCATATCGCCAAGGCGGATGGGCTGGTGCATGAGCGCGAAGGGATTTTCCTGCACCGTATTGCCGAGATTTTCCGCATCGACGAGGTGCACTACGAGGCCATCATGGCCAGGCACGTCAATCTCGGCGCCGGCGATCCCTATATCGTGCTCGGCATTGAGCGCGGCAAGCCGTTCGAGGAGGTCAGGAAGCGATACCGCAAGCTGGTCTCCGACAATCATCCGGACCGGCTGATCGCGCGCGGCCTGCCGCAGGAATTCATCAAGATTGCAACGACCAGGGTCGCGGCGATCAACGCGGCCTATGAAGTGATCGAGCGGGGCCTCAGGCACGCATGACCGGCTTCTCGCCCGACGAGCCAAGCGCGGAGGTCAGGGTATCGCCGAATTTCGGCCCGCGGCGCGAAACGCTCAGGCCCGACATGATC
Source organism: Mesorhizobium sp. M0626 (assembly GCF_040320665.1). NCBI lineage: Bacteria > Pseudomonadati > Pseudomonadota > Alphaproteobacteria > Hyphomicrobiales > Phyllobacteriaceae > Mesorhizobium > Mesorhizobium sp. M0626. Next base: position 287,805 of record NZ_JAMYQD010000002.1, on the reverse strand, counting down.
GTGCTGCACTATACCGGCATGGCGACTGGTGCTGCCGCGGAAGCCTGGTTGTGCAACCCCGCAAGCGAAGTCTCGTCGCACTACCTCGTCCATGAGGATGGCCGCATCATCCAGATGGTGCGCGAAAGCGACCGCGCCTGGCATGCCGGTGCAAGTTCCTGGTTCGGTCGTCGCGACATCAACTCCTGTTCGGTCGGCATCGAAATCGTCAATCCCGGCCATTCGCTCGGCTATTCGGCCTTTCCCAAGCGGCAGGTGGAAGCGGTGATCGGGCTTTGCCTTGGTATCATCGAACGCCATTCCATTACGGCGCAAAGGGTGCTTGCCCATTCCGACATCGCGCCGGGGCGCAAGATCGACCCGGGCGAGAAATTCCCCTGGAATGCGCTGTTTGCGGCCGGGGTCGGCCATCTCGTGCCTGCGGCGCCGGTCCGGCGCGGCGCGGTGCTGAAAGCCGGCGATACCGGCGCCCAGATCGAGGCACTGCAGTCTATGCTGGCGCTCTATGGCTATGGCGTCGAGATATCAGGTGTCTTCGACCGCCAGACCGAAATCGTCGTCGAAGCTTTTCAGCGGCATTTCCGACCACGCCTGGTGGATGGCGTCGCCGACGGCTCTACGTCTAGCACGCTGCAAAGCCTGCTGACTTCCCTTAGGTCAGTTGCGTCTAAATAGTCTTTTCCTGATATTCAAGTTACAGCCTGTCACTGAAAGTGAATTGCCTCGCCTTGTTCGACACAAATTCCGCCCTCAAAGGCAGTTCGTGCAAGTTATCGGACCTCCAGCCCCCCGGATGCTCCGATATTGATTAGGCGTTGCTGCGTGAAGATCTTCGCACGGCCAAACAGAACAGGACCACATGCAGAAATTGACCGTTGTAACGGCAGCTATTGCTGCCGGAGTAATGACTTTTGCCTTCAGCACGGCCGATGCCGCACCACTGAGCCAGAGGGCAGACCAGGGCTTCATCGCCGCACCCGCCAAGGCCACCATGACGAAGGCAAACCCGAAAGCAAAAAGGGCAACCACCGCGAAAGTGCGCAAAGCAGCCGTGGTGAAGGCCAGAAAAGCCACGGCCAAGAGGCATTTTAAGCGCAACAGGAAGAGCGTCGACCTGACGACGACCGCATCGATCCGCCCAAGCACCGCTGCGGAGTCGACTGCGGCAGCCGCGCTTGGCGGCCAGTATTCGGCAATCATTGCCCGCTATGCCGCGGCCGAAGGCGTGCCGGTGTCGCTGGCCCAGGCGGTCATCAAGATCGAGAGCAACTACCGGCCGAACATCGTCGGCGGCGCGGGTGAAATCGGCCTGATGCAGATCAAGCCGGCAACGGCGCGGATGATGGGTTATAGCGGCTCCGCCAAGGGTCTGTTCGATCCCGACACCAACATCAAATACGGCATGAAGTACCTTGCCATGGCGCGCAATCTCGGCGGCGGCACCACCTGCGGCACGATCCTGAAATACAATGCCGGCCATGCCGCGACGAGGATGAACCCGGTGTCGGCGGCCTATTGCGGCAAGGTCAAGGTGCAGTTGGCGGCATTGGGATCGCCGGCATAAGTCTGCTTTTTCATTTGCGTTTTGGAACGTGAACCCCTTTATACGCTCTGCCAGCTGGCCGGGCGGCCGCACCCGCAAAGCCGAAAGGCTGCGGGTGAGGAAAGTCCGGGCTCCATGGAAACACGGTGCCGGTTAATGGCCGGCGGGGGCGACCCCAGGGAAAGTGCCACAGAAAGCAAACCGCCACGATTTATCGGGGCAAGGGTGAAAGGGTGGGGTAAGAGCCCACCGCGCGACTGGCAACAGGAGCGGCACGGTAAACCCCACCGGGAGCAAAACCGAATAGGGACGGTGCGAGGGGAAACCTTCGAGGGCTGTTTCCGGCTCACCGTCCGGGTAGGTTGCGTGAGGCGCATGGCAACATGCGCCCAAGATGAATGGCCGCCACGTTCTCGCCCCGAAAGGGGCGAGGGCCATACAAAACCCGGCTTACAGGCCAGCTGGCAATTTCTCCCCCATATCGCGATTAATCCTTTGGATCAGCAGTCTGCGCCTTCGGGCGCAGCTGGCGATTCAGGTGCTTGAGCGATTGAATCAAGTACGCATGCTGGGGTCGAGACAAACGCATTTGAAGCTGGTACGATTTAATCGTACCATGATTGTCATGGTTTGATCAGGAGCGCATCATGGGTCACGTCGACAAACGCAGCATCACGCTTTCGCCGGAACTGGCGGCGGCGGTCGACGATGTCGTGGCCGCCGGCGAATATGCCTCGGCCAGCGAAGTCATCCGTGATGCGCTGCGGCAATGGAAAGACCGCCGCGATCTTCTCGGCTACACGGTCGAGGAATTGCGCAGGCTGGTTCAGGAGGGGATCGACAGCGGACCGGCGGTGGACGGCCAGCCCTTCATGGACCGGCTGCGAGCCAAATATCACAGGATGTCGGAAGCTGCAGGCTCGGAAGAGTGAAATATCGGCTGCTTCCTCAGGCGATATCAGATGTCGAAGGCATCGGTGACTACATTGCGGAACATAGCCCAAAGGGAGCCATGCGCCTTGTGGACGCTTTGGAGAGGCGCTGGACACTGCTCACCTTGCACCCGTTCTCAGGTGCGCCGCGCGATGATATCGCGCCCGGCATTCGTCATCTGATCGTCGGCGAATATGTCACTCTGTATCGCATGGGCGAAGACGCGATCGAGATCGTCCGCGTTTTGCACGGCAGGCGCGATATTGGCGCCGACGACTTGGTGACCTAACCGCCAGCTCAGATGCCGATCTTGTCCAGCGATGCCTCGATCGCCTGCCAGAGTTCTTCCACCGGCTCGCAGCCCACCGACAGGCGCACGAAGCCGGGCGGAACCGAATCTCCTCGCTTGGCCCGCCGCTCGGCGGAGGTGTGGACACCCCCGAACGACGTTGCCGCCTGCATCAGCGTGCAGTTGTTGATGAAATCCTCGGCCTTCTCCTGGGAAGCGAGTTCGAAGGACACGAGGAAGCCGAAGCGCTCCATCTGCGCCCGGGCGAGGTTGTGCGACGGGTCGCCCTCCAGCCCGGGGTAGCGCAAGCCGCTAACGGCGCGATGGTTTTTCAGGCGCTTCGCGATCACCTCGGCAGAAGAACACATGCGGTCGAAGCGTACCTCCAGCGTCTCCAGGCCGCGATGCACCAGCCAAGCCTCGAACGGGCCGGGAATGCCGCCCGCGGTCTCGCGCCAGCCGGTGACGTCCGCGATGATGTCTGGATTGCGGCTGGCGACATGGCCGAACAGCACGTCGGAATGCCCATTGGCCGCCTTGGTGTCGGCAGCAACGACAATGTCGGCGCCGAGATCGAGCGGGCGCTGGCCGAACGGCGTCATCGTGGTGTTGTCGACGACGACGATCGCGCCCGCTTGGTGCGCGGCCTCGGTGACGGCTGTGATGTCGCAAATGTCCAATCGCGGATTTGACGGGGTTTCAACGTAGACAAGGCGGTAGCCGCCGAAGCCGCCATCGAGGAATGTAGCTGTCGGCCGCAGATCATAGGCGACGCCGAAGGGCTTGAGGAAGCGTTCGGCCAGCGCGCGTGTGGCATGGTAGCCGTCCGAAGGCAAAAGCACGCGGTCGCCGGATTTCAACAGGCCGAAAAACACCGCCGAGATTGCCGCCATTCCGGATGGGAAGCCGACGCATGGCGCGTCTTCGAGATGCGCCAGCATGTGCTCGACTGCATCCCAGGTGGCGTTGCTGTAGCGGCCGTACTGGCTGTAGCCGGCGCCGTCGCCCGGGTTGTGGAAAATAGCGGCCATGGTCAGCGGCAATGGGATGGGGTCGCCTTTGGCAAGTCCGTCGCGCCGCAGATGGGCAAGGGAGGCCGCGCGGGACCTTGCTGTTTCGGACATGGATTTCTGACCTTGTTGCTCAGCGAAAAGACTGACGACGCTATTCGCGGCAGTGATGCGCGGCAAGCCGCTTCCGCTTGGGCCAGCCCGCTCTAAACGGTTCGTTAGGCTTAATGGGAGATAAAGACGGGAGTGTTGTCAGAGCTGCTCTCACCGGTTGTGGCGCGCGCGTTTGTGAAGCCTGTTCCCGTTGACGCCCATAGTGCCCCATGATATCCCATTTCGATACCAAAGCCTTCGTTCCGCGTCAGGGTAAAGCGTACGCCAATCGGGCAGCCGCGGCGGCTGTGCGTTTGCGGGGTTTTGCCGCTGGGATCGAAGCGGATTTTCGGCAGGGGACGCGCTTCGGCGCGGACGAAAACATGGAGAGGGGTGCGGCGGCGGAAGCGGCTGCAGCGTGTCATGGACCGGTTTCTGTCAAGCGCGGTGAACAGGATCGATGCGAAGGGGCGGGTCTCCGTTCCGGCGCATTTCCGCGCGGTCGTGCAGAAGCGCGGCTATTCGGAACTCTATGCGCTGCGCGGCCTGGACGTGCCTGCGATGGATGTCGGCGGGCTCGATCTGCTCGACCGCTACGAGCAGCGCATCGCGGTGGAAGACCCTTTTTTGCAGACGGCGGACGATATGTCGTTCTTCTGCCATGGCGACGGGACGTTCCTGAAGCTCGATCAGGATGGCCGCATCACGATGAGCGATTTCATCCGCGAGCATACGGGCATCACGAGCGAAGTGGCCTTTGTCGGCCGTGGCAATTTCTTTCAAGTTTGGGAGCCTGGACGGCTGGCCGCCTATGGGGCGCAGGCGCGCGCTCGGCTTTTGCAGCTTCGGCAGGGGACGAAGGCTCACGAGGCCAAGGCTGGGGAACGGCCGGAATGATGGCGGATCACGGCGATGATCTCAGCGCCGTTGGCGGACCGGTCCGCCACATTGCGGTCCTCCTCGCCGAAGTGCTGGAGGCGCTCTCACCCAAAGCCGGCGATGTGATCGTCGACGGCACGTTTGGCGCCGGCGGCTACACCAAGGCGATCTTGGCGAGCGGCGCCTCGGTGGTGGCGATCGATCGCGATCCCGATGCGATTGCCGCCGGGCGCGGCCTGGAACAGCAATCCGGCGGCAGGCTAAGGCTGGTGCAGGCGCCATTTTCGACGCTGGACGAGCAGGTCGAAAGCGCCGACGGCGTTGTCCTCGACATCGGCATTTCCTCCATGCAGGTCGACCAGCCCGAGCGCGGCTTTTCGTTCCGCACCGACGGGCCGCTCGACATGCGCATGGCGCAGGCGGGCTTGAGTGCTGCCGACGTCGTCAATTCGTTCAAGATAGGCGACCTTGCCCGCATCTTCGGCTTCCTCGGCGAAGAGCGGAATGCCGGCCGCATTGCCCGCATGATCGAGTCACGCCGCGAAAAACGTCCGTTCGAGCGCACGCTCGATCTCGCCGACGCCATCGAGACGCATATCGGCCGCGCGCCGAAGGACAAGATTCATCCGGCCACCCGCGTCTTCCAGGCGCTGCGCATTTTCGTCAATGACGAGCTGGGCGAATTGGCCAAAGCCCTAATGGCATCCGAGCGGGTATTGAAGCCCGGCGGGCGGCTTGCCGTGGTGACGTTCCATTCGCTGGAAGACCGCATCGTCAAGCGGTTCATCGCCGACCGCGCCGACGTCGCCACCGGCTCACGTCATTTGCCCGAGGCGCACGCGCGCACTGCGACCTTCCGCAAGGCTGGTGGCGGCGTGACGGCAGGCGATGCCGAGGTCGCTGCCAATCCGCGGGCGCGCTCGGCCAGGCTGCGTACCGCCATCCGCACCGAGGCGCCGGCGCGCGCCGGTGATCTCACCATTTTCGGCCTTCCAAAGCTTCCCGGCATCCAGGCGCCGCGAGAGAGGTGAATACGTGTTTCGAACCAGCGACATAGTCCTGATCGCCGTCATGGTCTCGGCCGCGGCCCTGACCTACAAGGCCAAGCGCGAGGCCGAGGAACAGCTGGCTTCGGTGCAGAAGATCGAGGCGCAGATCCGCTATGAGGAGGACACGATCGACCTGCTCAAGGCCGACTGGAGCCTGCTGACCCAGCCGTCGCGCCTGCAGAAGCTGGCTGAAATCTACAAATCGCAGCTCGCACTCGAGCCGGTCAATGCGCGGCAGATCGTCGGGCTCGACGACCTGCCGGCAAAACCGCTCAACATCGAGGACCTGTCGTCGCAACGGCTTGGCGGCATGGCCGACAATTCCGGCAAAGGACCAGCCGACAAGGATCCCGTGGTCACCGGAGCCATCGTCCAATGATCGCTGGATTTCCAATGCGCGCCAAACTTCCGTCGGTCGGCAAATTGCTGAAGCGCCGCGCACGGACCGGCGAGGACGGCTCCATCGTGGTCGAAGGCGCGCGCAAGGCGACCGGCGGCAAGGCCAAGACCCGCATCGTGATGACGATGGCGGTGTTCTTCGGCATCTATTCGACCATCGCCGGGCGGCTGGTCTATCTCGGTTTCCAGTCCCCCGACATGTCGAATGGGCCGCAAAGCCGGGTGACGGCGTCGCGTCCCGACATCGTCGACCGCAACGGCGAGGTGCTGGCGACCGACATCAAGACGGCATCGCTGTTTGCCGAGCCGCGCCGCATCGTCGATGCCGACGAGGCGATCGAAAAGCTGTCGACCATTCTGCCAGATATCGACCCCGAGCAGACCTATCACAAGCTGAAGAGCGGCGCCGGCTTCGTCTGGCTGCAGCGGCAGCTGACACCCAAGCAGCAGGCCGACATCATGCAGCTCGGCATTCCCGGCATCGGCTTTCGCACCGAAAAGCGCCGCTTCTATCCTGCCGGCGTGACCTCGTCCTACATTGTCGGCCTCACCAACATCGACAATCAGGGCATCTCCGGCATGGAGAAGTACATTGACGAGCAGGGCCTGAGCGACCTGCAGGCCTCAGGCTTGGCGATCGCCAAGGATCTGAAGCCGGTTCAGCTGTCGATCGACCTGCGCGTCCAGCATGTGGTGCGCGACGAGATTGCCGCCGGCCTCGAGCGCTATCGCGCCATGGGCGCCGGCGCAGTCGTGCTCAACATCAAGACCGGCGAAGTGGTGGCGATGGCCTCGGTGCCGGATTTCGATCCGAACAATCCCTTCAATGCGCAGGACAAGGATCGGCTGAACCGCATGTCGGCCGGCCTCTACGAGATGGGATCGACCTTCAAGAGCTTCACCTCGGCCATGGCACTCGATTCCGGCAAGGCGAATATGAACAGCCGTTTCGACGCCTCGCACCCAATCCGGGTCGGCCATCAGGCCATCCACGATTTCCACGGCAAGAACCGCGTGCTGTCATTGCCGGAGGTGTTCCTTTACTCCTCCAATATCGGATCGGCGCGTGAGGCCGAAATGGTCGGCATCGAGGGGCACCGCGAATTCCTGCATCGCCTTGGCCTTCTGGACAGGATGCAGACCGAACTGCCTGAGGTCGCGCGCCCGACCGAACCGAAGGTCTGGAAGCAGGTCAACTCCTTCACCATCGCCTTCGGCCATGGCGTGTCGACGACGCCGCTGCAGGCGGCCGTCGGCTGCGCGGCGCTGATGCAGGGCTATTTGATCCCGCCGACTTTCCTGGTCCGCAGCGAGCAGGATGCCATGGCGGCGGCCAAGAGAGTGGTCAGCGAAAAGACTGTGGAGGGCATGCGCTACCTCTATACGCTCAATGCCGAGAAGGGCTCGGCCAGAAACGCCAGGGCCCCCGGCTACCGCGTTGGCGGCAAGACCGGAACCGCCGAGAAGGTCATCAATGGCCGCTACTCGAAGGAACTGAATTTCAACACCTTCGTCGCCGCCTTCCCGATGGACGATCCGCAATATCTGGTGTTTACGATCGCTGACGCTCCGCACCCGGAAAAGCCAGGAATGACCGACGTTGCCGCCAACAATGCGGGTGTCATGGCCGGAAACATCATCAGGCGGGCAGCCGCCATGCTTGGCGTGAAGCCAGATTTCAGCCATGAAAATGGCGCAACGCTGGTTTCCTATCAGTGATTCTTAGGGCGCGCCGGCAACTGCGCGCCATTTTGTTGAGATAAACGGGGTTCGATGCACCTGAGAGATTTAGCCGGTATCCTGCCTGTCGAGGGAACATCTTCCCGCGATGTGGAGGTAACCGGGATTTCGTCGGATTCCCGCACGGTCAAGACCGGCGCGGTCTTTTTCGCGCTCGCCGGCAGCAAGGCGGATGGTTCGGCCTATGCCGCCGATGCGGCAAAGCGCGGCGCAGCGGCGGTTGTCGTTGGCAACGCCAGCGCCGTTTCCGGCCTGTCCGTCCCGGTGCTCAGCGTCGACGACCCACGCCTGGCGCTGGCGCTGAGCGCGGCACGTTTCTTCGGCAGCCAGCCGGAGACCATGGTCGCGGTTACCGGCACCGCAGGCAAGACCTCGGTCGCCGCCTTCACCAGGCAGATCTGGGAGCAGGCCGGCTTTGCCGCCGCGTCCATTGGCACCACCGGCGTGGTGGCGCCGGGCCGCAACGATTACGGTTCGCTGACCACGCCCGATCCGGTGGCTTTGCACCAGTTGCTCAAGGAATTGGCGGAGGCCGGCGTCACACACGCCTCGATGGAGGCTTCCAGCCATGGTCTCGACCAGCGCCGTCTCGATGGCGTCAAGCTCGCCGCGGGCGGTTTCACCAATCTCGGCCGCGACCATATGGACTATCATCCGACGGTCGAGGACTACCATCGCGCCAAATTGCGCCTGTTCGACACGCTGCTGCCGAAAGGCGCGCCGGCGGTCATCTTTGCCGACGATCCGTGGTCGGCGCCGACCATCCAGGCTGCGCAGGCCGCGGGGCTCAATGTGCTGACTGTCGGCCGCCATGGCGATTTCCTGCGCCTGAAGCGGGTCGAGCACGAGCGCCACCGCCAGCGCGCCGAGGTCGAAGCTGACGGCGTGCTCTACGAGATCGACCTGCCGCTCGCCGGCGACTTCCAGATCGCCAATGCCCTGGTTTCGGCCGGGCTGGCCATTTCCACCGGAACGCCGGTCGCCAAAGCTTTGATGGCGTTGGAGAAACTTCAGGGGGCACCGGGACGGCTCGACCTTGTCGGCGCCACCGCCAATGGCGCGCCCGTCTATGTCGACTATGCCCACAAGCCGGATGCGCTGGAAAATGTACTGGCCGCCGTGCGCCCATTCACCACCGGGCGCGTCATCGTCGTGTTCGGCTGCGGCGGCGACCGCGACCGGGGCAAGCGGCCGATCATGGGCGAGATCGCCACGCGGCTCGCCGATGTCGTCATCGTCACCGACGACAATCCGCGCTCGGAAGTGCCGGAAACGATCCGTGCCGCGATCCTGGCGGCCGCGCCCGGCGCCATTGAAATCGGCGACCGCCGCAAGGCGATCCACGAAGCGGTCGCCATGCTGAAAGCGGGCGATACGCTGATCGTTGCCGGCAAGGGCCATGAAGAGGGCCAGACCACCGGCGCCGAGACTTTTCCGTTCTCCGACCACGAAGAAGTCCGCTCGGCGCTGCGGGAGCGGGCCGCATGAGCGTGCTCTGGACTTCCGAGGCGCTGGTCGACGCCATGGGCGGTCGGCCGCTCGGGCCGATGCCGGAGGGAATTTCGGGGATCTCGATCGACAGCCGCAGCCTGCAGCCGGGCGACGCCTTCTTCGCCATCAAGGGCGAGGCGATGGACGGCCATGACTTCGCGACCGCGGCGATCAAGGCCGGCGCCGGCGTGCTGGTCGTTGCTGAGGGCAAGTTGCCGTCGCTCGGGCGGCTGACGGCGCCGATGATCGTGGTGCAGGACGTGCTGGCGGCGCTGGAAAAACTCGGTGTCGCCGCCCGCGCGCGTTCCAGCGCAAAAATCATCGCGGTGACCGGATCGGCCGGCAAGACCACCACCAAGGAGGCGCTGCGTCATGTGCTGTCGGCCGTCGGCACGGTGCATGTTTCGGCGCAGTCCTTCAACAATCATTGGGGCGTGCCGCTGACGCTGGCGCGCATGCCGGATAATTGCAACTATGCTGTGTTCGAGATCGGCATGAACCATCCCGGCGAGATCCGGCCGTTGGTCAAGATGGTCCGGCCGCATGTCGCCATCGTCACGATGATTGCCGCGGCGCATCTCGGCTTCTTTAGAAATCTCGACGAGATCGCCAAGGCCAAGGCCGAGATTTTCGAAGGCATCGAGCCCGGCGGTGCGGCCTTGCTCAACCGCGACGATGCGCGCTGGAAGCTGCTCGACAAGATGGCGCGGACCGCCGGCGTCGAACATGTCTTTGGCTTCGGTGAGAATGCACGGTCGACCTACAAGCTGACCAAATGCGAGCTGCATGCCGATCATTCCGACATCACCGCCAGGATCGGCGGGCAGGATGTAGTTGCCCGGATCGGCGCGCCCGGCCGCCACATGGTGCAGAATGTGCTCGCCGTTCTTGGCGCGGCGCATCTCGTTGAAGCTGACATCGCAAAGGTGGCGGAAGCGCTGGCCGATCTCTCTGCGGAGCGTGGCCGCGGCAAGCGCCATATGCTTCGCCACCCCAAGGGACCGATCACACTGATCGACGAGAGCTACAACGCCAATCCGGCCTCGATGGCTGCTGCCATGGCGCTGCTCAACGCGACGCCTGTCACGGGCGAGGGCCGGCGCATCGCCGTGCTCGGCGACATGCTCGAGCTCGGCGACCATTCGGCCAAGCTCCATGCAGCCCTTGCCGAGTTGATCGTCGGCACCGGCACAAACACGGTCTTTCTCGGCGGTCCGGAAATGCGGGCGCTGGCAGACATCCTGCCCGACGAGATCAAAACGGAATACCGCGCCGGCGCCGAGGAATTGAAGCCGCTGCTTTTGTCGACGCTGAAGGCCGGCGACGTGGTGATGATCAAATCGTCGAAAGGCATCGGCTTTTCAAAGCTGGTCGAGGCCTTGCTCGGCAAATATCCGGCGGAAGCCGCAGGCACGAAACAGAACTAGTCCGGGGAACGGAATCGTATGTTTACATTGCTCGTCGATTTTGCGGACAAGGTCTCGGTCTTCAATGTCTTCCGCTACATAACTTTCCGCACCGGCGGTGCGCTGATCACCTCGGCGCTGATCGTCTTCATCTTCGGGCCGACCATCATCAATTCGCTTAGGCTGCGGCAAGGCAAGGGCCAGCCGATCCGCGCCGATGGCCCGCAGACGCATTTCAAGAAGGCCGGCACGCCGACGATGGGCGGGCTGATGATCCTGTGCGGCATCGTCGGCTCGTCGCTTCTATGGGCGAACCTCTCCTCGATCTATGTCTGGGTGGTGCTCTTGGTGACGCTGGGCTTCGGTTCGATCGGCTTTTACGACGACTATCTCAAGGTAACCAAGCAGTCGCATCTCGGCTTTTCCGGCAAGGCGCGGCTGGCGTTGGAATTCGTCATCGCCGGCATCGCCGCCTGGGCGATCATGCATAATGGCCAGGCGCCGTTCTCGTCGTCGCTGACTTTCCCCTTTGCCAAGGAATTCATCATCAATCTCGGCTGGTTCTTCGTGCCGTTCTCCTGCTTCGTCATTGTCGGCGCCGGCAATGCGGTGAATTTGACCGATGGCCTCGACGGGCTGGCGATCGTGCCGATCATGATTGCGGCGGCATCCTTTGGCGTCATCGCCTACCTCTCCGGCAATGCGGTGTTCGCCGAATATCTGCAGATCCATTTCGTGCCCGGCACCGGCGAGCTGGCTGTCGTGCTTGGCGCCGTCATCGGCGCCGGCCTCGGCTTCCTCTGGTTCAACGCCCCGCCGGCGGCGATCTTCATGGGCGACACCGGTTCGCTGGCCATGGGTGGCCTGATCGGCACGGTCGCGGTCGCCACCAAGCACGAGATCGTGCTGGTCATCGTCGGCGGATTGTTCGTCGTGGAAATCCTGTCGGTCATCATCCAGGTCGGCTACTTCAAGATGACCGGCAAGCGCGTCTTCCTGATGGCGCCTATCCATCATCATTTCGAAAAGCTCGGCTGGACCGAAAGCCAGGTGGTGATCCGCTTCTGGATCATCGCCGTCATCCTGGCGCTGGTCGGCCTGTCGACCCTCAAGCTGAGATAGGAACCCGCTTGATCCCCGCCGCATCCTTTTCGGGCAAACGCGTTTCGCTCTTCGGGCTCGGTGGCTCGGGGATCGCCACGGCGCGCGCGCTGATCGAGGGCGGCGCCGACGTGCTGGCGTGGGACGACAATCCCGATAGCGTCGCCAAGGCCGCTGACCAAGGCATTGCGACCGCCGATCTGCGCGGCGCCGACTGGTCGAAATTCTCAGCCTTCGTGCTCTCGCCCGGCGTGCCGCTGACGCATCCCAAGCCGCACTGGACGGTGGAGTTGGCGCGTGGCTCCGGCGTCGAGGTGATCGGCGATATCGAATTGTTCTGCCGCGAGCGGATTGCGCGCGCGCCTGATGCGCCGTTCATCGCTATCACCGGCACCAACGGCAAGTCGACGACCACGGCGCTGACCGCGCATATCCTCAAATCGGCAGGGCGCGACACGCAAATGGGCGGCAATATCGGCCGGGCCATCATGACGCTCGATCCACCGCAGGCTGACCGGGACTATGTCGTCGAGTGTTCGTCCTACCAGATCGATCTCGCGCCCTCGATCAACCCGACGGCCGGCATCCTGCTCAACCTGACGCCCGACCATCTCGACCGCCACGGCACCATGCAGCACTACGCTTCGATCAAGGAGCGGCTGGTCGCCGGCAGCGAGACAGCCATTGTCGGCGTCGACGATAGCTGGTGCGCGCAGATCGCCGACCGGCTGGAGAGGGCGGGCCGACAGGTGATCCGCATCTCCAAGCGGCTGCCGCTGACCGACGGTTATTTCGCCGATGGCTCCGATCTGATGGAAGCCGTGCATGGCCGTTACAGCCGCGTCGCCTTCCTCGAAGGCATCGGTTCGTTGCGCGGCCAGCACAATGCGCAGAACGCGCTTGCCGCCGTCGCCGCCTGCCTCAGGGTCGGCTTGAGCCTCGGCGAGATCCAGGCGGGACTGGAAAGCTTTCCCGGGTTGGCGCATCGCATGGAGCAGGTCGGCCGCAAGGATCATGTGCTGTTCGTCAACGATTCCAAGGCGACCAATGCCGATGCGGCGGCACCCGCGCTGTCGAGCTTCCCGCGCATCTACTGGATCGCCGGCGGACTGCCCAAGGAAGGCGGGATCGAGCCGCTGCGCGGTTTCTTCCCGCGCATCGCCAAGGCCTATCTGATCGGCGAGGCGGCGCCCGCGTTCTCGGCGACGCTTGGTGAAGCCGTGCCTTATGAAATCTCGGGCACGCTGGCCGCCGCGGTCGACCATGCCGCGAAAGACGCGGCCAAGGATGACAACGGCGAGGTCGTGGTGCTGCTGTCTCCGGCCTGCGCCAGTTTCGACCAGTTCAAGAATTTCGAAGTTCGCGGCGAAGCCTTCAGGCAAGCTGCGAATGCTATCGAGGGTGTCAAACCCATCGGAGGGGCACGATAATGCAAAGCCGTCTCGACAAAAGCCCGGTTGCAACCTGGTGGTGGACGATCGATCGCTGGTTCCTGGCGGCGTTCCTGTCGCTGATGGGGCTTGGCATTGTCTTGTCCTTTGCGGCAAGCCCGGCGGTGGCCGAGCGCATCGGCCTCGACAGTTTCCACTTTGCCACCAGGCAGATCATCTTCACCGTGCCGGCGCTCGGCGTGATGCTGGCGGTGTCCTTCCTGGAATCGCGGCAGATCCGGCGCATGGCGCTGATCATCCTGGGCATCATGCTGGTGCTGATGGTGGCCGTGCTCTATATCGGCGTCGAGGTGAAAGGCGCGCGGCGCTGGGTGTCGTTTGTCGGCATGTCGATCCAGCCGTCGGAATTCCTGAAACCCGCTTTCGTCATCGTCTGCGCCTGGCTGTTCGCCGAACACAAGCGCCAGCCCGACATTCCGGGCAATTTGTTTGCCATGCTGCTACTGATCCTGGTCATCTCGCTTCTGGTGGCGCAGCCCGATCTCGGCCAGACCATGCTGGTGACCGGCACCTGGGGCGTCATGTTCTTCATGGCCGGCCTGCCATGGCTATGGATCATCGCGCTTGGCGCCACCGGCGCCGGCGGCCTGTTTGCCGCCTATACGGTGTTCCCGCACGTCGCCGCCCGCATCGACAAATTCCTGACCGGCGAAGGCGACACGTTCCAGGTCGACATGGGCCGCGAGGCGCTGATCAACGGCCACTGGTTCGGCGTCGGCCCGGGCGAGGGCACGGTCAAGCGGGTCATTCCCGACGCGCATGCCGATTTCGTGTTTTCGGTCGCCGGCGAAGAGTTCGGGCTGATCATGTGCTTCTTCATCATGTCGATCTTCGCCTTCATCGTGCTGCGCGGCTTGAGCACGGCATTGAAGGAACATGATGATTTCACCCGCTACGCCGTCGGCGGTCTCGTCACCGTGTTCGGCCTGCAGTCGGTCATCAACATGTGCGTCAACCTGCAACTGATGCCGGCCAAGGGCATGACGCTGCCTTTCATCTCCTATGGCGGCTCCTCGCAGATCGCCATTGCCATCTCGATGGGCATGGTGCTGGCGCTGACGCGCAAGCGACCGGAAAAGCGCAAGCAGATGGGCTTTGCCCTGTCGCAGCGCGCCCTGCCGGCGGAGTGATATGGCGCGGGGTGTCATCCTTCTCGCGGCTGGCGGAACCGGCGGACATCTGTTTCCGGCCGAGGCGCTGGCGCATGAGCTGATCGAGCGCGGCTGGGGCGTGCATCTGGCGACGGACGACCGCGCCGAGCGCTTTGCCGGCCATTTCCCGGCCGCCGCCATCCATCCGATCCAGTCGGCGACGATGGGCTCGAAAAACCCCGCCGCTCTGCTCGGAGCGTTCTGGAAGATCTGGCGCGGCGTGCGCCAGGCCTCTGCCGTCATCGCCAGGATCAAGCCTGATGCGGTCGTCGGCTTTGGCGGTTATCCGACCTTGCCACCGCTCTATGCCGCGACGCGGCGCAAGCTGCCGACGCTGATCCATGAGCAGAACGCAGTGATGGGCCGCGCCAACCGGGCGCTGTCCGGGCGTGTCGATGCGATTGCCGGCGGCTTCCTGCCGCAAGATGAAAGTGCCACAGGCGCCAAGACGGTGACGACAGGCAATCCGGTCAGGCCGCCAATCCTGGAGGCGGCCAAGACGCCCTACACCGCATCCAAAGGGGCGGATCCGTTCAGGCTCCTGGTGTTCGGCGGCAGCCAGGGCGCGCAGTTCTTTTCCGACGCCATGCCGACGGCGATCGCACTTCTGCCGGAGGCGCAGCGCAAGCGGCTGGTGATCACCCAGCAGGCCCGCGCCGACGACGTGGCGCGGGTGAAGGCCGGCTATGCGGCACTCGGCGTCCATGTCGAGGTCTCGCCCTTCTTCACCGACATGGCACAGCGCATGGGCGCGGCGCATCTGGTGATCTCGCGCTCCGGCGCCTCGACGGTTTCGGAGATCGCCGTCATCGGCCGGCCGGCGCTGCTGGTGCCTTATCCCTATGCGCTGGATCACGATCAGGCGGCGAACGCAGCCGCCCTTGCCGCGGCGGGCGGCGGCGAGGTGCATCCGCAATCGTCACTGTCGCCGGAGCGCATCGCGGCTCTCATTGGCGGGCTGATGGACACTCCCGAGCGGCTGACGGCCATGGCTGCCGGAGCGAAGTCGGCTGGCCGGCCGAACGCGGCACGGTTGCTCGCTGATCTCACAGAGGCTATTGCGTCCAGAAAAACCGTTTCGGATTTCAGGAAAGGGACGCATTGATGAAGATGCCGCAGACCATCGGCCTTGTGCATTTCATCGGCATTGGCGGCATCGGCATGAGCGGCATCGCCGAGGTTCTGCACAATCTCGGCTACAAGGTGCAGGGTTCGGACCAGGCCGACAGCGCCAATGTCCAGCGGCTGCGCGACAAGGGCATCGAATGCTTTGTCGGCCACAAGGCCGAGAATATCGGCGCGGCCGAAGTGGTGGTCGTCTCCACCGCGATCAAGAAATCCAATCCCGAGCTGAAGGCCGCGCGCGAAAAACTGCTGCCGATCGTGCGCCGGGCCGAGATGCTGGCCGAACTGATGCGCTTCCGCCAGGCGGTCGCGATCGGTGGCACGCATGGCAAGACCACAACCACGTCGATGGTGGCGACGCTGCTCGATGCCGGCGGGCTCGACCCGACGGTGATCAATGGCGGCATCATCAATGCCTATGGCACCAATGCCCGTATGGGCGATGGCGAGTGGATGGTGGTCGAAGCCGACGAAAGCGACGGCACCTTCCTCAAGCTGCCGGCCGAGATCGCCGTCGTCACAAACATCGATCCCGAGCATCTGGACCATTATGGCAGTTTCGACAAGGTGCGCGAGGCGTTCCGGCAATTCGTCGAGAACGTGCCGTTCTACGGTTTTGGGGTGATGTGCACCGACCATCCGGAAGTACAGGCGCTGGTCAGCCGCATCGAGGACCGCCGCGTCATCACCTATGGCGAGAACGCGCAGGCCGATGTGCGTTTCACCAACCACCGGATGGCCGGTGCCGTCTCGGCATTCGACGTGGTGATCCGCGACCGCAAGACCGGCGGCCAGACGACCATATCGGATCTGCGGCTGCCGATGCCCGGCCGCCACAACGTCTCCAACGCCACCGCCGCAATTGCGGTCGCGCATGAACTCGGCCTATCGGCCGAAGCGATCAAGAAAGGGCTGTCGTCCTTTGCCGGCGTCAAGCGGCGCTTCACCCACACCGGCTCGTGGAACGGCGTCGACATCTTCGACGATTACGGCCACCACCCGGTCGAGATCACGGCGGTGTTGAAAGCGGCGCGCAGCGCCACCAAGGGCCGCGTCATCGCCATTGCGCAGCCGCACCGCTTCACCCGGCTGCACGATCTGTTCGACGAGTTTTCGGTCTGTTTCAACGATGCCGACACGGTGATGGTGGCGCCGGTCTATGCGGCGGGCGAGGAGCCGATCGACGGCGTGACCTCGGAGGCGCTGGTGTCGCGCATCCGCTCCGGGGGCCATCGCGATGCGCGCTACGTCGAAACCCCTGCCGCGATTTCGCCCGTCATCCGCGCGTTGGCGAAACCGGGCGACTTCGTCATCTTCCTGGGCGCCGGCAACATCACCCAATGGGCCTATGCGCTGCCTGGGGAACTCGGCGGTACCGTCTCATGATGCGCGGCCAGGACCTGCTCGACAAACTTGGCGACCGGCTTGCCGGCCTGCGCGGCCGCATCACGCCCAATGCCGAGATGGACAAGATCACCTGGTTCCGCGCCGGCGGTCTGGCGGACGCCCTGTTCCAGCCGGCCGACGAGGAGGATCTGGCTGCCTTCCTGCGCGCCGTGCCGGAGGACATCCCGCTCACCATCGTCGGTGTCGGCTCCAACCTCCTGGTGCGCGACGGCGGCATTCCGGGTTTCGTCATCCGGCTTTCGGCCAAGGGCTTTGGCGAAGCCGAGGTGGTTTCGCCGACCGTCATCAAGGCCGGTGCTGCGACGCCCGACAAGCGCGTCGCGGCCGTCGCTTATGAGGCCGGTATTGGCGGCTTTCATTTCTATCACGGCATTCCCGGCGCCATCGGCGGGGCGCTGAGGATGAATGCCGGCGCCAATGGCGTCGAGACGCGGGAACGTGTCGTCGAGGTTCGGGCGCTCGACCGCAAGGGCAATCTCCACACCCTCAGCAATGAAGACATGGGCTATGCCTATCGTCACTCGGCCGCACCTGCCGGGCTGATCTTCACCTCCGCCGTTTTCGAAGGTGTTCTGGAAGACCAGGAGGCGATCAAGGCGGCCATGGACGCCGTCCAGACGCATCGCGAGACGGTGCAGCCGATCCGCGAGAAGACCGGCGGCTCGACCTTCAAGAATCCGGAAGGCACCTCGGCCTGGAAGGAAATCGACAAGGCCGGCTGCCGCGGGCTGATGATCGGCGGCGCGCAGATGTCGCCGATGCACTGCAACTTCATGATCAACACCGGAACAGCGACCGGATACGACCTCGAATATCTCGGCGAGACGGTGCGCGCCCGCGTGCTTGAAAATTCAGGCATCCGCCTGCAGTGGGAAATCAAGCGGCTCGGCAATTTCCGCCCCGGCCATGCCGTGCAGGAATTCCTCGGACAGCTTCTTTAGCGCAAGCTGAAGTTCATGTAATGCTTGAACTTCAAACGGTCTGAAACAACAGCGCCACCGTTGCTCCAAAGACTCACAACACGCTTTTTCCGGCCGTTTTCGCGGAAAGTGAATCTGTCGGAATCATAAGCACTTGCCAGCGAATCAACTCTCTGATTCTCTGCCTTAAAGCGTTTCCTGATTTGAGTCGTTCGACGCGTCGACCGCGTTTTCCGTCTGGGGGGGCAACCTGCCGGGAGACTCGGACTCAATCTGGTCGCTGAATGCGTGGTTGCGGGCCCGCCGTGAGAGGGATGACGGGATATGAAGAACAAGCATGTGGCTGTCCTCCTGGGCGGATTCTCGTCCGAGCGGCCCGTGTCTCTGTCTTCGGGAAAGGCGTGTGCGGATGCGCTTGAGAATGAAGGCTACCAGGTTACCCGCGTCGATGTTGCGCGCGATGTCGGCGCCGTGCTCACCGAACTCAAGCCCGATGTCGTCTTCAACGCACTGCACGGCCCGTTCGGTGAAGACGGCACCATCCAGGGCATCCTCGAATATCTGGCCATTCCCTACACCCATTCGGGCGTGCTCGCCTCGGCGCTCGCCATGAACAAGGAGCAAGCCAAGAAGGTCGCCAAGGCTGCCGGCATCGCGGTGGCGGAATCGAAGGTTGCCAGCCGCTTTGCCATCCAGAACAAGCATCCGATGAAGCCGCCCTACGTGGTCAAGCCGGTCAATGAAGGCTCAAGCTTCGGCGTCGTCATCGTGCATGAAGGGCAGTCGCATCCGCCGCAGGTCATCGGCTCGTCCGAATGGAAATATGGCGAGACCGTCATGGTCGAGCGCTACATCCATGGGCGCGAGCTGACCTGCGCCGTCATGGGCGACGTGGCGCTCGGCGTCTGCGAGATCATTCCGACCGGCCATTCCTTCTACGACTATGATTCAAAATACGTCGCCGGCGGATCAAAACACGAAATCCCTGCTAAAATTTCATCAAATATTTACCAAAAAATACAGACACTGGCGCTCAAGGCACATCTGGCTATCGGCTGCCGGGGCGTTTCCCGATCGGACTTCCGCTATGACGACCGTCACTCCGAAAACGGCGAGATTGTCTGGCTCGAGATCAACACTCAGCCGGGCATGACGCCGACGTCTTTGGTGCCTGAAATCGCTGCCCAGGCCGGGCACTCGTTTGGCGAATTGTTGAGTTGGATGGTGGAGGACGCTTCGTGTCTGCGTTGAAATGGGGGCAGGACAAGGGCAGGGGCGGCGCCGGGCCGGCGCTGTTCGGCATGCCGTTGTCGTTCGACCATTTCGTGCTGCCGCGCGTGCTGCGCCGGCCGGTGCGCGTGCTGGCGCGCCTGGGCGGCGGCGACTTCGTCGCGCCGCGCTTTTCCGCGGCCATCCTGTCGGCTTCGCTCATTGCATCAAGCAGCCTCTATGGCGCCATTCTCGGCGGTCATGCCGACGACATCGTCCAGAGCATCACCGCCCGGACCGGCTTTGCCGTCGACCAGATCAAGGTGGTCGGCAACCGCCAGACTTCGGAGATCGACATACTGGACCGGCTCGAGCTCGACGGCTGGACGTCACTGATCGGCTTCGATGCCGAGGCCGCGCGTGAACGTATTGATACCTTGCCCTGGGTCGAAGTGGCGGCGGTGCGCAAGGTCTATCCACATACGCTGGAAGTGCGTGTCGAGGAGCGCGAGCCCTTCGCGCTCTGGCAGCAGGGCGCGGAGCTTTCGGTCGTCGAACGCTCCGGCGCGGTGATCGCGCCGTTCTCCGGCGGCAAGCAGGCGCTGCTGCCGCTGATCATCGGCACCGACGCACCGGCCAAGGCGCCCGACTTCGTGGCCAAGATCAAGAAATTTCCCGAGCTCGCGGCTCGGGTCAAAGGCTATATCCGCATCGGCGAACGGCGTTGGGACCTGAAGCTGGAAAACGGCATCACGATCAAGCTGCCCGAGGATGGCGAGGATCAGGCGATTGCCGACCTGGTTCGGATGGACCACGATAACGGCCTTCTGACGCGCGATATCGCCGCCGTCGACATGCGCATCTCCGATCGCCTGGTGGTGCAGCTGACGCCGGAAGCGGCGACGCAGCGCCAGGCCGCGCTCAATGAAAAGCCGCAAAATCTGAAGCGCAAGTCGGGGACGAAGATATGAGCTGGCTTGGCGGCAACAGCGATGCCTCTTCGCGGCGTTCCGGCACGCTCACAGTGCTGGATGTCGGCTCGAGCAAGGTTTGCTGCGTGGTGGCGAAACTGAAGCCGCGCGAGGACGGCAAGCTGTTGCGCGGCCGCTCGCACCGCATCCAGGTGATCGGCATCGGCCACCAGAAATCGCAAGGCGTGAAGTCGGGCGTGGTCGTCGATCTCGACCGCGCGGAGCACGCCATTCGCCTGTCCGTCGACGCAGCCGAACGCATGGCGGGACTGACCGTGGATTCGCTGATCGTCAACATGACGGCCGGCCGGCTGAAGAGCGAAACCTATTCGGCCACCATCAATCTCGGTGGCCATCAGGCCGACGAAGCCGACATCAAGCGCGTGCTTGCCGCCGGCGCCAAGCAGGCGCTCAAGGCCGAACGCGACGTGATCCATTCGCTGCCCGTCGGCTTTTCGCTGGACTCCGAGCGCGGCGTGCGCGATCCGCGCGGCATGGTCGGCGACCAACTCGGCGTCGATATGCATGTACTGACGGGCGATGCCGCGCCGCTGCGCAATCTGGAGCTCTGCATCAACCGCTCGCATCTTTCGGTCGAGCGCATGGTGGCGACGCCCTATGCCAGCGGGCTTGCGGCCCTGGTCGACGACGAACTGGAAATGGGTGCGGCCTGCATCGACATGGGCGGCGGCACGACGACCATCTCGGTGTTTTCGGAAGGCAAATTCGTCCACGCCGATGCCATTGCCATCGGCGGCAATCATGTGACGCTCGATATGGCCAAGGGCCTGTCGACCTCGCTCGACGCCGCGGAGCGGCTGAAGGTGATGCATGGTTCGGCGCTGCCTGGCAGTGCCGACGATCGCGACCTGGTCTCGATCCAGCCGATCGGCGAAGACGGCGAGATGCCGCTGCAGATCCCGCGCTCGGTGATGACGCGCGTCATCCGCGCCCGCATCGACGAGACGCTGGAACTGTTGCGCGACCGGCTGAACAAGTCGGGCTACGGCAATGCCGTGGGAAAACGCGTCGTGCTGACCGGCGGCGCCAGCCAGCTTGCGGGTCTCCCCGAGGCGGCGCGCCGCATTCTGGGACGCAATGTGCGCATCGGACGCCCGCTCGGCGTGGCGGGCCTGCCGGAAGCTGCCAAGGGGCCGGCTTTCTCGACGGCGGTCGGGCTGCTGATCTATCCGCAGATGGCGAGCTTCGAGAGCCATCCGGCGAAAGGAATTTCCGGTCTCAGGATGACCGGGACGGGCGGAAAACTGCATCGCATGAGTCAGTGGTTGAGAGACAGTTTCTAATTGACGGGGACAGCCCCATAGGCGGCCGCGGCGGCGAAGCGGCGGGAAAGGCAAAGGACGGAGACAATGACGATCAATCTGCAAAAGCCGGACATCACCGAGCTCAAGCCGCGGATCACCGTATTCGGTGTCGGCGGCGGCGGCGGCAATGCCGTCAACAACATGATCACCGCGGGCTTGCGCGGTGTCGAGTTCGTCGTGGCCAACACCGATGCACAGGCGCTGACCATGTCGAAGGCCGAGCGGCTGATCCAGCTCGGCGCGCATGTCACCGAGGGGCTCGGCGCCGGCTCGCAGCCTGAAGTGGGCCGTGCGGCGGCGGAAGAGTGCATCGATGAGATCATCGATCATCTCTCCAACACCCATATGTGCTTCGTCACCGCCGGTATGGGTGGCGGCACCGGAACCGGTGCGGCTCCCGTGGTTGCCCGCGCGGCGCGCGAACGGGGTATCCTCACCGTCGGCGTCGTCACCAAGCCGTTCCATTTCGAAGGCCAGCGCCGCATGAAGACGGCGGATCTCGGCATCGAGGAGCTGCAGAAATGTGTCGATACCCTGATCGTCATCCCCAACCAGAACCTGTTCCGGCTGGCCAATGACAAGACCACCTTTGCCGACGCCTTCGCCATGGCCGACCAGGTTCTCTACTCCGGTGTTGCCTGCATCACCGACCTGATGGTCAAGGAAGGTCTGATCAATCTCGACTTCGCCGACGTGCGTTCGGTGATGCGCGAAATGGGCAAGGCGATGATGGGCACCGGCGAAGCTTCGGGCGAGGGCCGCGCGATGGCCGCCGCCGAGGCGGCGATCGCCAATCCGTTGCTCGACGAGACCTCGATGAGGGGCGCCAAGGGCCTGCTGATCTCGATCACCGGCGGCCGCGACCTAACCCTGTTCGAAGTCGACGAGGCCGCGACCCGCATCCGCGAGGAAGTCGATCAGGACGCCAACATCATCCTCGGCGCCACCTTCGACGAGGAACTCGAAGGCGTCATCCGCGTCTCGGTGGTCGCCACCGGCATCGACAAATCGGCAGCTGAAATTGCCGCGGCGCCGATCTCGATCCGGGCCGTGCCGCCGCAGCAGAAGCCGGTCAGCCGCCCAGCGGCTCCGGGGGCGGAAGGCCGTCCGGCACCGGTCCAGCAGCAGACCTATGAGCAGCGCGCGGCCGATCCGGTGGCCGAGGCGATCCAACTTGCCGAGGCCAATGCGGCGGCAATGGCTCGTCCGACGCCGATGGCCCAGGCGGAAGATTTCCGCCCGCAGAGCAAGATCTTCCAGGCCCCGCCTGCCCAGCCGCAGCCTGTCGTGCAGCAGGTGATGCAACCGGCGCCGATGCGGGAAATGCCGCAGCCGGTGGCTGCCGCACCGCAGCGCATGCCGCGGGTGGAGGATTTTCCGCCGGTTGTGCGGGCCGAGGTGGAAGCCAAGGGCCGTCCGGCCGACCATGAAAACAGCGGGCCGATGGGGCTGCTCAAGCGGCTGACCAACGGACTGACGCGCCGCGAAGAAGAGCCGGCCCGGTTGCAGCCGGCACAGCCGCGCGAACCGAAACTGCGCCAGGCGGCGCCGGAAATGCGCCGCCTTGCCAGCCAGGATCCGCAGCTTTACGCGCCGCGCCGCGGCCAGCTCGACGATCAGGGCCGGTTGACGCCGCAGACCAGGTCGACCCAGGAAGACGACCAGCTGGAGATACCGGCTTTCCTGCGCCGCCAGGCCAACTGAGCCGTTAACGGTATGTAACACTTGTTAACAGGCAGACGAGAGGTTGTCTGCCTGTTAACGTTTAAAGGGGTTTAATAACAAGGCGTTACGATGTGACGCTCAAGGTCTGTCGCGGTTACACAGAGTAAGAAACCGTGATTTGGAGTCTCCCTGACAGACCATTATCTTTGCCGCAGCACTTTCGGTGTGCTGGGATTCGGGGAAGTGGCCCTGCCTGCCGATAAAAAAGAGCCGCGCCTTTTGGGTTAAAGCGGACTTAGGCGTTTGGGCTATGGGGTTTGTCTTGCAAGACTATCAGACGACACTGAAATCGCGTGCAACGCTGACCGGTACCGGCGTTCACAGCGGCAAACCGGTCACCGTCAATTTCCTCCCTGCGGACGCCGACACCGGCGTGCTCTTCCACCTTTCGAACGGAAGCGAGAGCCGCGAGTTCCGCGCGCTGGTTGCTGAAGTCGGCGCGACCGATCTCTGCACCATGCTCGGCGATCCGGCAGGCGAGCATATCGCCACCGTCGAACATCTGATGGCGACGCTTTTCGGGCTCGGCATCGACAACATCGTCATCGAGATCGACGGTCATGAGGTTCCGATCCTCGATGGCAGTGCGGTGGCGTTCGTGGAAGCCATCGACCAAGCCGGCATCGAGACGCTGGCGGTCAAGCGCCGCTACATCAGGGTGGTCAAGCCCGTCCGCATCGAGAATGGCGCGTCCTGGGCCGAGTTCAGGCCCTATAGCGGCACGCGCTTCGAGGTCGAGATCGATTTCGAAAGCCCGGCGATCGGCCGCCAGCTATTCGCCTCCGACATCAACCCCGACATCTTTCGCCAGGATATCGCGCGCGCCCGCACCTTCGGCTTCATGAAGGATGTCGAGCGGCTGTGGGCGGCCGGCTATGCGCTGGGCTCCTCGCTGGAGAACTCGCTGGTGATCGGCGACGACAACCGGGTGATCAACATGGGCGGCCTGCGCTACCCCAACGAGTTCGCTCGCCACAAGACGATGGACGCGATGGGCGATCTGGCGCTGGCCGGCGCCCGTTTCATCGGTTGTTTCCGCTCCTATCGCGGCGGTCACCGGATGAATGCGGCTGCTTTGCGGCGGCTTCTGTCCGACCGTTCGGCCTTCGAGGTCGTCGAGACCACGCGCCGCGAGCGCGGCCGCACCGCCGAGATGAGCGCCGTCACCGGCCCTGTCTTTGCACCTTGGGTGATCTGATTCTTAACGTATTTCTGGCTTTCTGAACGCTGGCCGGTGTTGCACGGATGCATCACCGGCCGTGAAAGTGCATAGCTTTCCGGGCAACACCAAGCCGCCACAAAAATGTGCGATTGGCTAGACATAGCGTTGCTGGGCAAGGCAGTTATGGTTTATGGCTGCTGCCGTCTGTTAGGCGCATGTCGCTCAAAAGTGGGGATCAGTTTTGAGGGAACGCCATGCGAAAGGCATTGAACTAACGCCGAAAGGGCGCAATCCAATCATGTTCTTCAAGCGAGTTGGTCAATCGAAAGCGCCGTATCGGGCTGTTTTCCTGGCGCTTTCGGTGGTTGTGCCATCGCTGTTCCTCTCGGCCTGCATGTCGTCCGAGAAAGACGTCGACCTGTCGACCTATGTCGACCAGACCGAACCGGCCGACGTCCTTTACAATCAAGGCCTTGCCAATCTCAATGCCGGCCGCCTGGATGAGGCGAGCAAGAAGTTCGACGCCGTCGACCGCCAGCACCCCTATTCGGAATTCGCCCGAAAGTCGATGGTGATGGGCGCCTTCGCCGACTACCGCGCCGGCCGTTATGACGAAGCGATCGGCTCGGCAAAGCGCTATCTGACGCTTTATCCGTCGACCGACGACGCGGCTTACGCCCAGTATATTATCGGGCTGAGCTACTACAAGCAGATCAAGGACGTCACCCAGGATCAGAAGGAAGCACGCCAGACCGTGCAGACGATGCAGGATCTGGTGACGCGCTGGCCGACGTCGGAATATGTCGACGACGCCAAGGAAAAGATCCGTTTCGCCAACGACCAGCTGGCCGGCAAAGAGATGCAGATCGGCCGCTATTATCTCGAGCGGCGCGAATACATTGCTGCCGTCAAGCGCTTCCGCAACGTTGTCGAGAACTATTCCAACACCCGCCATGTCGAAGAGGCGCTGGCGCGTCTGGCCGAAAGCTACTACGCGATGGGCTTGACCTCGGAAGCGCAAACCGCCGCTGCTGTGCTCGGCACCAATTATCCCGACAGCCAATGGTACAAGGATACCTACAAGCTGTTGCAGAGCAACGGGCTTGAGCCGCGCGAGAATGCCGGATCGTGGATATCCAAGGCCGGCAAGCTGATCACCGGCGCCTGACGCCCGAGCATCGACTGAGGCGGAACGCGCTTTTCGGATTGATCCGACGCTCAAACAAAAAGATAGTGCGGCGCTGCGACTCCATCGGTCGCATGCCGCTTCACAGCGGTTCAGTGGTTTGATTGAGGCGCTGAACCGTCCTAACTTTTTGTTCTACGCAATTCCGGACGGAAAACCGCTACGCACTTTTCCTGGAATTGCTTGAGGTCCGGGTTCTGATGCTTTCCAGACTGTCGATCCGCGATATCGTCCTGATCGAGAAGCTGGATATCGACTTCCAGCCCGGCCTTTCCGTGCTGACCGGTGAAACCGGCGCCGGCAAATCCATCCTGCTCGACGCGCTGTCGCTGGCGCTTGGCGCGCGCGGCGACGCCTCGCTGGTGCGCCACGGTGCTGCCCAGGGCCAGGTAATTGCCGTCTTCGATGTGCCGCGCAACCACCCGGTGCGCGCGCTGCTGGCCGAAAACGCCATCGAGGATGACGGCGACATCATCCTGCGCCGGCTGCAGACCGCGGATGGCCGCACCCGTGTCTTCGTCAACGACCAGCCGTCCAGCGTCACCCTGATGCGCGACATCGGCCACGCGCTGGTCGAGATCCACGGCCAACATGACGAGCGCGCTCTGGTCGATCCCGGCGCCCATCGCGAATTGCTGGACAGTTTTGGCGGCCATCTGGGCGCTGCCCGCGCGACCGGCGAGGCTTGGCGCTATTGGCGCGACGCCGAGCAGGAGTTTGCCAGGCACCGCGCCAAGGTCGAGGCAGCGGCGCGCGAGGCCGATTATCTCAGGGCCTCGGTGGCGGAACTGGCAAAGCTCGATCCGCAGCCCGGCGAAGAGACGCAACTGGCCGAATTGCGCGCCACGATGATGCGGGCCGAAAAGATCGCCTCGGAAATACACGATGCGCAGGATGTGCTGTCAGGCCCGTCCTCGCCACTGCCGCAACTGGCCAGTTTGCTCAGGCGCCTGCAGCGCAAGGCCAGCGAAGCGCCGGGCCTGCTCGAGGATGTGGTGAAGTCGCTGGATGAGGCGATGCTGTCGCTGGATGCCGCGCAATCGGGCGTCGAGGCGGCATTGCGCGCCACCGAATACGACCCGCAGCGGCTGGAGAAGGCGGAGGAGCGGCTGTTTTCGCTGCGTGCGGCCTCACGCAAGCACAGTGTGGCCGTCGACGATCTGGCGCAACTGCGCGACACCATGTCCGCCGATCTCGCCGATCTCGATGCCGGCGAGGGGCGCCTGCATCTCTTGGAAAAGCAGGCCTCAGCGGCGCGCGAAGCCTACGATATTTCCGCAGCCCAGCTCTCCGCGCTTCGCCACGCCGCGGCGGTCGGTCTGACCAAGGCTGTGATGGCCGAACTGCCGGCGCTGAAGCTCGAACGGGCCGAGTTCATCGTTGAACTGGCCAGCGATGGCGAGAACCGCATGGAAGAGGGCATCGACCAGGTCGAGTTCTGGGTGCGCACCAATCCCGGTACCAGGCCCGGCCCGATGATGAAGGTCGCTTCCGGCGGCGAGCTGTCGCGCTTCCTGCTGGCGCTCAAGGTGGCGCTGGCCGACCGTGGCTCGGCGCCGACATTGGTCTTCGACGAGATCGACACCGGCGTCGGCGGCGCCGTGGCCGATGCGATCGGCCAAAGGCTGGCCAGGCTGTCGAAGCGCGTGCAGGTGCTGTCGGTCACGCATGCTCCGCAAGTGGCGGCGCGCGCGGCAACGCATTTCCTGATTTCCAAATCCGGTGGCACCGACAGGGTCGCCACCGGCATTGCCGAGATGGACCGGGCGGCGCGCCAGGAAGAGATTGCGCGCATGCTGGCCGGCGCCACCATCACCGAAGAGGCGCGCGCAGCCGCCGAACGGCTGCTACGCGAGAATATTGCTGCAGCGTAGTCGTCGCAAGGCTTTCGGACTGAGTCAGGATATGGCTCCATCCCGCTGTTCAGGAATGCTTTTTCCGAAATCCTGATTTATGGTGTCGCGCCACTGTCCAGGGACCGCTGCATGTCTGAAAAACCAGTCGAATCGTTGAGCGAAAGCGAAGCCGCGGATGAGCTCCAGCGGCTGGCCGAGGAGATCGCCGGTCATGACAGGCGCTATCATGCCGAGGACGCGCCGACGATTACGGACGCGGAATATGACGCGCTGCGGCGGCGCAACCTTGCCATCGAGGAGCGGTTTCCCGGTCTGGTACGCGAGGATTCGCCCTCGCTGCGGGTCGGCGCCGCGCCGGCGGAAGGCTTTGCCAAGGTGCGCCATGCGGTGCCGATGCTCAGCCTCGCCAAGGCCTACACAGACGAGGACGTCACCGATTTCATCGAGCGTGGCCGGCGCTTCTTCGACCGCGACAAGGATCTCGACATCGCGTTTACGGCCGAGCCGAAGATCGACGGCCTGTCGGCGTCGCTGCGCTATGAACGCGGTGTGTTCGTGCAGGGTGCTACGCGTGGCGACGGCGCTGTCGGCGAAGACATCACCGCCAATCTCAGGACCATCGCCGACATCCCAGCCAAGCTGAAAGGATCGGGCTGGCCCGAGACCATCGAGATCCGCGGCGAAGTCTACATGACCTATGCGGAATTCGAGGCACTGAAGGCCCGCTCGGCGGCGGTGGGCGGCCAGGACTATGTCAATCCGCGCAACACGGCAGCGGGCTCCTTGCGACAGAAGGATGCGTCCGTCACCGCCAGCCGCAATCTTAAATTTTTTGCCTATGCCTGGGGCTACACGACAGCGGATCCGGCGCCGACCCAATACGATTCGGTGCAGAAATTCGCCGAATGGGGGTTCAAGGTCAGCCCGCTGATGGTGCGGGCGAAGTCTGTCGAGGAGCTGATCGCGCACTACCACAAGATCGAGGAGCTGCGTTCGTCGCTCGGCTACGACATCGACGGTGTCGTCTACAAGGTCGACCAGCTGGAATTGCAGCGTCGCTGGGGCTTTGTCACCGGTGAGCCGCGCTGGGCCGTTGCGCACAAATTCCCGGCCGAACAGGCGATGACGATGGTGCAGAAGATCGACATCCAGGTCGGCCGTACCGGCACGCTGGCGCCGGTGGCGCGGCTGGCGCCCGTCACGGTCGGCGGCGTGGTGGTCGAAAACGTCACGCTGCACAATGAGGACTACATCAAGGGCTTCGACAGCAACGGCCTGCCGATTCGCGACGGCATCGATGTCCGCATCGGTGACACGGTTGTCATACAACGGGCGGGCGATGTCATTCCGCAGATCGTCAGCGTGGTCGTCGACAAGCGGCCGGCTGATGCGGTGCCTTACGAATTCCCGCACATTTGTCCGGTCTGCGGCTCGCCGGCGACGCGCGAAATCAACGAAAAGACCGGCAAGGAGGATTCGCGCCGGCGCTGCACCGGCGAGCTGATCTGCGCCGCCCAGGCCGTGGAACGGCTGCGTCATTTCGTGTCGCGCGGCGCGCTCGACATCGAGGGGCTGGGCGCCGAGAATATCGACCTGTTCTTCAATTCGGGACTGGTCAAGACCGCCGCCGATATCTTTACCCTGAGGGATCGCCGCCCGGCCGTCACCAGGGCGCTGGCCGAGCGGCGCGAGGAGCAGGCGCGGCTGCGCGAGGCGGCATCGGGCAAGGCGCGCAAGAATGTGCGCGGTGTCGAGGACCGCAATTATGAAGGTCTCGACAAGCTGTTCGCGGCCATCGATTCGCGCCGCCAGCCGGAGCTCGACCGCTTCATCTTCGCACTCGGCATCCGCCATATCGGCGAAACGACGGCGGCCGTGCTTGCCCGGACGTTTTCGACCATCGAGGAGCTGATCCGCGTCGGCAAGGAAACGGCGGCGGCTGAGGATCCGCACAGCGTCTTCCCCTCCATCAACGGCATTGGCGATACAGTGATCGATGCGTTGCGCGATTTCTTCGGCAATGAACGCAATGACGACGTGCTCGACAGACTGCTCGAACAGGTCAAGCCGAAGCCGTATGTCGTCACCGTGTCGACCGACAGCGAGGTTGCCGGCAAGACCATCGTCTTCACCGGCACGCTGGAAAAGATGACACGCTCCGAAGCCAAGGCGATGGCCGAACGGCTCGGCGCCAAGGTGGCGGGTTCGGTGTCGGCGAAGACCGATCTGCTGGTGGCCGGGCCGGGCGCCGGCTCCAAACTGAAGCAGGCCAGCGAACTCGGCGTCGAAGTCATCGACGAGGACACCTGGCTGCAAAGGGTCGGCAAGGCGTGATGGCCGGTTCGTTCAAAGGGTTCGGGCAAAAAGCCATCCCGTTCCTCAAGGCGCTCGACTTCCACCAGAGCCGCGAATGGTTCCAGGAAAACCGCGCGCTTTACGACAGCGAGTTGCATGAGCCGTTCTGCGATCTGGTCGAGACGCTGACCGAGCGCTTCGCGGCGGCGGGTCTGGGCTTGCGCGGAGACCGCAAGAAATCGCTGTTTCGCATCAACCGCGACGTGCGCTTCGCCAAGGACAAACGGCCCTACAACCAGCATTTGTCGGCCATGCTGTCACCGGATGGCACCAAGATGGAGCAGGGCGTGTTCTTCGTCTATGTCGGGATCGACCGCTGCTTTGCCGATGTCGCCTGGTGGAATCCGGAGCCGTCCCTGCTGCTGGCGATGCGCAAGGCGATCATCGCCCGGCCGGCCGACTTCCGAAAACTGCTTTCAACCCTTAGGAAAAACGGCTTCGAACTCGAAACCGAGGGCCGCATGAAGCGCACGCCGCGCGGCTTCGAGCAGGTCAACGAACCCGATCTTGTCGACGCCATCCGCAACCGGCACTTCTATGTCCAGCACATGATCGATCCGGCTGGAATTCACGCGCCGACGCTGGTCGACGAGCTTGTCGATTTCGCCTTGCGCGCCAAGCCGCTGCTCGACTGGGGCAGGGCGATCCAGGGCACGGCACCGCGGAGCTAAATCAGCCCCGCGCGCTGCACGGCTACATCCGCATCAAAAGACCGCCGTCGACTGCCAGTTCGATGCCGGTGATGTAGCTTGCCGCATCGGAAAGCAGGAAGAGCGTGGCATTGGCCATGTCCTGCGGCGTGCCGATGCGGCCGAGCGGCGCATAATTGGCAACGGCCGCGCGTTTCTCCTCGGTATCCCAGCGCGCCTGCAACGGCGTCAACGCCATGCCCGGGCAGATCGAATTGGAGCGGATGCCATCGCCCGCCAACTGCATGGCGAGCGACTTCGACAGCGCACAGACGCCGGCCTTCGATGCCTGGTAGGCATCCTGCGGGGTCGGATCGCCGCGATACCACTGGATGGTGGAGAAGTGCACCATGGCGCCGCCGCGTCCGCCGGCCCGCATATGGGGAACCACCGCCCGCGCGGTGTGGACGAAGGATTTCAGATTGATGTTGAAGACCTGGTCCCAGACATCGAGGTCCATCTCGAGGGCCGATTTGTCGCGACCGAACCAGAGCACGCCTGCGACATTGGCGAGATAATCGATGCCGCCGCGCTTGCGGCCCGCGGCATTGATGGTCTGCTCGACAAAGGCGGCGTCGGTAAGGTCGCCCTGGGCAAAGGTGAGCCGGTCGTCATAGGCGGCAAGCGACGCCGGACGCGGCTTGACGTCGATGGCGGTGACCGAGGCGCCGGCCTCGAGCAGCGCCAGCGAGATCGCCTCGCCCATGCCGCCACCGGCGCCGGTGACGACTGCGTGCCTGCCGGTGAAATCATAAGCGATCATCCGAACCCCTTACCTGTTTTTACAACATCAGTTTCGCTGATTTGTTGGCTCAAGCGAATTCGTCTGACTTTTCAAACGCCGGCTCCTACATAGCAGCGCGAGATGGGAATGTGACATGTCGGCAGAGACCTTAAGCGAAAATTCCGTGGCCAGCGACTTCTGGGACGGCGTGCGGCTGTCGATGCCGGTGGTTGTCGCCGCGGCGCCATTTGGGCTGCTGTTCGGCGCCATCGCCGTCGACAACGGCTTTTCCGTTCTCGAAGCTTTCTTGATGAGCGCGCTGATCTTCGGCGGCGCCAGCCAGATGGTCGGCATCGAATTGTTCGGCCAGCATGTCGCGCCATGGCTGATCGTGCTGTCGATCTTCGCGGTAAACTTCCGTCACGTGCTTTACTCCGCCAGCATCGGCCGGCGAATCGCGCACTGGCCGGTTATCAGCCAAGCGCTGGGCTATTTCGTGCTCACCGATCCGCAGTTCGCGGTGGCGGAGCGCAAGGCCGAAGCCGGCGAGACCGTTGGCTTTGCCTGGTATATGGGCCTTGGCCTGCCGGTGTATGTGTTCTGGGGGATCGAAAGCGCGCTGGGCGCGGTTTTCGGCAAGCTGATCCCCGACACGCATGCGCTCGGCATCGATTTCCTGCTGCCGATCTATTTCCTCGGGCTGGTCATGGGCTTTCGCAAGCGGCCGCTCTGGCTGCCGGTGGTGATCGCCAGCGCCGCCGCGTCGATCATTGCCTACCAAACTGTGGGATCGCCCTGGCACGTCTCCGTCGGCGCCGCTGCCGGCGTGCTTCTGGCCGTCATCCTGCCGCCGCACCATAGCGGCGTGGAGGCAAAACGATGAGCGCGACTTTGTGGATCATCATTGCCGGCGCGCTCGCCACCTATCTCACCCGCGTCGGCGGCCATCTGGTG
The DNA here is from genome assembly GCF_040320665.1 of Mesorhizobium sp. M0626. Taxonomy (NCBI): domain Bacteria; kingdom Pseudomonadati; phylum Pseudomonadota; class Alphaproteobacteria; order Hyphomicrobiales; family Phyllobacteriaceae; genus Mesorhizobium; species Mesorhizobium sp. M0626. Next base: position 255,662 of record NZ_JAMYQD010000002.1, on the reverse strand, counting down.
ATCTCGCGTTTCGACCACATCCATCCACGCGTCGAGGCCGGCTTGAACGCAGTGCCGGCGGCGGTGCTGACGACGCTGGTGGCGCCCGCCGCACTCAGCGCCGGACCGGCGGAATGGGCGGCACTGGTCGTCGCCGCTGTGGTCTCGCTGCGCGGCGGCCTGATGGCGATGTTTCTGGCCGGGGCGGTGGTGCTGATCCTCGCCCGGCAGTTTGTGGCATAGGGCGCCTGCGCGCGGAACAGTTTCGAACTGTCGGCGCCGCCGCTCATTGCCCTGCCGGGCGTTCGTCACTCGAAAAGCCAAGCAATTGGCTTTTCGTCCGCTTCGCGGACCGCTCCTCACCTCCCCGTATAGTGACGGGGAGAAAGAAGCTCATTTCAGATCTTGGCATCATGCGGCAGTGGTGCCGTCGCCTTCTCCAGCCAGGCCAGCGTCTCGCCGTCGAGCATCGGGCCGATCTCGGCCAGCACCCAGGCATGGTAAATATCCAGCCAGTGCAACTCCTCGCGCGTCAACAGGTCGGTGCGGATCAGCCTGATATCGATCGGCGCCAGCGTCAGCGTCTCGAAACCGTGCATGGCGATGTCGCCGCCCTCCACCTGTTCAGCCGGTGTCACCAGGATCAGGTTCTCGATGCGGATGCCGTAGGAGCCTTCCTTGTAATAGCCGGGCTCGTTGGACAGCATCATGCCGGCCATCAGCTTTTCGGTGCCGGTGCGGGCGATGCGCTGCGGCCCTTCATGCACGGCCAGATAGGAGCCGACGCCGTGGCCGGTGCCGTGGGCAAAGTCGCAGCCATGCTTCCACAGCGCCATGCGCGCCACCGCGTCGATCTCCGAGCCGCGCGTGCCGGCGGGAAAGCGCAGCGTGGAAATGCCGATCATGCCCTTCAACACCAGCGTGAAGCGCTCGCGCATCTCCTCGGTCGGCTGGCCGATCGGCACGGTGCGGGTGATGTCGGTGGTGCCATCCTGATACTGGGCACCGGAATCGAGCAGGAACAGCTCGCCGTTTGCCAGCTCGCGGTTGGTGGCGCGCGAGACGCGGTAGTGCATGATGGCGCCGTTCGGGCCGCTGCCGGAAATGGTGTCGAAGGAGACGTCGCGCAGCGGCATCTGCGTTTCCTCGCCGGTCTGCCGGCGCACCTCCTCCAGCTTGGTGACAACGGTTATTTCGTCGAGCGTGCCCGGCTTCTGCCGTTCCAGCCAGCACAGCAGTTTCGCCACCGCCGCCCCGTCTCGGCGGTGCGCGGCGCGGCTGCCGGCGATTTCCGCCTGGTTCTTGGTGGCGCGCGGAATGCGGGCGGGATCGGCTGCTGAAACAAATGTGCCGCCATTGTCCTCGACCAGCATTCTCAGCTTTTCCGCCGCCAGTACCGGATCGAGCGCGATCTTGGCGCCGCCCTTGGCAAGGGCTGCGACCGCCGCCTCGAATTCGCCGGGCTCGTACAGATCGGCGAGTTGGGTGAGATAGGCGGCAACCGTGCGCGAAAACTTGCGCTGGTCCATGAACAGCTGGTGCTTGCCATCTGCTGCAAGGATCGCAAAGCCGAGCGCCAGCGGGGTGTGCGGCACGTCGCCGCCACGGATGTTGAAGGCCCAGGCGATCGAGGAGGGGTCGGTGAGCACGGCGTGTGACGCGCCCTCCTTGCCGATTACCGCCGCCAGCCGCGCCAGCTTGTCCTTGGCGAGTTCCCCGGCAAAGCCGATCGGGTGGATTTCGACTGGCGCCACGGGCGGCGCCGGCTGATCCTTCCAGATGATGTCGATCGGGTTCCTGTCGAGCGGCACCAGCGTCGCGCCGGATTGCTCGGCCGAGGTTTTCAGCGCCTTGACCTCAGCGATCGTGTGCAGCCAGGGGTCGAAGCCAAGCCTGGCGCCCTTGCCGAGATTGTCCTTGATCCAGGAGGCCGGCGGGTTGTCGACCAGGCTCTCGTTTGCAAAAATGTCGAGATCGACTTCGTGGCGCACTTGCAAGGTATAGCGGCCATCGACGAACATGAAGGCGCGGTCACGCTGCACAAGTGCTACGCCGGCCGAGCCGCTGAAGCCGGTCAACCATTTCAGCCGCGCCGAGCGATCGGCGACATACTCGCCCTGGTGCTCGTCCGCGCGCGGCACAAGGAAACCGTCGAGGCCATTATCCGCCAGCCATCGCCGTAGCAACGTCACGCGCGGCTTGCCGACGCTGGGGTCGCCTGCGGAATCGAAGGTCTGGAACATGGTATGCCTCCTGTATCGGGCGCGACCGTAGCGCATGACCCGGAAAACCGGAATCGATTTTCGCCAATCGCAACAGGCTCGGATTGTCCAAAGCGCGTTGCGTCTCAGTGCTTGAGGTGGATCGTCACCCAGCCTTCGCGGTGCAAGGTCCTGACATGGCGGAAATTCTGGCCGACATAGGCCGAGATCACCGCATTGCACTGGCGCTCGAGGATGCCGGACAGCACGATCGAGCCGCCGAGGCTGATGTGCCTCGCCATCTCAGGCGCCAGCCGCATCAGCGGCCGCGCCAATATGTTGGCGACGATGAGGTCGAAAGGCGCGCGCTTGCCGAAGATCGGGTGGTGGAAGCCGGGCGCCGTCACCGTTTCGACCAGTGCCTTGACGTGGTTGAGGCCGGCGTTGGCGGCGGCGACCCTGACGGCGATCGGATCGATGTCGGTCGCCAGCACCGGAATATGCGCCAGTTTGGCGACGGCGATCGCCAGCACCGCGCTGCCGGTGCCGAGGTCGAGGGCATTCCTGGGACGTTCGCGGCGCACGACCCGTTCCAGCATTTCGAGGCAGCCGGCAGTGGTCCCGTGATGGCCGGTGCCGAAGGCAAGGCCGGCCTCGATCTCGATGGCGAGTTCGCCGCTGTGGCGCTTCCGGCGGTCATGCGCGCCATGGACGAAGAAACGTCCGGCGCGCACCGGTTTCAGTCCCTCCAGCGAGCGCGCCACCCAGTCGATGTCGGGCAGAACCTCGCGCTCGATCGGCTTCGACAGGGACAGTCCGGCAAGGCTGTCCCTTAGCCGCGCCTCAACCGCGTCGACATTGCCGTCGGTGTAGAGCGAAACCTCGTAGATGTCGCGGTCTTCATCGACTTCGAGCACGGCGATCGGCAGGCCTTCATCCTCGAAAGCTGGCTCGAGCGCGGCAAAGATGCGGTCGGCCTCGATCTTCCCAGCGATGAAGTGGAGCCTGGTCTGACCCATCAGCTGTTCTCTTGCTTGAGCATGATCTCTGGACAACACTTTTCTGTCCGAGAAAACCGGATTCCACATTTCGGGATCATGCCTAGCCTGCCGCCAGCCGCTTCAGCTTGGCGATCGCGGTATCGGCGCTTTCGCCATAGGCTATGGTGCCCGAAAACTCGCCCTTGGCGTTGAGCAGCAGCGCGGAGGCGGTGTGGTCCATCGTGTAATCGCCGTCGCCGGTGTCGACCTTCTTCCAGTAGATGTTGAAGGACTTCGCCATGGCGTGCACCTTGTCGGGATCGCCCGATATGCCGACGATGCGGTCGGAGAAATTGCTGACGTAAGTGTTCATCACCGGCGGCGTGTCGCGCTCTGGATCGACGGTAACGAAGTAGGCGTTGAGGTTCTTGCCGTCGTCGCCCAGCGCCTTCAGCCAGCCGGCCATTTCGAACAAAGTGGTCGGGCAGACTTCCGGGCAATGGGTGAAGCCGAAGAAGACGATGCTGGGTTTTCCCCTGAAGGCGGCTTCGGTGATTGGCGCGCCTTTCTGGTCGACCAGCGTGAATGGCGCACCATACGGCTCGCCACCATAATGGCCGCGATAGAAGTCAAAGGTGAGCCAGCCGATGCCCGCCGCCATCAGAACCAGAATGCCGACCAGAATTGAACGCATCATCAGGAAGTGTCCGTCGCAGAAATCGAGCGCCGGATCGGCGCTCCTGTTGGCGAGCAGTCTTAGCCGGTCGCAGGGAGCAAGGCAAAGATGCCGCGTTGCCGCAACCGGGCTGGACGCTACCTTGCAAACAGCTGGCCCTTATCCCACCTGAGAGCGGCAAACCGAACCTGAGGAGGCTCCCTTGCAAAGACGGACTGGGCAGAGACGGATTGGGCAGAAACTGATCGGCGGCGCGCTGGCCGCATGCATTGCCCTTGGCGCCGGTGCCGCCGCGGCAGAGGAGGTCGGCAAGGTCGGCGTCGATTGGGTCGGCAACGACATCATCGTCGAGGCGATCAAGGACCCCAAGATCGACGGCGTGACCTGCCATGTCTCCTATTTCGACCGCAGCGTCATCGACCGGCTGCACAAGGGCAACTGGTTCGAGAATCCGTCTGATTCCTCGATCTCCTGCCGCCAGACCGGGCCGATCACCATCGGCGACATCGACATGAGCGAGGGCGGCGAAGAGGTGTTCAAGCAAGGCATCAGCCTGATCTGGAAGAAGCAGGTGGTGAACCGCATCTACGACAAGAAGAACGAGACGCTGATCTATCTCTCGCATTCGCGCCAGGTGCAGGACGGCTCGGCGAAAATGTCGGTGACGACCGTGCCGCTGTTCGGCCAGAACGTGGTGTGGACCGGCGGCAAGCCGAAATAGCCGGTCGGAGCCGACGCAAGATCGACCCGCCTGCGGGCCCGACGGCGACGCGACAATTGCTTCCGCAATTGCGCGGGGGTAAATCCGCCAGATGGACCGTACCGAAAACCTCGTCCTGAAAGATCCGGAGCCGCGCATCCATCCGACCGCGGAGCTGAAAGCGTGCAAGCTTGGCCGCTATGCCTCGATCGGCGAACGGGTGGTGCTGCGCGAGGTCAATGTCGGCGATTTCTCCTATTTCGAGCGCCACGCCGAGGCGATCTACACGACGATCGGAAAATTCTGCTCGATCGCCGCCAACAGCCGCATCAATGCCTTGGAGCATCCGATCGAGCGGATCACGCAGCACAAGCTCAGCTACCGGCCGAACGAGTATTTCCGCTGGCTGGGCGTCGACGCGGCGTTCCGCGCGCGGCGGCAGGCCAAGGCGGTCGGCATCGGCAACGATGTCTGGATCGGCCATGGCGCCGTCATCATGCCCGGCATCAGCATCGGGAATGGCGCGATCGTCGGCGCCAATTCGGTGGTGACGCGGAATGTACCGGCCTACACAATCGTCGCCGGCGTACCGGCGAAGCCGTTGCGCATGCGCTTTCCCTCCGAGATCGCGGCGCGGATCGAAAGCCTCGCCTGGTGGGACTGGCCGCCGGAGAAACTCGCCAAAGCGGTTCCCGACATGCAGGCCTTGCCGATTGAGGATTTCCTCGATCGCTGGGAGCAAGAGCATTCCTGAGAGCTCGCCGCGCGTGCGCGGTTTCATCGACTGGCTGGCCGAAATCCTGGCGCCAAAATTCTGAACGGCACGTGTCGGGAAGAGTTCCGCCGGTCTGCGGCAACGCAACGAACCCCTTCCGCCATGCGGGGGTGGCGCAGCGGAAGGGGCTTGGAGACAAATCCGCGTGAAGCGGAACGAACAGGTTTTGGCCTGCATGGCGACTATGGCAACAAACCGATAAGGCGGCTTTTCACGGCGCTGCGCCTTTGGCGTGCATTCAATTGCATCAAGGATGCCATCTGCGACAGGGAACCGGAAGCGGCTGCCGGTTGTTTATTGTTGGAGCGATGAATGCGGCCTTGGTCAGTTTATCGCGCTTGAGCCGTCGAGGATGTGAATGATCGAAAAGCTGTTTACCAGAATCGCCAACACCGTTTCGCACTTGGCGGGCCTGCCGCCGACTTTCATCGCCTGCTGCGCCATCGTTATCGTCTGGGCGGTAAGCGGGCCATTCTTCGGCTTTTCCGATACGTGGCAGCTCGTCATCAACACGGGAACGACGATCATCACCTTTCTGATGGTGTTCCTGATCCAGAACACCCAGAACCGCGACGGCGCCGCGGTTCAGGCCAAGCTCGACGAACTGATCCGCGTCAGCGAGGGCCACAATCATTTCATCGGCATCGAGCACCTGACCGAATCCGAGGTCGAGGAGATCAGAGACAAATGCGAGCGGGCGGCAAAACGCCATGACCACGAGCTCGCCGAACTCGCGGCCAAGAAGGCCGTCGCGCAAAAGCGCACCGCGAAAAAACGCGCGGCCGCCTGACTCTCGGCTTTGCCTGAGTTCGACGATCAGTTTCCCATAAAGGCCGCGAAAGCGTCCTTATGGTCGGGGTGCCAGCGCGAGAGAGCAGGCCGGTTCTCGATGATGTCGCCGATCGCCCAGGCCATGCGCTTTTCATCGGTCGGCCGCATCACCTCATTGTCGGGGCACAGGATGTAGAAGTCCCCACGCGCCAGCGAAGCCAGCATGAAGTCGACCACCTGCTCGCCGGTCCAGGCGCCAGCGGGTTTTTCGACCGCTCCTTCGGTGAGGCCGGTGAAGGTGAAGCCGGGAATGAGAAGATGCGCCGCGACCTTCGCGCCCGGCTCGTTGCGCAATGCGTGCGCCAGCCCTTCGGTGAACGTCTTCAATGCCGATTTGGAGACGTTGTAGGCGAGATTGCCGGGTGGCGTGGTGATGCCTTGCTTGGAGCCGGTGTTGATGATCAGGCCAGGCTCTCCGGAGGCCAGCATGGCCGGAGCGAAGGCATCGACGCCATGTACGACACCCCAGAAATTGATGTCGATCAGCCGCTTCCAGGCGTCGCCGTTCTCCCACGGTTTTCCCGGATTGTTGCCGACGCCGGCATTGTTCATCAGCAGCGATACGGCGCCGAAAGCGGCATGCGTCTTTTCCGCCAGCCGGCCGAGTTCGTCGGCCTTCGACACGTCGGTGGCGACGGCAAGCGCGGCATTCTCGCCGGTGATCGCGGCGACTGCCTGGCGGGCCGCATCGAGGCGCGCGCCGCCAATGTCGGCCAGCACCAGTCTCATGCCCATAGCCGCCAGCCTTTTGGCGGCGGCAAGCCCGATGCCGCTGGCGCCCCCGGTGACGACGGCGACGTTGCCTCGGCTGAGGGCGGGCAAAGCGGATTGGATTTCGGCGTCGGAGGTCATGATCTTTTTCCTAGGGTTCGGGTGGCGCCGAACTTAGCGCGGGACGCGCATCGTGCAAGGCCGTCCCGCGTGTTCGGGTTGACCGCATCAACGGCGGCCGTGCATGCTGCGGCCGAACAGGAGACTGCCGATTGACCGACTGGGTTGCGATCCTGAAGGAGCAGGCCGCCACCGGCGACCAGATGGGCCGCGAGGTGCCGCAGATGCTTGCCAATCCGGACATAAGCGAAGCGCAGGTGAAGACCTTGTTTTCGGCACTCGAAAAACAGGCCGAGTTCGTCGAGAAATTGCGCATGGCGCTGGAAAAATTCGGCCATGATTTTTCGATCATCAAGGCGGCCGAGCGGCTGGAGGAGCGCTATGCCGACCTTGCGGCGTCGGTTGCCGAAAAGCTGAAGGCGATGCGCAAGTAGAGACGTCCTACGCTACTTTTCCAGCACCCGCGAAAAACGCGTGTCCGGCACGAACCAGACGGCGGCCACCAGCACGAAGATCGCAACGCCGATCCATTGGTTGACGAAGGCAAGCGGGACGGCTGCGGCGTAGAGGGCCACCGAGATCTTGCCCTTGCGGTCATTGCCCAGCGCCTTGGCGAAGGCGGTGTCGTTGCCGTGCAAATGGTGCAGCTTGGTGGCGAGAAAGGTGTAGGCGACCGCGCACAGCACCAGGTCGATGCCATAGACCGCGACGGGGACGGGCGCGAAATGGTTCTCGCCCATGAAGGCCGTCGTTGCCGGCATCAGCGACAACCAGAACAGAAGGTTGAGGTTGGCCCACAGCACGCGGCCGTCGACCCTTTGGACGGTGTGGAACATGTTGTGCAGATTGTTCCAGTAGATGCCGACATTGATGAACGACAAGACATAGCTGAAAAAGATCGGCCACAGCGGCAGAAGCGCTGAAAAATCCTGGCCATGCGGCACTTTCAGCTCCAGCACCATGATGGTGATGATGATGGCGACCACCCCATCGGTGAATGCTTCGACTCTACCTTTTCCCATGGATTCTCCCTCTCGATGGAAAGACGTTAAGCGAGGACTTCGGGCAAGACCATCCTGACAAGGTTGTCAGGATGAAGTTCGGCGCGTGGAACGGCCATCCTTACATGGACGTTGGGGCGCAATTGGGCGTTGGGCGATTGGCCGGAGGTTGCCATGACCAGCTATGCCGAGACCACGACGCGCGACAACGGACTCGATGGCCGGCCCGCGATGGCCGCGGTTGCCGCCATGATCGCCGCGCTGTTCGCCGGCAGCACGGTGCTGACGCCGCTTTACGTCATCTACAAGCAGGCCTTCGGTTTCTCGCAGATCACGCTGACGCTGGTCTACGCCGTCTATGTCGTCGGCAATCTCGGCGCATTGCTGATGTTCGGGCGCTTGTCCGACGGCATTGGCCGCCGTCCTGCGGCGCTGGCGTCGATGGCCATAGCGGTGGTCAGCGCGGTGGTGTTCCTGCTGGCCGAGAATGTAGCATGGCTCGATGTCGCCCGCATATTGAGCGGCCTTGGCATCGGCGTCGGCGCGGGAACCGGCACGGCCTGGCTTGCCGAATTGATCGAAGGTAAGGACAAATCGCGCGCGGCAATCATCGCCACCAGCACCAACTTCGTTGGCCTTGGCCTCGGCGCGCTGGCATCGGGCCTGCTCGCCGAATATGCGCCCTGGCCGTTGAGACTAACGTTTGCGGTCTATCTTGCCTTGCTGGTGGTGGTGACGCTGCTGATCTGGCGTACCCGCGAAACCGTGTCCCGGCCGGGCAGGCTGACCGACGTTTCGTTGCGGCCACGGCTATCGGTGCCGAGCGATATCCGCGCTGCCTTCGTGGCGCCGGCGGTCACCGGTTTCGGCGCCATGGCGCTGGTCGGCTTCTATGCAGCCCTGGCGCCGAGCATCCTGGCGCAGCAGCTGCATGTGGCCAACCATGCCGAGGCCGGCGCGCTGTTCTTCGAACTGTCGATCGTTGCGGCCGCGACCATTCTGGCCACGACCCGACTGTCCAGTCGCGCCGGCATGCTGGCCGCGCCGGCGCTGATGATCCCTGCGGTGGGGCTGGTGGTTGCGGCGCAGTTTTTCGCCTCGATGTCGCTGATGATTGCCGCCACCGCTCTGTGCGGCGTGGCGGCTGCGCTCGGCTATCGCGGCGGCCTGCAGGTGGTGAACCAGATCGCACCTGCCGAGCGTCGCGCCGAATTGGTGTCGGCATTCTTCATCTGCTGCTTCTGCGGCAATGCGCTGCCGGTGATCGGCATTGGGCTGCTGTCGAGTTGGGCCACTCCGACGACGGCAAGCCTGGCCTTCGCCGGCATGATCACGCTGTTCTCGGTCGTAGCGTTGGGGTTCGGCGTCAAATATGCACGCTGAGCCTCACCCGTTTGGCGTCCCGGCCATGTTTGCCCGTCCGCGCGGGATGCCGAGGCCTGTGTCCGGCGGCTCGCCGGCGGCAGGCCGATCCTCGATCATGTGCATGGTGCGCCAGCGGCCGAAGCGGTAGTAGGCGGCGGCCAGCACCAGCGAGGTGATCGATCCCGCCGGAAAGCTCCACCACAGCGCCTCCTCGCCGATCACGCCGCGCATGAAATAGGCAAAGCCGGTGCGCACGACCAGCACCGAGATCACCAGAATGATCAGCGGCGGCATCACGGCACCGGTGGCGCGCACGGTGGCGAACAGCACGATGGTGACGCCGAACAGGATGAACGACCAGGACGCCACCTTGTTGATGTGGGCTGCAATGTCGATTGCGGTGCTGTCGCGGCTAAGGAACAGGCCGAGCACCGGCCTGTCGAAGAGGAACAGCAGCGCCACCAGGGCGCCGGTGAGCACCAGGTTGAAGCCGACGCCGGACGCCGCGATGCGACCGATGCGGTCCCAGCGCCCGGCGCCGACATTCTGGGCCGCCATCGACGAGACTGCGGCTCCGATCGCCAGTGCAGGCATCTGGATATAGGTCCACAGCTGCGCTGCGATGCCGTAGGCGGCGGCGACCTGCGAGCCGTAGGAGTTGACGATGCCCATGACGGTCAGCGCCGCCGCCGAAATGACGATCATCTGCAGGCCCATCGGCACGCCCTTGAAGACGACGATCCTGAGCAGCGCCGGATCCGGCCGCAGCAGAGCGAGGTTGGCGCCGGCGAGCCGCAGCGGATGCTTTCTGGCATAAAGCACGACGAGGATGGCGATCACGCTCACTGTCTGGCCGATCAGCGTCGAGGTGGCGGAGCCGGCGATGCCGAGCTCGGGGAAGGGGCCGATGCCGCGAATGAGCAGCGGATTGAGGATGATGTCGAGCACGACGGCGAGCGCCATGAAGAAGAATGGCGTGCGCGAATCACCCGCACCGCGCAGCACCGTCATGACGAAGGACAGAAGATTCATCATCGGCACGGCGACGAAGATGATACGCAGATAGGAGCGCGCCAGCGGCAGCGCATCGGGCGGGGTGCCCAGTGTGTTGAGGATGGCGTCGACCCAGATCCAGCCGCAGACGGCGAAGATAGCCGAGACGAGGAAGAAGAAGCTGGCGCTGGTGCCGACGATGCGCCGCGCCTCGGGCAGGTCGCGGGCGCCGACCGATTGCGCCACCAGGATGGTCGCGGCCATGCCGATCCCGAACACGGTGCCGAGAATCAGGAACAGCACCAGATTGGCGTTTGAGGTCGCCGTCAGCGCCGATTCACCGAGGAAGCGGCCGACCCAGACGGCGTTGATCGAACCGTTGAGCGACTGCAGCACATTGGAACCGAGCACCGGAAGCGCGAACAACAGCAGCGTGCGAGGGATTGGGCCGCTGGTGAGATCGCCGGTGCGCCGGCGCGGTGGTATTTTTTCGTCCATGGGCTGTTCGGCGAAGGTTCATCTCAAAGTCCGCCCGGCAATGATCGCCGATTTAACGGACAAGGTCGATGCGGCATCGGAACATCAAGCTTAACGCGGCTGAGGCGATCAGGTTCTCAAAGCTTGCGTAATGGGCTATGGGTCATCGCCGCGAGGGGCCGCAAACCGGGGGGATCATGTCCGACAATCCATTATTTTCCGAGCGCCTGAATAGGCGCGCGTTTCTGGGAGCATCCGCTTTGGGTGCCGCTGCCATGGCACTTTCGGCCTGCACAACCACTGATGTGGCAGTACCGCCGACGCCGGCGCCGGCACCCGCACCCGAGCCCGCTTTCGGCGATGCCGCCACCATGTATTCGGCGCGCGTCGATGAGGGCTTTTCATTGCCGGCAATCCCCGTGGCCAAGCTCGATCCGAAGTTCGTGCGCCAGATCGTGGACGATCCGACCGGCGAAAAACCCGGCACGATCGTCGTCGATACATCCGAGCATTTTCTCTATCTGGTGCGCGACGGCGGCAAGGCAATGCGCTATGGCGTCAGCCTCGGCAAGGCCGGGTTTGGCTGGACCGGCAGCGCCGTGATCCAGGCGCGCAAGAAATGGCCGGTGTGGACGCCGCCGCCGGAAATGATCCAGCGCCGGCCGGAACTGGCGAAATATAAGGACGGCATGCCGCCGGGACCGCAGAGCCCGCTCGGCGCGCGTGCGCTCTATCTGTTCCGCGACGGCAAGGACACGATGTACCGGCTGCACGGCACGCCGGAATGGGATTCCATCGGCAAGAACGCGTCGTCGGGCTGCGTGCGCTTCATGAACCAGGACATCATCGACCTCTACAGCCGGGTCAACGGCGTAGCCCAGGTCTATGTGCGCCCGAACCTGTCGGCCGCGGGCAAGATCATGGCTGTGTCGAGCCGGACCGCCGAGCCGATCGATGCCGGCGTGCCAAGGGATGCGGAGATTTTGAAATAGGTGCCTTCACGGCATCGCTGATCGCCGACAGACGGTTAGAGGCGGACGCGCCGGGCGCGTCCGCCTTTCCGTATACGGCTACTTGTTGGCGAGGCCCGGAAGCGTGACCTGATAGACCAGGAACATGGTGTCGACATCGGCGCCGTCGTCGGCCTTGTAGGGCGCGCCGACCTGAAAACCGTCTTGGGTGAGAAAATCGTTATCGTTGCCGACGAACAGGAAATAGTCGTCGGGCAGCGCCGGATCGAGCAGGCTGACCACAGACATTGCTTCCCACTTCTCCGAGAGATTGTTCTTGTCGTTCGGCTTGCCGTCATGCAGACCGAAACGGCCGAGTTCCTTGTTGTCGTTGATGTCGATGAACGGCGTCAGCTTGGCCGGCGTCACCGAGGGGTCGAGCACGCCCTTGGGCGCCAGCGGCTTGTCGGCGGCATCGAAGGCGCCGCCGGCAATGTCGGTGGCGCCAGAGACGTCGACGACGAAAATCTGGCGCAGCAGCGAAGTATCGCCCTTCACCCCCTGGCCGTTTCCGCTGTCGCGCGCCAGCATCAGGAAGGTCTTGTCGGACAGCGCCACGATTTCGCTCTGCGCGGCGACCTTGGTCTTGTCCTTGGCGTCCTTGAACACCGGCAGCGGCACGGCATATTCATGCACCAGCTTGAGATGGGCCGGGTCGGAGGCGTCGTAGACCAGCGCGCGGGTGTTCTGGCGCGTCGCGGGCGAATCGCCGCCATCCTGGCGGGGCGCCGACTGCAGCACAGCGATCAGCGACTTGCCGTCCGGCGTCAGCGCCATGCCTTCGAGGCCTTGATTGTTCTGGCGGCCGGTTTCGGGATCCTTCGGATCGGGTTCGGCTGCACCGGGGCCCGGATTGTCGGAGGCGAAGTTCGGCGCGCCCTTGCGCATCGGCACCAAAGCGGCGGGCGGCTGCGTTGCCGACAACAGATGGCCGTCGGCCGAGAAGCGGTAGATGTTGGGGCCGTATTCGTCAGAGATGAACATGGTGCCGTCGGGCAGCCGCGCGATCGCCTCATTGTCGAGCGCCAGCTTGCCATTGGCCTCGGGCAGGATCGGCAGGTCGCCATTGGCCGCGCGCACGCCGTTGAGCGGATCGAGGCCGGTGGCGTCAGCGCCCTTGTCGTCGGTGAGGAGCAGGGAATCGGCAAGCGTCGCCTTGACGCCTGTCTGTTCCTGGCCGGAGGTGGGCGTGGCGCCTAGTGCTACCGGCGTGAACTCGATGCGAATAGTGTTGAGGCGCGGCCGGTAATCGGTGGTGCCGACGACATTGTAGCCACGGTCCGGCAGCAACCAGAGCGAGCCCTTGTAGCCGTCCGCGCCACGGGTCCAGCTTGCGGCGTCGATCGACATGCCGGAGCCGGAGCCGAAGGTCTCGCCGAACTTGTCCTTCTGATCGGCCGGGATGCGGCCGACGCCGACCAGGCCCTTGTTGACGAAGCCACCAACGGTGGCTGTGCTGTCGGCAAGGGCAGGGGTCAGGGCGGTAAACAGCGCCAGCGCGGCGCCGAGCGACACGGTTCGGTGCGAGATTTTCATGGAGATCCTCTTTGTGACAAGCCTTGAGCGGCGCAAAGGGGCCACCGCATCGCATCGACGATGTCGCCCTCTCGCAAAGCGGTCTAGGACGCGAACATGATACTTGCGTGACAGAGCGGGCCTCTTCCTTCTCCCTTGTGGGAGAAGGGAGAGACGCACTATCAATCGCTGTCGCGGGCGATCAGCTCCAGCGGCCAGACTTCGCGGATGATGCGCGGACCTTCCGGGCCGGCAAAGGCGGGAAGCGAGGCCAGCAACATTTCGGCCAGCCGCCGGCCCATCGGCTCCAGCGACGGACGGAAGGCGGTCAGCGCCGGCGAGAAATAACGGCAGAGCGGCGTGTCGACGATGACGATCACCGCGATGTCGTGGCCGGGCCTGATGCCCATCTCGGCCAGTGCTTTGCAGCCGCCGAGCGCCATTGCGTCATTGTTGAAGATGATGGCTGTGGGCCGGTCCTTGGAGAGCATCACGCGCGGCGTCACCTGGTAGCCTCCGGCCTCGTTGATGAAGCCGTCGGCGATCAGGCCGGGGTCGACTTCGATACCATGCCGCTTCAGCGCCTTGCGGTAGCCGTCGAGGAACAGGTAGCCGAAGTTGAGATCAAGCGAAGGGCGGATGGCGGCAATGCGGCGGTGGCCGCGCGCGACCAGCCGGTCGACGGCTTCATCACCCGCCCTCTCGAAATCGATATCGAGCGAAGGATAGGTGTCGTCGCCGGATTGACTTCGGCCAAGCGTGGCGAAGGGAAAGCCGGCCTTGCTGAGATAGTCGATCCGATCGTCTTCCCGCCGTGTGTTGGCCAACACGACCGCGTCGGCCCGGCGCGTCTCAACCACTCGGCGCAGCCTGTCCTGCTGATATTGACCGGGCTCACCCATGACGACCATCAGATCCAGGCCATACTCGGCAAGCCGGCCTTGCAGACCGATCAGGAACGGGATGAAGAACGGTTCGCCATATTGCTGGTCCCCCGGATGCGGTTGCAGCATGAAGGCGATCGAATGGGTGGCGCCTTGCCGCAGGCTGCGGCCGGACTGGTTGGGCGAATAGTTCAGCTGCTTGGCGGCGGCGAGCACGCGCTGGCGGGTGTCGGCATTGACGTCGGCGCGGCCGTTCAGCGCCCGCGACACGGTGCCGATCGAAATGTTCAGGTGACGCGCGAGGTCATGGATGCTGGACGCCAAGGACTTCTCTCCCCCGACCCTTGGCTAGCACCGGCTGCCGCTCAGGCCAAGGCTTCGGGATGATTTTCGCGGACAGCCGATTGACATTCTAGGCCATCGGGTGTGTTCTCGTAAACGTTTACGGAAAAACGTTTACGGTGGTGCCGTCAATGCCGTGACATTCGGTCTGGAGGGGCCGGACGGGAGGAATGCCGGATGATGAATGCCGTCCTCGTCGGCTGTGGAGCGATGAGCAAGGCCTGGCTCGATGCCGCGAGGCAGATCGACGGGCTGGCCATTGTCGGCTTGGTCGATCTCGACGCCGAACGGGCGAAGGCGAGGGCGCGCGAATACGGGCTTGACGGCGCCGTCATCGGCACCAGCTTGGATGCGGTGCTCGACCAGACCAGGCCGGACGCGGTGTTCGATGTCGTGGTTCCCGCCGCCCGGCGCGACGTCGCCTTTGCCGCCTTTGCCCATAATTGCCATCTGCTGACGGAAAAGCCGCTGGCCGATACTCCAGAAAATGCGCGCGCCATCGTCGATGCCGCACGTAACGCGGGGCGTATCCATGCGGTCGTGCAGAACCGCCGCTACGTCGCCAATGTCCGGCGCATCAGGCGCTTTCTCGACTCCGGCGCCATCGGCAAGCCAACCAGCATCCATGCCGATTTCTTCGTCGCGCCGCATTTCGGCGGCTTCCGCGAGGAGATGGCGCATGTGCTTTTGCTCGACATGGCGATCCATACTTTCGACGCCGCCCGCTACATGGTCGGCGGCGATCCCGCCGGCGTCTTTTGCCAGGAATGGGAGCCGGCGAATTCCTGGTACCGGCAGGGATCGTCGGCCAGCGCTATCTTCGATCTCGGCGGCGGCAAGGTGTTCACCTATGCAGGCTCTTGGTGCGCGGCGGGCTTCCGCACCAGCTGGGAGAGCACGTGGCGCATCGTCGCCGAGCACGGCAGCCTGGTCTGGGACGGCGAGGACGGACTGAAGGCCGAGGTTGTGTTGTCGGTCCGCGATGGCCTGTTCGACCTGACCCAGCCCATCACAGTACCGCCGCTCGATTCCGCCGACCGCGTCGGCGGTCATCTCGGCATCATCAAGGATTTCATCCACGCCATCGAGACCGGCAGCGAGCCGGAAACCCGTGGCAGCGACAACATCAAAAGCCTGGCCATGGTTTTTGGCGCCATCGAAAGCGCCGAGACCGGACGGCGCGTCGCAATCACACAGGAAGCATCATGATGCCAAACCCGCTTCTCGACATCCGGATCGGCACCATGGTGCGGGCCAATCTCGAAGACCCGGCCGCCTACATCAAAGAGATTCTGCCGCTCGGCTTCGAGAGCATCCAGCCCTTCTTCTGGCAGACGCTGGGCGGCAAGGATTTGGCGCGGCTCGCCGGTGAGATTGGCGAGGCGATGGGCGATGCCGATGTCGCCGTGTCGTCGATCGGCGTGTTCGGCAATCCGCTGGAGGATGGCGAGGTCGATCGCGGCGTGCTCGCGGCCTGGGAAACCGTCATCGACAATGCGCATCTGTTCGGCGCTTCGATCGTCAGCGGCTTCACCGGACGTCTGCGTGGCAAGAAGCTGACAGACAGCCTGCCGCGCTTCCGTGAGGTTTGGGGTCCGCTGGCCAGGCGCGCCGCAGACAAGGGCGTGCGCATCGCCTTCGAGAATTGCGCGATGGATGGCAACTGGGCGGCCGGCGACTGGAACATCGCCCACAATCCCGATGCCTGGGAGTTGATGTTCAACGAATTGCCCGACGACAATCTCGGCCTCGAATGGGAGCCCTGCCATCAGCTGGTCTATCTCATCGACCCGATGCCGCAGATCCGCAAATGGGCGCCGCGCATCTTCCATGTCCACGGCAAGGACGCGACGGTGCGCTGGGATGTGATCCGCGAGCACGGCGTGTTCGGCAAGCTGCCCTTCGTGCAGATGCGCACGCCCGGTTTTGGCGACAGCGACTGGACGCGGGTGATCAGCGAATTGCGGCTGGCCGGTTACAAGGGCGCCATCGACATCGAGGGCTGGCACGACCCGGTCTATCGCGGCGACCTCGAAATCACAGGCCAGGTGCGCGGGCTGGAATACCTCAAGCAATGCCGGGGAGGAGCGACCTACCTGCCGAACCCGGCGTGACCGAGGGCCGGTGGGAGGAGCCGGCCTGACAGATTGCCAAGCACTGCCGACAAGCACTGCCGAAAAGCGAATGACGAAACCCCTCGGCTCACCGAGGACAAAAGGGAGGAACGTGCATGAGCATCGCAATGAGAACGACACTTCTGCGCTCGACCGTCGTGGCCGCCGCCACGGCGCTATGCGCCGCCATCTTCACTCTGCCGGCGCAGGCGCTCGACGCCCAGTGGTGCAAGGATGTCCACATCCGCTTTTTCGTCGGCGGCGCCGAAGGCGACGCTTTCGGTACCATCGTCTATAATGGCGCCAAGCAGGCGGCGTCCGATCTCGGGCCGAAGGTCGACTATATCTTCTCGCAGTGGGACGTCGAGAAGATGGTGCAGCAATTGCGCGAGGCCGTCGCCGTGAAGCCAAACGGCATTGCCATGATGGGCCATCCGGGCGACGCCGCGATCATGCCGCTGGCCGAACAGGCGCATAAGGACGGCATCAAGATGATGTACCAGAACGTGCCGGTGCCGAAGGTGGTGGACGCGTTCGGCGGCGGTTATGTCGGCGCCCAGCAGGAGCAGCAGGGCCGCGCGCTCGGCGCTGAAGCGTTCAAGCTCGGCAAGCTCAAGTCCGGCGACAAGGCGATCATGATCGGTCCGTTCGAGAACGAGGCCCGCGGCGCGCGCGAGCGCGGCACCGTGGCCGCGCTGAAGGAAGCCGGCGTCGAGGTCATCCAGCTGTCCTCGCCGCCGAGCGGCGAATGGGCGTCCGACCCCAATCTGGCGATCCCGGTGATCACGGCGGCACTGCTCAACAATCCCGATGTGAAGGCGGTCGGCTATCCCGGCGGCCAGATGCTGGGCAACGTCGCCACCTACATGCAGGCGGCGGGACGCAAACCCGGCGACATCTTCAACTTCGGCTTCGACACCAGCCCGCAGATCGTCGAGGCGTTCAAGGGCGGCTGGGTGCAGCTGACGGCTGATCAGCAGCCGTTTCTGCAAGGCTATCTGCCGATCCTCAGCCTTTGCCAGCAGGTGGTGCTGGGCCTGGCGCCGATGAATGTCGACACCGGGGCGGGCTTCGTCACGCCGCAGAATTACGAGATCGTCGCCGAGCTCGCCAAGCAGGCGCTGCGCTGACCTCCCAAACTGCCGGCTGGGCGCAAGCCCGGCCGGCAGGACCGCCGGCACCAGGCCGGGATGATACCACAGGAGCGAGGATCGCCATGGCCGAACGCATCATCGAACTGCGCGACATCAGCAAATCCTATGGCCAGGTCTATGCGCTGGGCGGGGTCAATCTCTCGGTCGACCGCGGCGAGGTGGTTGGCTTGATCGGTGACAATGGCGCCGGCAAATCGACGCTGATCAAGATCCTGTCCGGCGTCGTCAAGCCGACCAGCGGCGAGATCCTGGTGCGCGGCAAGCCGGTGACCGGCTGGAGTGCGGCACGCTCGCGCGACGCCGGCATCGAGACGGTTTTCCAGGACCGGGCGCTGGCCGTGCAGCAGACCATCGTGCGCAACATCTTCATGGGCCGCGAACTCACCGGCTTCATGGGCTTTCTGAAGGTCAATAAAGAGATAGAGGAGGCGAGCCGGCTGATGCGCGAGATCGGCTTTACCTCGAAAGTGTTCACGCCGCATTCGATCGTCGGCCAGCTCTCCGGCGGCGAACGCCAGGGCGTGGCGATCGCGCGCGCCATCTACAAGCAGGCGGAGCTGATCATCCTCGACGAGCCGACGACGGCGCTGTCGCTGACCGAGACCGCCAAGGTCTTCCATTTCGTGCGCCAGGTGCGGGCGAGCGGGCGCTCGATCCTGTTCATCGGCCACAACATCCATCACGTCTTCGACATCGCCGACCGCTTCGTTGTGATTGACCGCGGCAAGGTGGCGCTGACCGCCGATCGCACCGAGGTCAAGTCGGCCGAAGAGCTGATCAACTTCATGGAAGACGTTGCGCATCCCGGCGGATTGCCGGGGCTGCACGAGGCCGGCGACGCGGAGAGGGCAGCACGATGAGCAAGACCATGGAACCCGATCTGCAGAGCCCTCTTGGCGGCAAGGCGGCCCGACCTGAGTGGAAGCACCCGTCCGACCACTGGCTGCGCGGTTTCGTCATCGACAACCGCGCAGCGCTCGGCACGCTCGCCGTGTTCATCATCATGATGGCGGCGTTCCTGATCGCCAACCCAACCGTGTTCACCACCTGGTATCTCTACAGATCCGTGCTGACCACGCTGCCCGTTGCGCTGTTCGTGGTGGTGCCGCTGGTCTTCGTCGTCACCTGCGGCGAGATCGACCTGTCGTTTCCCGCAACCATGGGCTTTGCCTCCTGGGTGTTCGCGCTGGTGGTGCAGGCCGGCTACGATCCGTTTCTCGGCATCGCAGCGGCGATTCTCACCGGCACGCTGCTCGGCTTTCTCGTCGGATCCCTGGTCGTTTATGGCGGGCTGTCGTCGCTGATCGCCACCCTCGGCATGAATTTCCTGCTGCGGGGACTGATCCAGATCATCAACGAGGGCAGATCGACGGCATTGACCGGTCTCAGCGACAGCTGGGCGTACACCATCTTCTCCGGTCAGGTGTGGGGTTTTCCGGTACAGGTCTTCTGGGCACTCGCCTTCGTCATTTTGTCGGCAATGCTCTACAACCGGCACCGCTTCGGCGCGCAGGTGAGGGTCGTCGGCGACAACCCCGACAGCGCCCAGCAAATGGGCATCGACGTCAAGCGTGTGCGGGTGAAAGTGTTCATCTTCACCGGCATCGGGGCCGCGATCGCCGGCACGTTTTCGGTGATGATCAACTTCACCTGGTGGCCGACCGCGGGCGACGGCTATCTCTTGCCGGTGCTGGCTTCGGTGTTCGTCGGCGGCACGCCGACCTGGGGCGGCATCGGCACGGTTGCCGGCGGCGCCATCGGCGCGGTCACCGTGTCGTTCATCCAGACCGGCGTGGTGGCGGCGGGCTTGAGCGGCTTCTACGTCCAGTTCTTCAACGGCCTGATCATCATCCTGTCGCTGTTGGGGCACAAGTGGAACCAGGCGCGGTACAGGTAGCTCGGCCGCATTCTACCGCCAGTCGAACAGCGGTGTATCGCCCAACGGCTTCTCTTCAACAGCCGGAGCTTCGGCCTGTTCTTTCCGATGTGCTGCTTCTAGAATAATTTTCGCGTCTTCTAGCGCCAACAGAAATTCATCGAGGCACTCGCGTAATTCATTTCTTGAGAGAAGCTCGAAGTCACCGCGATTCCACACGATAGGCTGGCGTTTCGCTGAATCGCCTTTTCCTACTTTTGGGAAGCAGAGAAATTCGCCAGGCGATTTCCTAAAATCGGTTAGCGAAAACACAGCATCCTCAAAAATCGTGGCGAGCAAACGCATCTGCCAGATGGTCAACGGGAAGTTTGCCCAACCCACTGTAAAGATGGGAACCTGAAGTCCATTCTCAACGATGGTTATGAGGGGCTTCACGGGAACGACAAGCCCCTTACCAACTCGAAATGGTTCAATTATTTCGTCAAAACACGGCTTGCCGAAGTAGCCTCTTTTTTCATCGTAGTCATAAAACGCCTCAACCTACTCGCCGACAATACCACGGCTATTTGCGCGTCCCTTCGACATTGCCGCAATTAACGCCGTGCGCCGATCGAGCCCATAGACAATTCGGTCTCGAATAATCGGCGAGGCGGCAGAATACGTAGTCGTTGGAAAACCGGTCACAAACCTAACGAGTTCTTTCGTCGTTCGGGCGCGATCCGGGAAAACATATCGGACCCAGTTGTGAGCGTAGGGAGGCCTGCTAAGTTTGCTTATCTGCATGAGCGTTCCTCATTAGTGCCGGGTTTGACGTAAGAAATATCGCTGGATGAGATCATCTGATATCTCCATCCCAGGATTGCTCCTCCCCGAGGCATTATACACTAGGTCCCACGGCCCACCTTTTTCGTGAGACATATTCACAAGTTTTGTCGCCCCCAAACGCATGTACTTATCGATTATCGGATACAGAAAATCTGCGTCATTTGCACCTATCGTTTCGTATACAGGCACTCTCTTCAAAGACATTAAGTCTAGCTTTGTAGCCCTGGTATTGATATCGGCCGATCCAAAAGATTTAAATTCAGAATATATTTCTCTAATTACTGGTCCATAGTCCCATGCTTCTATCTTTGCCTCAATTAGTGGCGATCCAAAGTTAGCGAGATATGTGGAATGCAAGAAATATATTATCTTGTTGATCTCAAGATTTGTGATTCCGAGCCCCTCGGCGTCCGCACGATCGAGCACCAAATTTGCAATATATCGTGAGTCGTAAGCCATTCAGTGAATTGTACCCTATTTGTTCCTCAAAAACAGACAATTTTTTGGGCAACCTCACACCGCAGCGACGAACCCGTCCAGCACGCGTTTCTGGCCGGCCTTGTCGAAGTCGATGGTCAGCTTGTTGCCTTCGATGTTGGAAATGTTGCCGTTGCCGAATTTCTGGTGGAAGACGCGGTCGCCGACACTAAAGGCTGACGGCGTGTCGGCGACGGATTTGGCGACCAGTTCGCCGTCGATGGTGCGGCCTTTGACCGAGGTGCGGCCGGCGCCATAACCGCTGTCGGTCTCGCCATAGCCGATGCGCTCGACCTGATGGCCGGAGCGCGAGCCCCAGTTGCGGTCGGTGGCCTCGGTGCGGTTGGCCTGCGCGCGCTGCCAGCCGGGCGTGGCATAGGTGTTGGAAAAGGCGCCGGATTTTTCCGCGCCGACATTGTCAAAGCGCGAGGCGCCGTAGGGGTTCTGCCGTCCTGCGCCCTGGCCGCCACGGCCCGACGCGAACGAACCGCCGCCATAGGAATTGCCGTAGCCGCCGTAGGAATTGCCGCTTTCGGCGACCTCGACATGGGCTTCCGGCAGTTCGTCCAGAAAGCGCGACGGGATGGTCGACTGCCACAGGCCGTGGATGCGGCGGTTGGAGACGAACCACAGATGCAGGTTCTTCTTGGCCCGGGTCAGGCCGACATAGGCGAGACGGCGCTCTTCCTCCAGGCCGGAGCGGCCGCCTTCGTCCAGCGCGCGCTGGTGCGGAAACAGGCCTTCCTCCCAGCCGGGGAGGAACACGGTCTCGAATTCGAGGCCCTTGGCCGAATGCAGCGTCATGATGTTGACGGCGTCAAGCTCGGCGTTCTGCTCGGCGTCCATGACCAGCGCGACATGCTCGAGGAAGGAGCGCAGCGATTCGTACTCCTCCATCGAGCGGATAAGCTCTTTCAGGTTTTCCAGCCGGCCCGGCGCCTCGACCGAGCGGTCGTTCTTCCACATGTCGGTGTAGCCGCTCTCCTCCAGAATGGTCTCGGCGAGTTCGGTGTGCGGCGTGGTTTCCAGCGCCTTCTGCCAGCGCTCGAAATTGGCCGCCACTTCGCGCAAGGCCGCGCGGGGCTTGGGCTTCAGCTCGTCGCTTTCTGCGAGCTTGGCGGCTGCCTCCAGCATCGGGATGCGCAAGCTCCGCGCCGTGTCGTGGATCTGGCGGATGGTGGCTTCACCCAGGCCGCGCTTGGGGACATTGACGATGCGCTCGAAGGCGAGGTCGTCGGCGCCCTGCGCGATGACGCGGAAGAAGGCCAGCGCATCGCGGATTTCCATGCGCTCATAAAAACGCGGGCCGCCGATGACGCGGTAATTGAGGCCGAGCGTGACGAAGCGGTCTTCGAATTCGCGCATCTGGAAGGAGGCGCGGACCAGGATGGCCATGTCGTTCAGCTTGTGCTTGGCACGCTGGTAGGTCTCGATGGTTTCGCCGACGGCGCGGGCTTCCTCCTCGGAATCCCAAGCGGCGTGAACATGCACCTTCTCGTCGTCCTCGGCGACCTTCTCGGTGAACAGCGTCTTGCCGAAGCGGCCCTCATTGTGGGCGATGAGGTGCGAGGCAGTGCCGAGGATGTGCGCGGTCGAGCGATAATTGCGCTCCAGCCGGATGATGGTGGCGCCGGGAAAATCCTTGTCGAAGCGCAGGATGTTGTCGACCTCGGCGCCACGCCAGCCATAGATGGACTGGTCGTCGTCGCCGACGCAGCAGATGTTGACTTTGTTTTCGCTCACGGGCCGTTCCGCGCCTGCCGGCGCAGGCCCTCCGCCCCCTCTTTTTTGCGCGCCTTCGGCGTCGCGGGAGTCGCCTCGCAACGGCTCGGACGCCTGGTCGGGCTTGCGGCCTTCGGCCGAGCGCGCTTTACCCTCCCCTGGATGGGGAGGGTCGCCGCGAAGCGGCGGGGGGGGGTGGCTGGCGCCGGCGCGGGGGCCCCCCCCCCCCCGGGGGGGGGGGGGGGGCGCGCGCGCCCCCCCGGGCGGGGGGGGGGGTGGGGTGGGGGGGGCGGGGGGCCCCGGGGCGACCCCCCCCGGGCGGCGGGGGCGCACCCCCCCCCCCGCGCGTATCGCGGGGGCGACCTCCCCCATCGAGGGGGAGGTAGGTCTTTGCGCCAGGAGCCGCAGCCACATGTATTGCGCGGTGTTGGTGTCCTGGTACTCGTCGACGAGGATGTATTTGAAGCGCTTGTGGTAGTCCTTCAGCACGTCCGGATTGGCGCGGAAGATGCGGATAGGGTGGCAGAGCAGATCGCCGAAGTCGCAGGCGTTCAGCGTCTTCAGCCGCTCCTGATAGGCCTTGTAGAGTTCCCGGCCCTTGCCGTTGGCGAAGCTGCGCGCGTCGCCCTCGGCAATGTCGGCGGGGCCTTGGCCCTTGTTCTTCCAGCCGTCGATCATCTGCGCGAACTGCTTGGCCGGCCAGCGCTTGTCGTCGAGGCCTTCGGCCTGGATCAGCTGCTTGATCAGCCGTACGACATCGTCGGTGTCGAGGATGGTGAAATCGGATTTGAGCCCGGCCAGCTCAGCGTGGCGGCGCAAGAGCTTGACGCCGATGGAGTGGAAGGTGCCGAGCCACGGCATGCCCTCGACGGCTTCGCCGACGAGATGGCCGATGCGCTGCTTCATCTCGCGCGCGGCCTTGTTGGTGAAGGTCACCGCCAGGATCTGCGAGGGGAAAGCCCTGCCGGTGGCCAGGATATGGGCGATGCGGGTGGTCAGCACGCGGGTCTTGCCGGTGCCGGCGCCGGCCAGCACCAGGACCGGGCCTTCGGTGGTTTCCACCGCCAGCCGCTGCTCGGGGTTGAGGCCGTTGAGATAATCGGGCGCGCTGTTGGGGCCGCTGCGGGCCGCCATGGCGCGCGCAGCTATGCCCGACGGGGCTGCGGGCCGCGCATTGGGTTCGTCAAAAAAGGGCATGTCTTCCGCAAAGCCGGACATCTCCCCCGAATGTAGTGATTCGGGAGCGAAAGACCAGAAGTGTCTACGTTTTGTTCTGGTTTGAAAGTGAGATTCTGGGGCGCAGTGCGAATTTCATCGTCCCGACGCCCGACAATGTCGTGGAGGTGCTGCAGCGTGGGAGCGGAATGAAGTCGAGCGTTTGCTCTCGCCTTATGCTGGCAGGGCCAGCTTGACACACGCGGCCTGGGGGAGAAAGCTGGCGACAGGGCAGGGGCGGCTGCCCGTGAGGCGCTGCAAAGCGCATCAGTCGAAGGAGTATCGTCTTGGCTGTCGTCATCACCTCCCTCATCCTGTTCCTCATCGGCCTCGCACTTGGCGGCGGCGGCGTCTGGCTCGCGATGCTGGGCGGCAGCTGGTACTATGTCGTCACCGGTCTCGCCTTCCTCATCGCCGCATGGCTGCTCTTCCGGCGCAAATCGACGGCGCTCTGGCTCTACGCGGCGATCGTGCTCGGCACGCTGGCCTGGGCGGTGTGGGAAATCGGCTTCGACTGGTGGGAACTCGGACCGCGCGGCGGCATCATCGTGCTTCTGGCGCTGTGGCTGCTGACGCCTTGGGCAAGGCGGGGCCTGATCGGCCCCGACGCGCGCGCGCCGCTCATTCTGGCCGTGCTCGCATCGCTCGCCGTCGCCGGTTATTCGATGACGGCCGATCCCAAGGACATCGCCGGCGACCTCAGCGCCGACAAGGTGACGCCGACTGCCGATCTCGGCGGCAATGTGCCTCCGGGCGAATGGCATTTCTACGGCCGTACGCAATTTGGCCAGCGCTATTCGCCGCTCGACCAGATCACGCCCGACAATGTCGCCAAATTGCAGCCGGCCTGGATCTACCAGACCGGCGACGTGAAAGGGCCGGACGATGTCGGCGAAACCACCTACCAGGTGACGCCGCTGAAGGTGGGCGATGCGCTCTATATCTGCACGCCGCACAATTTCGCCATCGCCATCGATGCCGCCACCGGCAAGGAGAAATGGCGTTTCGATCCCAAGATCAAGCTCGACAAGGACCGCCAGCACCAGACCTGCCGCGGCGTGTCCTATTATGCCGATGCCAAGATCGCCGCCGGCCAGCCTTGCGCGACGCGCGTCTATCTGCCGACCTCGGATGCGCGGCTGATCGCGCTCGACGCCGCCAACGGCCAGGTCTGCCCGTCCTTCGCCGAAGCCGGCACGCTCAATTTGTTGACCAACATGCCGTATCCGAAGTCGGGCTATTATTACTCGACCTCGGCGCCGCTGATTGCGGGCGGCAAGATCATCATCGGCGGCGCGGTCAACGACAATTATTCGACGCAAGAGCCGTCCGGCGTCATCCGGGCCTTCGACGTCGACACCGGCGCCCTGGTGTGGAACTGGGATTCCGGCAATCCGGACCAGACAACGCCGCTGGCGGCAGGCCAGACCTACACCCACAACTCGCCCAACATGTGGTCGACGGCAAGCGCCGACGAGAAGCTCGGCCTGCTCTATGTGCCGCTCGGCAACCAGACGCCGGACCAGCTCGGGATGGGCCGCAGCGCCAATGTCGAGAAGTTTTCCTCCTCGATCACCGCGCTCGATCTGGCCACCGGACAAGTGCGCTGGGTGCGGCAGACCGTGCATCACGACCTCTGGGACATGGATGTGCCGGCACAGCCGACCCTGGTCGACATCACCACCGCTGCCGGCGTCGTTCCGGGCCTGGTTGGACCGACCAAGCAGGGCGACCTCTACGTGCTCGACCGGCGCAGCGGCGAGCCGATCATCCCGATCAAGGAAGTGCCGGCGCCGGGCGGCGCTGTCGAGGGCGATCACACGTCGCCGACGCAGCCGGTCTCGGATCTCTCCTTCAATCCGAGGCCGCTGACCGGCGCCGACATGTGGGGCATCACCATGTTCGACCAGCTGGCCTGCCGGATCGAATTCCAGGGCCTGCGCTACGAGGGCCGCTACACCCCGCCATCGGTGCAGGGGTCGCTGGTCTATCCCGGTAATTTCGGCACATTCAACTGGGGCGGCGTCGCCGTCGATCCGGTGCGGCAGGTGATGTTCGGCATGCCGACCTATCTGGCGTTCAAATCGCAGCTCATTCCGCGCGACCAGGTGCCGCCGCCGGATGAGGGGCGCGGCAGCGAGCAGGGGCTGAACCGCAATGAGGGCGCACCCTATGCGGTGGTGATGGGGCCGTTCCTGTCGCCGCTCGGCGTGCCCTGCCAGGCGCCGCCATGGGGCTATGTGGCGGGAGCGGACCTCAGAACCGGCAAGATCGCCTACAAGCACCGCAACGGCACCGTCTACGACATGACGCCGTTGCCCTTGCCGCTGAAGGTCGGTGTTCCCGGCATTGGCGGGCCGATGATCACCGCCGGCGGCGTCGTCTTCCTGGGCGCGGCGGTCGACGACTATCTGCGCGCCTATGACCTGACATCGGGCAAGCAGCTTTGGCAGGCCAGGCTGCCGGCCGGTGGGCAGTCGACGCCGATGACCTACACCGTCGCCGACGGCCGCCAGTTCGTGGTCATCGTCGCCGGCGGCCATGGCTCGGTCGGCACCAAGCCCGGCGACTATGTGATGGCCTATACGCTGCCGAAGTAGCAGCGATGTGACTTAGGTAAGTGATCGGCCCGGCAGATATTCTGTCGCGCCGCCCCTCATCTGCCTGCCGGCATCTATACGGGGAGAAGTGCCCGGCAGGGCGATGAGGGCAGCAGCAGCCTTGGTCAGCTTGCGTAAGAGATGGCCTTTGAGGCTGGGCACGGAGCCCAGTACTTCATTGGTTAGCTGCGGCCCTGTTTCGGCCTGCTGGATCAGCGTGGTGCCGGCCGACGCCGGTCGACGCGGACCTTCACCATCCGAGCGGCGGCTGCGGCAGCAGCGGAGCGCATTGCCAGCAAGGCAGCAACAGCAAGCACGAGCGCGCTTGCAAGGATCGGAGTAGACAAGGTCATGGCGTTGTTCCTTCTCGTCGGGCTCGCCGCTACGAGCGAGACCATCATCAGCTTCCTTCCATATTGTGGCGGCACCATCGACATTCTCTGAAATGACCAAAATGTGATGGGCGCGTTCGGCGGGGCGGCCGCATCGTTCGATGGCGCAAGCGTCACCCATCCGAGACTGGACCGTGCGAGCTTCCACCCTATCTTGATCCGCGAGGTAATCCCGGAATGACGGCAAGTCATCCCGGAGTGACCCGCAAGGTCATTCCGGAGTGACCGTGAGGTCATCTCCTAACGAGGAGCACGCCATGACGAAACCCATCGCCGAAGCCGCTACGCCTGCCGTCAAAGGCCCTGCCATCACCCAGGCGATGATCGATGCCTATGACGAATACACGCATCTGACGCTCGACCGCCGCCGCTTCATGGAGCAACTGACCAGGCTTGCCGGATCGGGCGCGGCGGCGGCCGCGATCGCGCCGCTGCTTGCGGCGAATTCGGCGCAGGCGGCAATCGTCGCCGACAACGATCCGCGCGTGAAGGCTGAAGATATCACCTATTCCGGCAGCAGCGGTGAGATGAAGGGCTATCTGGTCAGGCCGGCGGACCAGTCCGGCAAGCTCGGCACCGTCATCGTGGTGCATGAGAACAGGGGGCTCAACCCGCATATCAAGGATGTGGCGCGGCGCGTTGCGCTGGAGGGGTTCGTGGCGCTGGCGCCGGATTTCCTGTCGCCGCTCGGCGGCACGCCCGCCGACGAGGACAAGGCGCGCGACATGTTCACCAAGCTCGACGCCAGCCAGGTCACCGCCGATGGTGTGGCGACCATCGCCTATCTCAAGGGCGAGAAGGACGGCAACGGCAAGGTCGGTGCTGTCGGCTTCTGCTGGGGCGGCGGCACGGTCAACAATCTGGCGGTCAACGCGCCCGATCTCGCCGCCGGCGTCGCCTACTACGGCATGCAGCCGAAGGCCGAGGATGTGGCGAAGATCAAGGCGGCGCTGTTGCTGCACTATGCCGGCCTGGACGAGCGCATCGACGCCGGCATCGAAGCCTACAAGAAGGCGCTCGACGCCGCCCATGTCGAATACACGCTCTATGTCTATGACGGCGTCAACCATGCCTTCAACAACGACACCTCGGCCGCGCGCTACGACAAGAAGGCAGCCGATCTCGCCTGGGGCAGGACGATCGCTTTCCTCAAGGAGAAGCTGGCGTAGGCTTCAGGCCGCGGACGACGCCCATACGCTCTCATAGGCCGGCGACAGCGTAAAGCCGGCCGGCAGCACCGAGACCGGGGGCGGACGCCGCACGCCCTCCTGCAGATAGCGCAACGCCGAAACCAGTCCGTTCATCGTGTAGGGCTTGGCGATGACGCCGATCGCGCCGGCGAAATGGTCGGGGATGCGTTTTGGATTGGCGGTCATGAACACCACCATGGAACGGTTACCCTCGCGGATATGCTCGGCAACCTCGACCCCGGTCGGCCCGTCGGCGAGGTGGATATCGACAAAGGCAATATCGGCATCGGCGGTATCAATCATACCTCTTGCTTCGGCCAACGATGTCGCCCAACCCACAACGCTGTGGCCGGCTTCCTCGACGAGGCTTTCCAGTTCCATCGCCAGCAACGCCTCATCCTCGACGATCAGGACCTTGAGCGGTTCGTTCATGACAGCTTCCCTTTCTGCTGCGGTTCGTTCGGCATCGAGATGACGACCTTTGTGCCCGGGCCGGCGTCGCGCCATTCGATGTCGGCATGCAACTGACGGGCAAGCGACTTGATCAGCCGCATGCCGAAAGAAGCATCGCCACTGGCCTCGGCCATGCCGACGCCGTCATCGGAAACCTCGATGTTGAAGTGGCCGTCGGGCTGGCTCATCTTGATGCCGATGCGCCCCGCGGTGGTGCCGTCCGGCTTTTCCTTGAAGGCATGCTTCAGCGCGTTGGTGACAAGCTCATTGACCATCAAGGCAACAGGCGTGGCTTTTTCGGCCGGAATGACGATGGGTTCGAGGTCCAGCGTCGGCTTGATCTCGGCGCGCCCCGATGCGGTCAGCAGGTCGGTGACCAGATCCCTGGCGAAATCCGAGACATCGAAGCGGCTGACATCCTTTGACTGGTAGAGACGGCGATGCACAGTGCTCAGCGCCTCGATGCGCTCCAGCATGGTGGTCAGGGATCGCTTCGTCGCTTCATCCTTGATTGCCCGGCTTTGCATGATGATCAGCGAGGAGATCATCTGCAGGTTGTTTTTCACCCGATGGTCGACCTCGTGCAGCAGCGTGGTCTGCGCCTCAAGGGCGGCCTCAAGCTCGCGTGTGCGTTCCTTGACAGCCTTTTCAAAACGGTTCTTGTCGGCGGTGATGCGATCCTCCGAGCGCTTGCGATCCGAGACGTCGAGCTGTGAGGCAAAGAAGAACAGGAGTTCGCCTTTGTCGTTGGAAACCGGGCTGATGTAGAGCGCATTCC
Source organism: Mesorhizobium sp. M0626 (assembly GCF_040320665.1). Classification (NCBI taxonomy): domain Bacteria; kingdom Pseudomonadati; phylum Pseudomonadota; class Alphaproteobacteria; order Hyphomicrobiales; family Phyllobacteriaceae; genus Mesorhizobium; species Mesorhizobium sp. M0626. The sequence goes on along the minus strand of NZ_JAMYQD010000002.1, from coordinate 226,306 downwards.
AGAACGTCGAGCCGTCCTTGCGGTAGTTCAACAGATCGATGGCGATATCGGTTCCCGCTGCTATCGCGTCGCGCACGCTAGCCACAGCTGCCTTGTCTGTCTCTGGCCCCTGCAGGAAGCGGCAGTTCTTGCCCATGACCTCGTCGCGCTCGTAGCCGGTCAGGCGCAGGAACGCGTCATTGGCAAAGACGATCGGATTGTCCGCCTGACGGGGATCGGTGATGACCATCGACATGCGGGTGGCGCGGATGGCGGCCGCGAACGGATCGCCCTTGCCGTGCTCGGCATGCAGATTGTCCGTCATGTGCCATGCGTCGGCCGGTTCCCTGGTCCTTTTCCAGTCCATGCTTTCACTCCAAGCCGTTTTTCAGGGGTCACAACGGCTTAGACGTGGAATTGGTTCAATCTTGATCTTCTTGTCGCAGGCAGCCATTTGCGGAACCGAATCGCCGGTTCCACAACGGATTGAAATAAATGGGTTTGAAGGTTGTCGGATGTAGCCGATTCGCTGAAAGCAGGGCTGGCGCCGACCTATAGAAATGATCAGATCGCAATTGTCCGTGGCGGCGCTCGCCGGTGGCGGCTTTCTCAGAACAGCGGAAACATCAGGCGTGGCCACGCTTCATGCGCGCCTGCTTCAGGATGGCGCGCCAGCGGATCATGTCGAAGGGGATAGGCTCGTTGTTGTTGGCGATGTGGAAGATCTCGTTGTTGACGTTCTTCAACGAGCGCCAGAAATCATAGTCGGTGATGCGCGGATCGGCAGCCAGCCTGTCCACCTCGACCTTAATGTCGGTTTTCATGCACGTTCCTCGAACCGCCTGTTGCCCGCCGCCCGCGTCACAACTCGCATGGCACCGTTCTCAAACGGTCAGCTGAGTCGTTCAATGGCCCAAATGGCTTGTTCACGTTAAAACCTTGGTAAGGTTAACGCGGGCGCGGCAGCGCTTCAAGCGGTCCTGCGGCGAATACCGATCGAACGGCCGGCGCGCTCGGGCATCGGCAGTGCAGAATGGGCGGCGCGCATGGCTTCCACCTTGGCCTGCACATCGGCGGGGAAGGGCGCGACTTTCGGCCCGGACATGTCGACATGCAGCGACAGGGTTTCGGAGGTGGCGGCAAGCCAGCCATCGACATGGCGGATTTCCTGGTAGGCCCGCAGCCGCTTGTCGTCGTGATCGATCAGCTGGAAGGATACGACGACCTTGTGTTCGAGGTGCAGTTCCTGGACATAGCAAACATGGACTTCGGCCGTGTAGATGGTCAGGCGCCGCTCTTTGACATAGTCCAGCCCCATGCCCATCGCCTCGAACGCCTCATCCGACCAGCGGTCGAACAACACGTTGTAATAGGCCATGTTGAGATGGCCGTTGTAGTCGATCCAGTCCTTCTCGATGTCCATCGGTTTGGAAACGAAGGGGGCAGGGATGGGCATGGAAACTTCCTTGTTCTGGTGCTGGACCGAGTTCAGGGGCTGGACAGGGCGTGGACGCTGAGACTAGAGCGGTTCACCGTCTCGCGGAAACGGTGAACCGCTTTAGTTTTTGTTTTGACGCAATCCCGGACGGAAAACCGCTTCACACTTTTCCTGGAATTGCGTCATGTGCATCCATAATCGCATAACAAGCGTGGACGCTGGTCCATTCGCGGAGGAATTCATGGCTCTGAGCGACCTAAATCCGGTCGAACGCAACGAGGAAGGCATCGCCGTCGTGCTCGGCATTCTCAAGCAGCAGCTCGGCGAACGCTTCCAGACCGGCGCGGCGATCCGCTCGCAGCATGCGCACACCACCACCTATATTCCGACGCAGGCGCCGGACGGTGTCGCCTTCCCGGAGACGACGGACGAGGTGCAGGAGATCGTGCGCGCCTGCGCCGCGCACCGCGTGCCGGTCATCGCCTTCGGCGTCGGTTCCTCGCTGGAGGGCCACACCAACGCGCCGGGCGGCGGCATCTCGGTCGACACCTCGCGCATGAACCGCATCCTGGCGGTCAACCCGGAGGATCTCGACTGCACGGTCGAGCCTGGCGTAACGCGCGAGGATTTGAATCGGCACCTGCGCGATACCGGCCTGTTCTTCCCCATCGATCCCGGCGCCAATGCCTCGCTCGGCGGCATGGCGGCAACGCGGGCCTCCGGCACCAATGCGGTGCGCTACGGCACGATGCGCGAGAACGTGCTGTCGCTGACAGCTGTCATGGCTGATGGCGAGACGGTGACGACCGGCAAGCGGGCGAAGAAGAGCTCGGCCGGCTACGATCTGACGCGGCTTCTGGTCGGCTCGGAAGGCACGCTCGGCATCATCACCTCGCTGACCTTGAAGCTGCAAGGCATTCCGCAGGCGATCTCCGGCGGCGTCTGCCCGTTTCCGAGCCTCGAGGCAGCTTGCAACGCGGTGATCGCGACCATCCAGATGGGCATTCCGGTGGCGCGCATCGAACTGGTGAATGGACTGCAGATGCGGGCGATGAAGAATTACTCGAAGCTCGATTACCCCGAGAGCCCGTGCCTGTTCGTCGAGTTCCACGGCAGCGATGCCGGTGTCGCCGAACAGGCCGAAACCTTCGGTGCCATTGCTGAAGACAATGGCGGCGGGCCATTCCTTTGGACCAGCGTCGCCGAGGAGCGCACGAAACTCTGGAAAGCCAGGCACGATGCTTATTGGGCGTCGCTGACGCTACGGCCGGGCGCCAAGGGCCTTTCGACCGATGTCTGCGTGCCGATCTCGCGGCTGGCCGAATGCGTTGCCGAAACCGAGGCCGACATTGCCGAGATGGGCCTGGTTGCGCCGATCGTCGGCCATGCCGGCGACGGCAATTTCCATGTGCTGGTGCTGATGGATGTCAACGACCCCAAAGAGATCGCGCTGGCGGAGAAATTCGTCTCGCGGCTGAACATGCGGGCGATCGCCATGGACGGCACCTGCACCGGCGAACACGGCATCGGCCAGGGCAAGATCGGCTTCCTGCGCCATGAGCTCGGCCATGGTGTCGACATCATGCGCTCCATAAAAAAAGCGCTCGACCCGCAAGACATCATGAACCCAGGCAAGATATTACCTGCATAGCCGAAATGTGAGGAGCGGCAATGGATACCCTGATTATAAGGGCATCGCTTGGCAAGACACTGTTATTGCTGTCGGCCAGCCTCTTCTTTGTCCTGGCCTGCGCTTTCCTGATTTATGTCTCCGAGGACGGCGACACCGCCGGCCTTTGGTGGTGCGTGGCCTTTTTCGGGCTGGTCGCGTTGGTGTTTGCCTGGCAGCTTGTGCGGCCGCAGATTCTGGTGCTGAACGGACAAGGTTTCAGTCTCGGCGGAGGCCTTGTTCGATCGCCCAACCTGGTCCCCTGGAAGAATATCGAAAGCTTCTTCGTCGTCCATCGCCGGCGCAGGATAGGCGATATGATCGGGTACAATTTCGCACCGGGGGTCAAGAAAAGCTCCGTCATGGGCAGCGTGACCAAAAGCCTCGGCGCCGAAGCCGCATTACCGCAGGGCTGGACATTGTCGCCTGAGGAGATGGTGGTGCTGCTGAACGAATATCGCCGACGGGCCATGGCAGGATAGTCTCTTGCGCACAGGCCGGACCGCGGTCAAAGGCGTCCAAAAATCTCTGCTCTTCCAGATACATCAGAGATCAAGCAACTCTGGATGAATTGCCTCTTTATCGACACGCTGATGCGGGTAGAGTGCGGCTGACTTTCAATCAACCCGTTCGGAGCTGATGCTCGCACGCCTGTTCGTGATCTTCGGTGGCTTGTTTGTGCTGGTGCTGGTTGCGGCGCTGGTGGTGCCGTATTTTGTCGATTGGACCGGGTACCGCGCCCAATTCGAGCGCGAGGCGAGCGCCATTCTCGGCCGCAAGGTGACGGTGCAAGGCGACGCCACGGCGCGGCTGTTGCCGTTCCCCTCGGTGACCTTCTCAAACGTCACGGTCGCCGGCGGCCCCGGCGGCCAGCCGGCAATGACCGTCGAGACCTTTTCGATGGACGCGGAACTGGCGCCGTTCCTGCGCGGCGAAGTGCTGATTTTCGACATGCGGCTGGTGCATCCGAAGGCGACGATCGACATCGCCGATAACGGCACGGTCGACTGGGCGATACGGCCGTCCTCGCCCTTCGATCTCAACCAGATCTCGATCGAGAAGCTCACGGTGACGGAGGGAGAAATTGCGCTCCGCCATGCCGCAGGCGGGCGCAGCCATCTGATTTCCGAGATCAATTCGACCATCTCTGCCAAGTCGCTGGCCGGGCCGTGGCGCATGGACGGAACGTTGCTGCTCGACGGACTGCGTTCGACGGTTGCGGCTTCGACCGGCAAGGCCGAAGGCAGCGGCCAGATGCGGCTGAGGCTCAAGGTCGATCCCGATGCCTATCCACTGGTCATCGAAACCGACGGCAATGCAGGCATCGTCAATGGGGCTGCCGTCTATTCCGGCCAGTTCAAGATTTCCGGCAACGACAAGAATTCGGCTACGCTGCGCGGCAGCGATGGTGAGGTTGTCGAGATCAATACGGGCAAGGTCAGCGCCGGCAAGCCCGATCCGGGCTTCCGGCTGAACGGCAAGTTCTCGCTTGATCACCAGAAGCTCGGCGTCGACGAATTCCGCTTCGAGACCGGGCCGCTCGACAATCCCTACACAGCCGACGGCAAGGCTTCGGTCGATCTCGGCCTTAGGCCGAACTTCGCCATCGAGGCCAATGGCGCGCAGGTGCAACTGGACGAGGCGGTGGGCGCTGAGAAGGGCGCCGGCCTGACGCTGGACCAGCGCATTGCCGGAATCGAGCAGGCGCTGCTCGAACTGCCGAAGCCGAGCATCCCCGGCACTGTCGAGGTCAAGCTGCCGGCGGTGGTGGCCGGCGACACCACGGTGCGCGACGTGCATCTCTCGGCCGAGCCGGTCGAGGGCGGCTGGTCGGTGAAATCGCTGGCCGCGACCTTGCCCGGGCGCACGACGCTGGAAGCCAGCGGCATGCTCAGCGTCGAAGATCATTTCGGTTTCAGCGGCTCCATGCTGCTGGCGGTGGCGCAGCCTTCCGGCTTTGCTGCCTGGTTGTCGAAAGATGTCGACGAGGCGATCCGCCGGCTGCCGGCCGCCGGCTTCAAGGCCAAGGTGGAGCTGTCGGAGAAGCGCCAGGCGTTCAGCGATCTCGAACTGATCCTCGGCAAGTCGAAGTTCACCGGCCGCATCGATTCCAACCAGCCCGACGACGCCAAGTCCTCGGTGCTGATGCGGCTCGAGGGCGGCGAACTCGATGTCGACGGGCTGACGGCCTTCGCCTCGATCTTCGTCAGCCACAAGGGCGCCAACCGCTTTTCCGACCGTGACCTCGATTTTCAGATCAAGGCAGGGCCGGTCAATGCCGGCGGGCTCACCGCCGACACGGTCGATACCGCGCTCCGGCTCCGCGACGGGCTGCTCGAAATCGACCGGCTGTCGATTGGCGGCCTTGCCGGCGCCTCGATCAGCGCCACCGGCCGGATCAAGGATTTTCCCGCAAGCCCGACCGGCAAGCTCGATGCCTCGGTGGTCGCCGTCGATCTGAAGCCGCTGATCGACATTGCCGCGCAACACTATCCCGACAATCTGATGCTGAAGGGACTGGCTGGCCGCACGGCCGCCTATCCTGAACTGTTCCAGGACGCGCGCGTCCATCTGGTGGCGAGCGCCGCCGACAATGGCGACGGCACCACCGGGCTGGCGGTGAGCGGACAAGGCAAGGCCGGCGGTTCGGGCTTTTCGGCGTCGCTGTCGGGCAAGGGGGCCGTAGGCCAGTTGCTTGACGCGCCGGTGACGCTGACCTTCAACGCCAAAAATCCCGACGCCACGGCGCTGCTGGCGCTCTACGGCCTGCCGGCGCTGCCGCTCGGCATGCTCGGCCAGGCAAGCACCGATATTTCGGCGAAAGGCACGCTCGGCGGCGGCCTGGCGACGAGCTTCAATTTCGCCGCCGACGACTTCAAGGCGACGTTCGACGGCACCGTTGCTCAGACGCCGCAAGGCGCCACCGCCAAGGGCAAGATCGGCCTCGACGCCTCCGACATCGAGCCTTGGCTGATGACGACCGGCGCCGGCCTGCCGGGCATGGGAACGGGCACCTCGACCTCGCTCAGCGCGGATGCCGATTTCGGCAGTGGCCTGCTGGTGTTGAGCGGTCTCAGCGGATCCATCAACGAGTCGGAGATTTCGGGCGACGTCAACATCGATGCGAAGCAGGGGCTGCCGCATTTTGCCGGTGCGCTGGCGCTCGACGAACTGGACCTCGACCCGATTGCGGTTGCGCTGTTCGGTGACCAGTCGTTCCTCAGCAGCAACGCGAACTGGCCGACGGCGCCATTCAGCCAGAAATCCAGCCTGCCGTTCAGCGCCGATCTCGATCTGACGACGGCGACGCTTGCCGCCGGACCGCTGGCGACAGCCTATGATGCGTCGCTGTCGTTGAAACTGGACCAGGAAGGCATCCGCGTTTCGGACCTGAAGGCAAAACTGCTCGGCGGCGCGCTCACCGGATTGTTCGAGTTGAAGAACACAGACGGCACGGGGCTGTTCTCCGGCCAGATGAGGCTTGCCGGCGCCGACCTGGCGACTGTGCTGCCGGCTGCCGGATTGAGTGGCAACGGCGATTTCTCGACAGGGCTGTCGACCAGCGGCAAATCGGTCGACGCGATGATTGCCGCACTCTCCGGCTCGGGCACGGCGGCGCTGAAAGGCCTCACCATTGCCGGCGTCAATCCCGATGCCTTCGGCGCGTTGATTGCCAAGGCCGATGCGATCGGGCGCGACATCGACGTGGCCAAGACCGCGGGCTTTGCACCTGAGATCGCTGGCGACGGCAGCTTTGCTGCCGGCGATGCCGACATCGCCTTCACGGTCGCCGGCGGCACGTTGCGGGCACCACCGATCAAATTCGAAAACCAGGCGGCGACGCTGTCTGCCGACATCACGGCCGACCTCAACACCGGCACCGTCGCCACCAAGGGCGCTGTCACCTACAAGCCTGGCGACGAGGCGCTGATCGGCTCCGATCCGACGGTCAATTTCAGCGTCGATGGGCCGTTCGGGGCGCTGAAGAAGCAGTTCGACAGCGAGCCGCTGGCGCAATTTTTGACCCAGCGCGCGCTGGAAAAGGAGCAGCAGCGGGTCGAGGCTATGCAGGCCGCACTGCTCGAGAAGCAGCGGCTGCGGCGCGAGGTGCGCTACTACGCCGCCCTGCAGACCGAGCGCGACAACGCCGCCGAGGAATTGCGCAAGCAGGAGGAAGCGGCACGGCTCAAAGCCGAGGCCGACGCCAAGGCGAAGGCACAGGCCGATGCGAAGGCACAGGACGAAGCGGATGCCAAGGCCAAGGCGGATGCCGAAGCAAAGGCCGATGCCGATGCGAAAGCGCAGGCAGAGGCTGACGCAAAGGCCAAGGCAGATGCGGACGCGAAAGCCCAGGCGGAAGAGCAGGCTGCCGAAGACGCCGCCAAGGCCGAGGACGAACGGAAGAAGGCCGAACAGGCTCGGATCGCTTCGCAGGAAAAAGCCAGGCTGGAGGCCGAGCGCAAGGCTCAGGAGCAGGCGCCGAAGGTCGACCGCTCACTTCCCGGTGTCAGTGACGGTTCGGCCCCGGCGCCGCCGAAGCCCAGGACAAATCCGTTCTCCGTCGACAATCTGCTGAAGTCGCTGGGCAATTAGGCACCCGCATCGCCGACGGCACCGGTCCGCGACTTGCGGACTATTGCTTGTGACGGGTCAGCAGGCGTCCCAGCATCGGTTCGATGCGCTTGAGCTCATCGAGATGCGCGGCGGACAATTCGGCAAGACGGTCTTCGGCGTGTTCGGTCAAGCTTTGCGGTCGAACTCACCGGCAACACCCATGTGCTGGTGCCGTTGATCGCCGCTTGCGCGGCCGCTCACGCCGTCACCGTGCTGTTGATGAAGCGGTCGATCCTGACGGAAAAGATTGCCAGGCGAGGGCATCATCTGGTTCGAGAATATCGTGTCGATCCGTTCGCGCTCACCAGGGTGCGCGAGGTCATGACCGCGCAGGTGGAGAGCGTGCCGGCGACGATGACGCTCCATGGCGCAGCCGCCTTCCTGACCGCGCCCCAGACGCGGCATCCGAGCTTTCCCGTCGTCAGCGAAGACGGCCAGGTGCTTGGCGTCATCGATCCGCCGGCGATCCTGCGCTGGAGGCGCGCGGGCGAGCACCGCACCACGACGCTTGGCGAATTGCTTGCCGGCGGCAAGCTCACGCTTGCCTATCCGGACGAGTATCTCGAGGGGCTTTCCGACAAGCTGCTGATGGCCAATGTCTCGCATCTGCCGGTTGTCGCGCGCGAGGACGCGCGGCTGGTCGGCTATGTCGGCTGGAAAGATCTGATGCGCGTCCGGTCGAAGAAGCTTGCCGAGGAATGTGATCGCTCGACGCTCCTGGGATTTGGCACCCGCCGCAAGAAACAGGACGCGGTCATAAAGGCCTAAGAAGTTCTGGCGTCGCGCTTGGCCCAGTCCAGCACGTGGAGCCTGAGCGCCGAGGACAGGTTGGCATCGCGCGGTCTTGTTTCGTCGATTTCGGCGACCAGGGCAGCAAGCGTCAGCTTGCGCGCGGCGGCGATGGCGAGGAGATCGTCGTAAAAGGGTTTTTCGAGGGAATAGCTGGTGCGATGGCCGCGGATGGTCACGGAGCGTTTTTCGACCGGGCTCACCGCAGGCGGTCCATCAATCGCCCTGGTCTTCCGGGCGTTCGCGGCGGTGGCCGGCGACGAATTTTTCGGCCTTGTCCGATGTCAGACGGTCACGAGTTCTTTCGGCTTTGGAACGGCCGTGCAGAGCGCGGTTCTCGCCGGCGAGCTTTTCCTTTTCGGTGCGCGCCTTCTGCTTGCGGACCTGGCGAAGGTTGACGATTTCGCCCATGTCGCGCCGACCGTCCCGCTACTTCTTGCGGAAGGCGTCGAGCGACACGACGTCGGCGCCCTTGCCGGCGGCGGCATCGGCCACGGCGGGCTTTTTCTCCGCCTCAGTGGCAGCTGCCTTCTTCTCGGCCTTCGGCTTTTTCTCGGAGACGATAGCCAAAGGCTCGGCAGCCGGCTGGGCGGCTGCATCGTCTTCCGCCGGGACGTCGGTCTTAACGTCGAATTCGAGTTCGAAATTGACCGATGGGTCGTAGAAGCCGCGTACGGCCGAGAACGGGATTTCCAGCTTCTCCGGCACGTCGGAGAAGGACAGCCCGACCTCGAAGCCGGTATCGGTCACCTTGAGGTCCCAATACTGGAACTGGATGACGATGGTCATCTGTTCGGGATAGCGCTCGCGCAGCCTGGAGGACACCCGCACGCCCGGCGCGCCGGTCAGGAATGTGATGAAGAAATGATGATTGCCGGGAAGGCCGGTGCGCGCGACTTCGGCCAGGACCTTGCGCATGACGCCGCGCAATGCCTCCTGGGCCAGAATGTCGTAGCGGATGTGGTCGTCGGCCATGTGCTGGTCGGGTTCCGTTGAATCGTCCGCATAGCTGTAATCAAGCTTGAGCGCGGCGTAAACCGGATATAGATCGCTGATGCGCCGAAGCGAAGCCCGTAACGGACGATTTGATCGCCTGCTTTGGCGTTCAGGCGCTGGCCAGCTGTTTTTCCACCGCTGCCGCTGATCTGCGCTTGCCGAAGGCGCGCAGGAATGTGCGCACGCCGTGGGTCGCGGATTGCAGCACTTCATCTTCCGACGGCATGCCGCCTAGCATGAAGGTGGTCTGCAGTTCGGCGTTGGCTAGCGCCAGGAACTGGCGTGCGGCGACATCGGGATCGTCGACCGCGAGATGACCGGCATGGGCGAGGCGGGCAAAACGGGCGGCAAGTGCCGGCCAAGTCCGGCCCGGCCCCTGGTCGCGCCATTCGGCGAAGAGCTCGGGATAGCGCTCGCCTTCGGTCTGGATCAGCTTGCGCAGGAAGCGTCCGTCGCGGTTGCAGATGCAGTTCTGATTCATGCGCACGGCAAAGCCAATCAGGTCGGCTTCCAGATCCTTCGGCTGGTCTGGGAAAGAGGCGAAGGTGGCGAAGATGCCGGCATTGCAGCGCTCCGTCAGATCGCGCACCACAGCCATGAAGAGCTTTTCCTTGTCGCGGTGGTGATTATAGATGGTCTGGCGCGACACGCCGGCCTCCACCGCGATCAGGTCGATATTCGCGCCGGCAAAGCCTTCCCGGCAAAAGACCGAAGCCGCCGCATCGATAATCGACATACGCTTGGCCTCGTGGCCGCGTGGCGGGAAAATGTCAGGAGAAACGGCAAGCTTCATAGAAATCTATATAGAGGTGATTGACGAATTAGACAAGGCTGTCTAAATTTGTGGACACAATAAATGGGAATTCGCTCCGTAGAGACGAATAATCTCGCTCTGAGCCGTCGGATTTCAACGGGATGGAACGTCCTAGGGTTAGTCGTCGCGTTGGCGGCGCCAACCAGACTTGAAAGAAGCCTTTATCATGAGTCCCAAATTCCTCCGCATCGCGGTCGTGCTCGGCCTGTTGTCCGCTATCGGCCCCTTCGCCATCGACATGTATCTGCCGGCGTTGCCTTCGATCGGCGAAGATCTGCATGCCGGCACCGCCGCCGTTCAGATGAGCCTTTTGATCTTCTTCCTGTCGATGGGCTTCGGCCAGATCGTCGTCGGACCGATCTCCGACATGGTCGGCCGCAAGCTGCCGCTTTACGGCGGCCTTGCGCTGTTCATGGTCGGCGGCATTGGTTCGGCCATGAGCCCGACCATCGAATGGCTGATCGCCTTCCGCTTCCTGCAGGGGCTGGGCGCCAGCGCCGGCATGGCGGTGCCGCGCGCCATCGTGCGCGACCTGCACACCGGCACCGAAGCCGCCAAGCTGATGTCGCTGCTGATGCTGGTGTTTTCGGTGTCGCCGATCCTGGCGCCGCTGACCGGCAGCCAGATCATCGAGAATTTCGGCTGGCGCGCCGTGTTCTGGACGGTGACGGGCGCGGCCCTGCTGGCCACCATTCTGCTGGCGACCTCGCTGAAGGAGACGCGGCCGGCGGAAGAACGCGTCGGTTCCTCCTTCGGAACCGCACTCGCCGGCTATCGCTTCCTCATGGGTGACCGCAATTTCCTCGGCCTGGTGGCGATCGCCGGCTTCGGCATCGCCAGCTTCTTCGTCTACCTCTCGAGTTCGTCCTTCATCCTGATCGACCATTACGGGCTGTCGCCTTCCGTCTACAGCGTGTTCTTCTCGATCAATGCGGTGGCCTTCATCGGCATGTCGCAACTGACGGGGATGCTGTCGGAGCGCTTCGGGCTGAAGCGCGTCGTCTGGGTGGCGGTAACCGGCTATGCCACGACGATGGTTGTGCTGTTCGCAGTCATGGCAACCGGCGTCGACCGGCTCGATGTTATGGCGGCACTGCTGTTCGTCGGCTACGGCTTCCTTGGCCTGGTCATCCCGACGACGTCGGTGCTGGCCATGGAAGAGCATGGCGAGATCGCCGGCACGGCCTCGGCGCTGATGGGCACGCTGCACTTCGCCATCGGTGCGCTGGCGATGGGCGTCGCCGGCATCTTCTTCGACGGCACCCCGCTGCCCATGGTGGCCGGCATCACGCTCTGCGCGGTGATCTCGTTCACGCTGGCCAAACTGACGCTTGGCCGCTCGCGCGAAGCCGTTGAAGCGCCGGCCGAGTAAGCTGACCGCAATCGACCGGAAAGGCCGGGTCATCCCGGCCTTTTTCACGTCTGGGGTAATCCGGCCCCGGCCAGAACCACGGCCTTCGACCGACGCCGGCGGCAAATTGCACCAGCTCATGGCTCAATTTGTGTAGGCTTCGCGGCCCATCGTCATGCGAAATCCGGCCAGCGGCAGCCGGCATTGAGCGTACGATATCGAGGAGGGGAGAAGTGGAGGTTTCTGTTGCCAGGTACCTCCGAACCCCGCCTAGAAGTGCGAACCTCTAGGGCTTGATTTGAAGCTATCGCACCGCTTACGCGGCGAGACGTGCTTCCGCATAGTTGTCATTTGCAACTACAGGTTTAGCCCGATGACGGTGGTACCATGCCGGGCAAAAGTACGATCTTTACACCTTCGTCGATCCTATTTCGCCCCCAGCAACAGCCGCTCTGATCACAGAGCGGTTCTTGGTGGAGGCGCCGGGTACCGCCCCCGGGTCCGAACGGCTTATTACATCGCCCATTTATCGCCATAGTCGGTCAAGCCGACAAAACGAATATAGGGGGGCGGCGCACAAAATGAAAGGCCGCAATGGCACTTCTTGGCCGCACCAAACTGCGGCGCCGAGGGTTGACTCGCGCGCGGTCTCAACCGAAGCTTTGCGATGGTGAGGAGCATCGACATAGCGCACAAGTTGCGGCAGCGCGCCACAGCCCTCATCGATCGGATCCCGTGGCGCCGACATGGGGAAATTTGATGGCCGATTATCTCGCAGACGTGAAGAAATACGACGCCGCCGCAAATGCCGATGTGGTTGCCAAGATTGTGAAACATCTGGGCATCGCGCTGCGCAACCGCGATTCCTCGCTGGTATCCTGCACCGACCCCAAGGAATTGGAGCGCGTCAAGACCAACTGGGTTGCCAAGAAACTCGGCGTGACCGACGGGGCGAAAGCCGACTCAGCGATCGAGAAGACCTGCAAGGCGTTGGCCGCCGACAGCTCCAAGAGCCGCGTGACTTTCTACTATCTGGTCGCCAAGGATCTGGGCAAGCTCGGCTCTTTGTAGAGATTATTGCCGATAGGCAGAGCGCGCGTTTGATTTTGCTCCTCACCGTAGGTCAGCACCGCCCCTCATTGCCCTGCCGGGCATTTCTCCCCGTATAGTGACGGGGAGAAAGGGCTGACCGCAGCCTTGGCTCTCTCTCTCGAACAAGCTTGTGATTGGCGAAACCGCTGATGACTGCGCCCCTCTCCCCGTCCCTATACGAGGAGAGGATGCCGGCAGGCAGGTGAGGGGCAGCGCCACCTCTTGAGAGATGGGGCAAGCCGCGTTCTGGTCCCTTTTGCTGTGTTCGGTCGGCGGCCAGTCGGTTATGGTGGCGGTAACCCCGAATCGAGGCGAAGCCGATGCGCCAGTATCTCGACCTTTTGCAGCATGTGCTGGACAATGGCGCCGATCGTGGCGACCGCACGGGCACCGGCACGCGTGGGGTGTTCGGGTACCAGATGCGCTTCGACCTGTCGCGCGGCTTTCCCGTCACCACCACCAAGAAGCTGCATCTGAAGTCGATCATCCATGAACTCCTGTGGTTCCTGGCCGGCGACACCAACATCAAATACCTTAGAGATCATGGCGTTTCGATCTGGGACGAATGGGCCGACGAGAATGGCGATCTCGGCCCGGTCTATGGCAAGCAGTGGCGCTCTTGGCCGGATGGCCGTGGCGGGTCGATCGACCAGATTGCCAATGTTCTGAAGGAGATACGCAGGAATCCGAATTCACGCCGGCTGATCGTTTCGGCGTGGAACCCGGCCGAAGTGGAGGCGATGGCGCTGCCGCCCTGCCACTGCCTGTTCCAGTTCTACGTCTCGGACGGCAAGCTGTCCTGCCAGCTCTACCAGCGCTCGGCCGACATTTTTCTCGGCGTACCCTTCAACATCGCTTCCTACGCGCTGCTGACCCTGATGGTGGCGCAGGTGACCGGGCTGAAGCCCGGCGAGTTCGTCCATACGCTGGGCGATGCGCATCTCTATTCCAACCATTTCGAGCAGGCGCGCGAGCAATTGCGGCGCACACCCAAGGCGCTGCCGACGCTGTGGATCAATCCGGAGGTGAAGGACCTGTTCGCCTTCCGCTTCGAGGATTTCCGGCTGGAAAACTATTTTGCCGACGCGTCGATCAAGGCGCCGATCGCGGTCTGATCCGTCCACCGTCAATCAATTCCGACCCTCAATCGATGTCGACCATGACGTCGGTTGCCTTGATCATGGCATAGGCTGCTTGCCTTTTTCGAGCTTGAGATCGGCAACGGCCTCGTTGGTGATCGAAGCGTGACGACGGAGCCGGCGACATCACCGCGGACAGGCGAGGTGCTTTGACGATCTCGACGATCGTTCCCTTGAGGATGTTGCGGGCGCTGATCTTCATCGGAGTTCCTTTCCGGGTTTCGGTGCACGTCCAAACCAGAACAATCGATGCCGAACATACGCTTTCGCAGGAGGCGGCCTTCCCTTGTTATATTCATCCAGATATATCGGTCGGCAGGAGTCGAGCCAGCAGATTTCAAGCCCAGGGAGAGTTTTCATGTTGGGGCACAAAGGTTTTGGTATGAGGGCAATCGCGATTGGCGGCTTTGCCGCAGCTCTGATGGCCGCGATGCCGGCGGCTCACGCGGGAGACAAGGTGATCGTGTTTGCCGCAGCCAGCCTCAAGGACGGGCTCGACGCCGTCACCAAGGCCTGCGAAGCCGATGTCGGTGAAGCGGCGACCGTCTCCTACGCCGCGAGCTCGGCCCTGGCCAAGCAGATCGAACTCGGGGCGCCCGCCGATGTGTTCATCTCGGCCGACCTCGACTGGATGAAATATCTCTCCGACAAGAAACTGACCAAGCCGGACACCGAGGTGAAACTGCTCGGCAACCAGATCGTGCTGGTGGCGCCGAAGGATTCCAAGGTCGAAACCAGGATCGAGAAAGGCTTCGACCTCGCCAAGCTGGTTGGCGACGGCAGGCTCGCCATGGGCGACGTCAAGGCGGTGCCGGCCGGCAAATACGGCAAGGCGGCACTTGAATCGCTCGGCGTCTGGTCGTCGGTCGAAGGCAAGGTGGCGCAGGCTGAGAATGTGCGCGCCGCGCTGAAGCTGGTTTCAACGGGCGAGGCCGCGCTCGGCATCGTCTATGCCACCGACGCGCATGCCGACAAGGGCGTCAAGGTGGTCGGCACCTTCCCGGAGGATTCGCACCCGCCGATCATCTATCCGGTTGCCCAGACCACCGATTCGAAGGACAAGGATACGCCGGCCTTCCTGAAGTGCCTGCAGTCCGCCAAGGCGGCGGAACTGTTTAGGGATCAGGGTTTCACCGTGCTCACGCCGAGCAATTAAGGTAGCGGCTGACGCATGAACTGGCTGCTGGACCTCACTCCCGACGAATGGAATGCGGTCCGGCTGTCGATCAAGGTGGCGACGGTGGCGATGCTGTTCAGCCTGCCGCCGGGCATCTTGATGGCGCTTTTGCTGGCCCGCGGAAAATTCTGGGGCAAGACGCTGCTCAACGGTGTGGTTCACCTGCCATTGATCCTGCCGCCGGTGGTGACAGGTTATCTCTTGCTGCTTACCTTCGGCCGGCGCGGGCCGGCGGGAGCGTTCCTGGCCGAGCATTTCGGCATCGTCTTCTCGTTTCGCTGGACCGGCGCCGCACTGGCCTGCGGTATCATGGGCTTTCCCCTGATGGTGCGGGCGATCCGGCTGTCGATCGAGGCGGTCGACCGCAAAATGGAGGCAGCGGCGGGAACGCTCGGCGCCAACCCGATTTGGGTCTTCGCCACCATCACGCTGCCGCTGATCCTGCCCGGGCTGATCGCCGGCTCGATCCTGTCCTTCGCCAAGGCGATGGGCGAGTTCGGCGCCACGATCACCTTCGTCTCCAACATTCCCAACGAGACGCAGACGCTGCCTTCGGCGATCTACACCTTCACGCAGGTGCCTGGCGGCGATGACGGGGCGCTCAGGCTGACGCTGATCTCCATCGTCATCTCGATGGCCGCATTGGTCGCCTCGGAAGTGCTGGCGCGGCGCGTCGGCCGGCGGATGGACATCGAATGAGCGTGCTGGTGGACATCAGCCATCGGCTCGGCGGTTTCGCCGTCGACGCGCGTTTCGAAAGCGCCGGGCGGCTGACGGCGCTGTTCGGGCCATCGGGCTCCGGCAAGACGACGCTGATCAACGTGATCGCCGGCCTGATCCGGCCGACCAAGGGCCGTATCGCGGTCGACGGCTGTGTGCTGGTCGACACCGATGCCGGCATTTTCGTGCCGAAGCACAAGCGCCGGATCGGCATGGTGTTCCAGGACGCGCGGCTGTTTCCGCATATGAGCGTGGCCGGCAATCTGCGCTATGGCCGCTGGTTCACGCCACCGGCGGAGCGCTATGCGGATATCGACGCGGTCGTCGAACTGCTCGGCATCGGTCCTCTGCTCGACCGGCGACCGGCAAAGCTCTCGGGCGGCGAAAAGCAGCGCGTGGCGATCGGCCGGGCGCTGCTTGCCAGCCCGAAACTGCTGTTGATGGACGAGCCGCTGGCCTCGCTCGACGATGCGCGCAAAGCCGAGATCCTGCCCTATATCGAGCGGCTGCGCGACGAGACGAAGATCCCGATCGTCTATGTCAGCCATTCCGTCGCCGAAGTGGCGCGGCTGGCCAGCGACGTGGTGGTGATGGCGCAAGGCAAGGTCGCAGCCTCCGGTCCGACCGGCGCGATAATGCAACGGCTCGAATTGCTGCCGGCGGAGGAACGCGGCGAGGGCGGCGCGGTGCTCGACACCAAGGTGCTGCGCCATGATGAGATCTTCGGGATGACCGTGCTCGGCTCGGCGGCGGGCGAAATCCGGGTGCCGCTTCTGGCGGTCTCGGTCGGCGCGCCTGTGCGCATCCGAATCCGCGCCCGCGACGTGATGATCGCCACCGAACAGCCGAAAGGTCTCAGTGCGCTCAACATCCTGCCGGGCGCCATCGTCACAATCGGCTCGGGCGAGGGGCCGACGGTCGAAATCGGCATCGACTGCAATGGCGCAACCGTGCTTGCGCGCATTACCGAACAATCCAGGCAGGTACTGAACCTTCAACTCGGCGGCAAGGTCTTCGCGGTGATCAAGACGGTCAGTTTCGACCGTGCCAACACCGGCGCCGGGCTGCCGGCCGAAGCGGATGGCTGATAACCGCTATATCGTTTTGGAATAGCGCTATGGGTCGAGAGGGGCTAGTGTGACTGTGGAGGACAAGAGATGCCGTCGCTGAGCCTGCGGATAAATCTCGATCCGGACGGGCGCATAGGTCCGGGCAAGATCGAATTGCTGGAGCAGATCGCCACTTTCGGCTCGATCTCGGCTGCGGCACGCGGCATGGAGATGTCCTACAAGCACGCCTGGGATTTGGTGGAAGATATGAACCGTGTGTTCGGCAAGCCACTGGTCGCGGCGCAGACCGGCGGCAAAAAGGGCGGCGGCGCACAGCTGACCTCAGTTGGCCTTGCAGTTGTCAGCCGTTTTCGCGCTATCGAGCGCGCTGCGGCGGCAGCGGCGGCCACGCATATGGACGCCTTGCAGGCGGAGATCGATGCTGGGTGAGGGTTGAAGCTTGCGATCCGTCACACCCCCCTCTGTCCTGCCGGACATCTCCCCCGCAAGGGGGGAGATCAGCTAGCCCGTAGACGGGCGCTAATCTGTTAGGCGATTGGCGAAATCCTCCGTGACGGCCAATCTCCCCACTAGAGGGGGAGATGTCCGGCAGGACAGAGGGGGGCGCGAAGGAACTCGACCTTTGAGCGCGCTATTCCTCGGGCTCTCCTGCTTTACGCAGCAGATAGGTGTCCATGATCCAGCCCTTTCTTTTCCGGGCTTCTTCTCTCGTCCTCTCAATCTCCTCGCCGACATCACCCAGGCGACCGGAAACGATGATCTCGTCCGGTGTGCCGAGATAGGCGCCCCAATGGATGATCAGATCCTTGTCTGCCAGCGTGTTGAAGGCGCATTTGCCGTCGAGCATGACCACGGCGCTGCCGGCATAGTGCGGCATGCCTTGTTCGGCGAGGCGGCGGCCGGTGGTGATCAGCACGGGGTCGCCGATGCGGTTCAGCGCCATCTTGTGGCCGGCGGCGAGCGCCTGGACGGCGGTGATGCCGGGAATGACCTCCAATTCGAATGCGACATTGCCTCTGAGCCGTACGCGCTTGAGAATGCGCAGCGCGCTGTCATAGAGCGAGGGGTCGCCCCAGATCAGGAAGGCGCCGCAGCCGTCCTCGGCAAGTTCGTCGCGGACCAGGCTCTCATAGATCTGGGCGATGGCCTCGTGCCAGTCATCGACGGTCGAGCGATAGGAAGGCGCCGGCTCGGCGCGCACCGGCACGTCGAACTCGACGCGGCGCGATTTCGGATTGCTGACGAAACGGTCGCAGATATGGCGGCGCAATTCGGCAAGGTCGTTCTTCTTCGCCCCCTTGTCGGGGATAAACAGGACGTCCGCCCGGTTTAGGCCTGATATGGCCTGCACGGTCATATGGTCCGGATTGCCGGCGCCGATGCCGATGACGAGAAGCTTGCGCATGACGCGAACTCCTGCCCGATCGAAACCTGTTAGTCCAGACCGCCGATTGGCGTGTCCAGACACTGTGGCGTCCTGCTGGGAGACGGAAGGCTTTGAAACGCCACATTGAAACGGCTAGGGTCGCGGCATTCTTGGCGAGGGGCTTCGATGTTGCAATATGTTCTGTCCGTAGCGCTGGCGCTTTTAGCCGTGCCCGCGCTGGCCAATGATACGACCGCCGAACTCGGCACAGGTGGCCTGATCCTGTCGCGTAGCGACGCGGTGTCGATGCAAAGCGAGGATCTCTATATCTCGCCGGAAAAGATCACGGTCGACTACGTCTTCCACAACAACACCGACAAGGATGTAAATGCCATCGTCGCTTTTCCGCTGCCGGACATCGAAGGCAATCCGGAGGAAATGCCGGCCATCCCGGAAAACCAGAGCGACAATTTCCTTGGCTTCGAGGTGACGATCGACGGAGCGCCGGCAAAGCCGCAGCTCGAGCAGAAAGTGTTCGCTGTCGGCATCGATATCGGCGCCGATCTGAAGGCGCAGAACGTGCCGTTCAATCCGTTCGGCGATGCGGCCAAGGCGGCCCTGGCGAAGCTGCCGAAAACGGTTGCCGAGGATTGGGAAAACCGCGGCATCATCATCGAGGATACGGGCAGCGACGGTACCGAGGCGAACAAGGTCTATACGCCGTGGTGGCAGTTGCGCTCGACCTATTGGTGGCGCTCGACATTTCCGGCCAACAAGGATGTCCATGTCTCGCACCGCTACAAACCGAGCGTCGGCGGCACGTCATCGGTCAGTTTCTTCTATGACGGCAAGTTCTCCGAGGGCAGCCAATATACAAGCTACAAGACCCGGTTCTGCATGGACGACGCGTTCGAGGATGCGGTGCGCAAGGCGGCCAAGGACGATCCGGACGGTTATCCCAAGTTTTACGAGAACCGTATCGCTTATATCCTGACCACCGGCGGCAACTGGGCCAATGGCAGCATCGGCAAGTTCAAGCTAACCGTCGACAAGGGAAATCCGAAAGCGCTGATCTCGTTTTGCGGCGACAATGTCAAGAAGGTCGGGCCGACGACCTTCGAGACGGCGGCGCAGGATCTCTATCCCGAGCACAACATCGACATATTGCTTTTGGATCCGTCGGATGACGGCGCCGGGGGAGCCAACTGATGGACGTCGCGATCTATGTCGCCATTGCGCAGAACGGCGTCATCGGGCGCGACGGCGGCTTACCGTGGCGGCTGTCCACCGATCTCAAGCGCTTCAAGGCCGATACGATGGGCAAGCCCGTCATCATGGGCCGCAAGACTTATGAAGGCATCGGCAGGCCGCTGCCGGGCCGATTGAACATCGTGGTGACCCGCGACAAGGCCTGGCGCGCCGAGGGCATAGAGGTGGCGCACTCGCTGGAGGCAGCGATCCAGCTGGCCACGGTGCGCGGGCGTTGCATGGCCGGCGTCGACGAAATCTGCATCATCGGCGGCGGCGAGATCTATGCGCAGGCGCTGCCGCTGGCAGACCGGCTGCACGTCACCCATGTGCTGGCGGCGGTCGATGGCGACGCGCATTTTCCCGACATGGATCCGGATTTGTGGCGCCTTGTCAGCGCTCAGGACGTTCCGGCCGGTGAAAAGGACAGCCATGCGACGCGCTATTCGGTTTACGAGCGACGCCGCGGCGTGCATTGAGACGATAAAAGGGTCGCGAACGTCCAAAACGGACATGCTCGGCAGCGGATCGCGTTGAAAGCGCATCGCGGCATCCCTATAGAAGAACAACTGGATTTTGCGCCGCAACGCCGGCGCCGAGGGAATTCCAAGCGAAAGGACATTCATGCCCTGGAACGACAAGAGCGGCGGTGGCGGCGGCCCATGGGGCGGCGGCGGCGGCAACAATCAGGGACCCTGGGGGCAGGGACCCAAGGGGCCCAGCGGCCCGCCGGGGTCACCTCCCGATCTCGAAGACATCATCCGCCGCGGCCAGGACCGGCTGCGGCGCGCGCTGCCCGGTGGCGGCGGCGCCAGCCCGGCCGTGTTTGCGCTGATCGCAGCGGCTCTGATCGTGCTGTGGGCGTTCAAGGCGGTCTACACCGTGCAGCCGGACGAGGTTGCGGTCGAGCTGCGCTTCGGCAAGCCGAAGGCGGAGCTGTCGCAGCCGGGTCTGCATTTCCATTGGTGGCCGGTCGAAACCGTCGAGACGGCCAACATCGCCGAACAACTCGTCGATATCGGTGGTGGCGGCGCGACGAGCGGCAACTCGTCGGGGCTGATGCTTACCGGCGACCAGAACATCGTCAACGTCCAGTTTTCGGTGGCCTATCAGGTCTCCGATCCCCGGGCCTATCTGTTCGACGTCTCCGACCCAGAAGGCATGCTGCAGCAGGTCGCAGAGAGCGCCATGCGCGAAGCGGTCGGCCGGCGACCGGCCCAGGACATCTTCCGCGACGACCGTCAGGGCATTGCGGCGTCGGTGCGTGAAATCATCCAGACGACGCTGGACGGCTACAAGGCCGGCCTGAACGTCAACGCAGTTTCGATCGAGGACGCGGCGCCGCCGCGTGAAGTGGCCGACGCGTTCGACGAAGTGCAGCGCGCTGAGCAGGACGAAGACAAGTTCGTCGAGCAGGCCAACCAGTATTCCAACCAGAAGCTCGGCCAGGCGCGTGGCGCCGCGGCGCAGATCCGCGAGGACGCGGCAGCCTACAAGAACCGTGTCGTCCAGGAAGCCGAAGGTGAGGCGCAGCGCTTCATCTCGGTCTATGACGAATACGCCAAGGCGCCCGATGTGACGCGCCGGCGGCTTTATCTGGAAACGATGGAAAAGGTGCTGAAGGATTCCAACAAGGTCATCGTCGAACAGGGCAATGGACAAGGCGTCGTTCCCTATCTGCCGCTGCCGGCACTGCAGCCGAAGGCGCCGGCGCCTGCCGGCGCGACCACGGGAGGAGCCCAGTGATGGCCAATCGTCTTCCCATCATCGCGGTCATCGCGGCCGTGCTTCTGTTCCTGCTCTACTCCTCGGTCTTCGTGGTCAACGCGCGCCAGCAGGCGCTCGTGCTGCGGTTCGGCGAGATCGTCGACGTCAAGAATGAACCCGGCATCTATTTCAAGGCGCCTTTCGCCTTCTTCGACGCAGACAGCGTGCAGTTGATCGAAAACAGGGTGCTGCGCTTCGATCTCGATAACATCCGCGTCCAGGTTTCGGGCGGCAAGTTCTACGAGGTCGACGCTTTCATCGCGTACCGCATCTCGGATCCGCGCGTGTTCCGCTCAGCCGTGTCCGGTCAGATCACACTGGCCGAAGCACGACTGAGGACGCGTCTCGATGCGGCGCTGCGCCGTGTCTACGGTCTGCGCGACTTCGAGGCGGCGCTTTCGGAAGAGCGGGCCGTGATGATGCGCGAAGTGCGCGATCAGCTTCGGCCCGACGCCACCTCGCTCGGCCTGCAGATCGAGGATGTGCGCATCCGCCGAACCGATCTGACGGCCGAGGTTTCGCAGCAGACCTTCGACCGCATGAAGGCCGAACGTTTGGCCGAGGCCGAACGGCTGAGGGCACGCGGCAAAGAGGCCGCGCAGCGCATCACCGCCCGCGCCGACCGCGAAGTGGTGGAAATCGTCGCCGAAGCGCGCAAGGAATCGGAAATCCTGCGTGGTGAAGGTGAAGCCCAGCGCAGCGCGACCTTTGCCGACGCCTACAAACGCGATCCGGCGTTCTTCGACTTCTACCGGTCGATGAATGCCTATGGCACGGCGCTGGACAACTCCGGGACGACGATGGTGCTGTCGCCGAACTCGGAGTTCTTCCGCTTCTTCCGCAATCCGGACGGGACGGACGCGAAGCCGGCGGCGCCTGCGGCTCCGGCGACGGCACCTGCCGCGCCGGCGACGGCACCTGCCGCGCCGGCTGCACAACCTGCACCCGCCCAGTAGGGCGGTGCAGGATTTCCTTGCGGCCATAGGCCTGGTCCTCGTTGTCGAGGGCCTGGTCTATGGCGGCTTTCCCGGCCTTGCCAAACGTCTTGCCGGCGAAGTGCTGTCGACGCCGGAAATTGCGCTGCGCATCGTCGGGCTGGTGGCGATCGCCATCGGCGTCGGCATCGTCTGGTTGGTGCGTGGCTGAGGACCGCTGATCTGCAATTCCAGGAAAGTGTGAGCGGTTTTCCGTCCGGAATTGCGTAAAAGCAAAGGGATTGAACGGTTCGCCGTTTCCGCGAAACGGCGAACCGCTCTAAGGTGTAACGGAGGATTTATCCTCCTGATGTGGCCATAGCCGCAAACGTGCCGTATTTCTTGCCAACATGACGCGACGCGGCGTTTTGCCGAAGCGCTTTTTCTTTTCAGATTCCGGGAGGCTTTCGATGACATCCAACACCCTTCTGCGCGCGGCGCGGCGGACGTTCATCGCAGGTGCTGCGGCACTTATGGTCGGCGCGCTTGCCGTTCCGGCTTTCGTGACGCCGACGGTGGCCGCGGACGGACCGGCTTCGGTTGCCGACCTCGCCGAAGGCCTGCTCGGTGCGGTGGTCAACATCTCGACCTCGCAGACCGTGAAGGGCACGGAAGGTCCGGGCGCGGTGCCGATGCCGCAGCTGCCCGAGGGTTCGCCGTTCCAGGATTTCTTCGACGACTTCTTCAAGAACCGTGGCGGCGACAAGGATGGCGGCGCGCAAAAAGTGCAGTCGCTGGGCTCCGGCTTCGTAGTCGACGCCGAGCAAGGCATTGTCGTCACCAACAACCACGTCATCGCCGATGCAGACGATATCGAGGTGAATTTCTCCGACGGCGTGACGCTCAAGGCGACGCTGGTCGGCACCGACACCAAGACCGACGTGGCGGTGCTCAAGGTCGACCCGAAGGGCCACAAGCTGACGGCGGTGAAGTTCGGCGATTCCAACAAGATGCGCGTCGGCGACTGGGTGATGGCGATCGGCAATCCGTTCGGCCTTGGCGGCACGGTGACGGTCGGCATCGTCTCGGCCCGCAACCGCGACATCAATTCCGGCCCCTACGACGACTTCATCCAGACCGACGCCGCCATCAACCGCGGCAATTCCGGCGGGCCGCTGTTCAACAGCCTGGGCGAGGTCATCGGTATCAACACGGCGATCATCTCGCCGTCGGGCGGCTCGATCGGCATCGGTTTCTCCATCCCCTCGCAGCTTGCCTCGGGCGTCGTCGACCAGCTGCGCCAGTTCGGCGAGACCCGTCGCGGCTGGCTCGGCGTGCGCATCCAGCCGGTGACCGACGACATCGCCGAGAGCCTCGGCATGGCGACCGCCAAGGGCGCGCTGGTGGCCGGCGTCATCAAGGGCGGACCGGTCGACAACGGCACAATTCTCGCCGGCGACGTCATCATCAAGTTCGATGGCAAGGACATCCATGAAATGCGCGACCTGCCGCGCGTCGTGGCGGAAAGCCCGGTCGGCAAGGCGGTCGACGTGATCATCGTGCGCAAGGGCGTCGAGCAGACGGTGAAGGTGACGCTCGGCCGGCTTGAGGACGGCGAGAAGGTCGCTGCCGGTGAGGACGGCACTACCGATGAGGACAAGGGCGGCGACAAGGCGCCCGCGGTCTCCACGGCCTCGGTGCTCGGCATGACCGTCGGCGAGCTCAATGACGACACACGGAAAAAATTCGGCATCGCGGCCGACGTCTCCGGCGTCGTCATCACCGACGTCACCAAGGATTCGGCCGCCGCCGAGCGCGGCATCCAGGCCGGCGAGGTGATCACCGAAATCGCCCAGGAATCGGTCGCGACCCCGAAGGACGTGATGGACCGGATCGGCGCGCTGAAGGAGCAGGGCCGCAAGAATGCGCTCTTGATGCTGGCGTCCAAGACAGGCGAGTTGCGCTTCGTGACGATCCGGATGGATTGAGTCCGGAAAGCCCCATAACCGATTGTCTTCAGGGAAAGGGCGGCTAGCGAGCCGCCCTTTTTCGTGCCTGCCAGTCCGTGCGTGACAGTTTGTAGAGGACATGCCGCTTGAGGTGCGGGTGGCTGTCAGGGATGGATGGGTGGTCGAAATCGCGAGCCGGGTCAGGGCTCATGCCAAGACGCTCCATGACGGCCGTCGAGCGGCGGTTGGCTGCGACGGCGAAGGAGACGATCTCGTCGCGGTCAAGCGTTTCGAAGCCAAAGGCGAGCCAGGCTTCGGAGGCCTCCGTGACATAGCCCTTGCGCCAGAATTCCGGCGCCAACCGCCAGCCGATCTCGATCGTATCGGAAGGCAGGGACGGCACGTGATCGGTCTTTAAGAGACCGACGAAGCCGATGCATTCCCCAGTCGCGGCGATCTCGGCGGCGGCAAAACCAAAGCCGTCCTCGGCGATCCAGCCCCGAAACTCGTCCATCTTGGCATCCGTCTCGGCGCGGTCGCGGCGGAACGGAAAGAATTCCATCACCCGCTCGTCCGAATTGATGCGGTGGAAGAGTTCGCGGTCGCGGTCTTCCCAGTTGCGCAGATGAGGCGCTCGGTGCGCATCGGTTTCATTGGGCGAACTCTTCCTGGCGGTAGCCCTGGAGATAAAGCAGCGCGGTGAGATCGCCATGGTCGATGCGGACCTTGGCTTCGGCAGCAACGGCCGGCTTGGCGTGGAGCGCGACACCGGTGCCGGCCAGGCGGATCATGTCGAGGTCGTTGGCGCCGTCGCCGACCGCAATCGCATCGAATGGCGTCAGGCCGAGGCGGGCCGAGATATCGTTCAGCGCATCGGCCTTGGCGGCGCGGCCGAGGATCGGCTCGGCGACCAGGCCGGCAAAGCGCCCGTTCTCCTCGATCAGGCGGTTGGCACGGTTTTCCTCGAAGCCGAGCATGGCGGCGACACGGCTGGTGAAGACGTCGAAGCCGCCGGAGACAAGCGCCGTCCAGGCGCCATTGGCGCGCATCGTCTGCACCAGAGCGCGGCCGCCCGACGCCAGCGTCAGGCGGTTCGCGATGATGCGGTCGACGACGGCGGCATCGAGGCCTTTCAGCAGCGCCACGCGTTCACGCAGCGACGGCTCGAAAGCGATCTCGCCGTTCATCGAGCGTGCCGTGATGGCGGCAACGCGGTCCTTGACGCCGATCTCGTCGGCGAGTTCGTCGATGCATTCCTGGTCGATCATGGTTGAATCCATATCGGCAAGCAGGATTGTCTTGCGGCGGCTTTCGGCCTGCTGAACGATCACGTCGACCGGCTCTGAACCAAGTGCTGTGCGCAAGGCCGCACTTGCCTCAGCGGCTTCTGCCCCCTCGGGCAACACCAGATCGCAGGCGACGCCTTCGCCCAGCCAGCGAACAGCGCTTGCGCCGACCGACCGTGAGGCCATATTCGCAAGCGAGGCCGACATCGCGCGGCGGACGGGGTGAGACACAAGCGTGGCAATGAGCGGCATCGAGACTTCCAAGCAGCTAGGCGAGGGCGGGCAGGCGGGCGAGGGCCGCGTGAAGAACGCGATCCTGATAGCCGGGCCGACCGCCAGCGGCAAGTCGGCGCTGGCGCTCGATCTCGCCGAACGCAAGGGCGGTGTCATCGTCAACACCGATTCCATGCAAGGCTACTCGGTGCTCGACGTGCTGACGGCGCGGCCGAATGCCGCCGATCTCGCCCGCGCGCCGCACTTTCTCTATGGCCACGTGCATCCCTCCACCGCCTATTCCACCGGCGCCTGGCTGCGCGACGTGATGAAGCTGATCGATGACGGCACGCTCGCCCGACAGCCCGACGCCGCCGCCTTTGAACGTCCGGTGATTTTCGTCGGCGGCACCGGGCTCTATTTTCGCGCACTTGCCGAGGGCATTTCGGAAATGCCCGACATTCCGCAGCAGGTACGCGACCGCTGGCGCTACGAGTTAAAGGAGCAAGGCGCAGCCAAGCTGCACCGCATCCTGATGCATGAGGATTCGGCGGTCGCCATGCAGCTGAAGCCGACCGACGGCCAGCGCATCGTGCGGGCGCTGGAGGTGCTCGATGCATCCGGCCGCTCCATCCTCGAATGGCAGGCAGCGCGCGGCCGGCCGCTGATCGACCGCGACAGCGCTCGGTTCTTCGTTATCGAGCCGGACCGCGCCGCCCTTGTCGAGCGGATCGAAACAAGGTTCGACCGCATGCTCGATCTCGGCGCGCTCGATGAGGTCAAACGGCTTGCGGCGCTTGGCCTCGATCCCGAGCTGCCGGCGATGAAGGCGATCGGCGTTCGCGAACTTTCGGCCGCCATGGCCGGTGACATCAGCTTTCCTCAGGCCATCGAGCGCTGCAAGGCAGCGACGCGGCAATATGCCAAACGGCAAACGACGTGGTTTCGCCATCAGCTGGGACCGGAATGGCTGAGATTGCGGCCCGGCGACGGCCTGCAAGCCGTGATTTGATTTTCGTGCTGCTAATACAATTAAAGAAACAGAAGTAGGAATGAACATTCCCGCTCCGGTTGTCTGGATTAACCGTCCGTAAGGCGCCGGCATGCCATAGATCCGGGGGGTACTTTTCCAACGGGGAGCAGATGCGTTTCCACAAGGCGGAATCCGCATTTTTCGTCTTTATTTTCGTGATCCTGGCCGCAGGCCTGGTGACGCTTTATGCCTATGGTCAATTGCAGTCCATCGCGGTCGGTCACGATACGACTTCCCGGGTCGAGAGGATCGCTTATCTCAACACGCTGCTGTTTGTCACCGGGGTGCTGCTGGCGACAGCGCTGTTCTTCGGCGTGTTCTTCATCTACCCGTTGATCCGTAGGCAGGCGACGGAAGAGGGCAAGCTGCGCGCCATGACGGTTTCGCTCAGCGCCCGCTCGGAAACGCTGCAGCATGCGGCATTGACCGACGGCCTTACCGGCATGCAGAACCGGCGCTATTTCGACGATGCGCTGAAGGAATATCTCGAGGAATTCCGCCGCATCGAAAAGCCCGTCGGGCTGATGATCCTCGACCTCGATCATTTCAAGCAGGTCAACGACACGCATGGCCACGATGTCGGCGACGAGGTGCTGAGGGCAGTCGCCAATTGCCTCAAAGGCATGACGCGCTATCACGACGTGGTGGCGCGGCTCGGCGGCGAAGAGTTCGCCGTTGTCACCCCCAACATGGACGCGGAGTTGTTGGGGAAGTTCGCCGAACGCATCCGCAAGGCGATTGCCAACATGTCGGTGCTGTCGGGCAATGTCCGCCTCAAGATCACCACCAGCGTCGGTCTTGCCGTCTGGGATCGGAAGGAAACGGCCGAGGAATTCTACCGCCGCGCCGACCGCCAGCTCTACGAGGCGAAGAGGCAAGGCCGCAACCGCGTCTGCGCCTAAAATCCCGAAGAAGAATTCATGAGGCCGGTTGCCTGACGTGGCTTTCTCGACTTCCGGTGCTCACGGACTAAATGTCCGCTCCGCTCCGGCTTCTCGAAAGCCACGCCATTCAATCCGGCCTGATGAATTCCCTTTCGGGATTTTGCCCAAGCGGGCCAACGAAGCCGAGCCCTGGCGCTCCGGCGGCTTCTCAATTGGCCGGCAAAAAAGTCGCTACGCTGAAGGTCAATCGTTCTGCGGGCGCATGCCGAAGGTTGTGGGCTTGAGGCCGTAGCGCAGGTCGAAATCGTCGTCGGGCTGGACGCGCTGGGCGGTGGCCGGCTTGCGGTAATCGGGATCGCCGGCCTGGCGGCCGGAGTCCACGACCTCGGCGAAGGCCATCTGCTGCTGCGGCTTCGGGACGTTGCGCAGCCGCTCGACGATGGCGGCGAGATCGACGTCGTTGCCGTCCTGCGAGAACTCGTCCTGCTCTCGCTTGGCGGTGCCGGGGATCAGGTTCTCCGCCAGTTTTTCGAACTTCAGCCGCATGGTCGTCGCCACGCCTTCACCGAAGGCGATGGCTTCGCGCTGGCCCATGGAGGACAGAAAGGCCAGCGTCGAGGCGGAGGAATCGGCGATCGCCGAGCGGATGATCGCCTGGTCCTGCTCATTGGCCAGCCGCATGGCGAAGAAGGTCGAGCATTGCGACAGGATGGTCGGATCGAGTTCACCCGGGCGCTGGGTGACGACGCCGAGATAGCAGCCATATTTGCGGCCTTCCTTGGCGATGCGCGACAGTGCATGCCTTGTCGGGGCGAAGCCAAGGCGTGGATCGGCCGGCATATAGCGGTGTGCTTCCTCGCACAGCAGCAACAGCTTCAGCCGGCCCTCGCTCCACAGCGCAAGGTCGAAGGCGAGCCGAGCCAGCACCGAACAGACGGAGTTGACCACTTCGGACGGCATGCCGGCCATCTCGAAGCAGGTCACCGGGCGGCCATGATGCGGCACACGGAAAATATTGCCGATCGTCTCGTGGATCGTGTCCTCGATTAGCCGCGAATTGAACATGAAGCGATAGCGCGGGTCGGACGCGGCGGACTCGATGCGCGTCTTCAGCGATTTCAGCGTCGGGCGGTCGTTCTTGCTTTCCAAGAGGCCCATGCGCTCGTCGATCTGCTTGATGAGATCGACCATGCGGTAGGGCACCGGCGTGTCGGCGGTCAGCGCATCGCTGCCGCGGCGCACGTAAGAGCCTGAATTGGGATTGCGATAGAGGTTCTTGGCGGCGGGGATCAGGTCGCGCAGGACATCGACTTCTTCCGGCACGACCTCTCGGCCGCGAAACAGCACTTCGGCGAATTCTTCGAGCCTGAACATCCAGAACGGCAGATCAAGCGTCTTGGAATCGACCCGGACGCAGAACTCAGGCAGGGATGCCGCGAATTCATTGTGCGGATCGAGAATGAGGATTCGCAGATCGGGCCGGGCGGCGATCGATTTGCGCAGCAGCAGCGAGATGGCGGTGGATTTGCCGACGCCGGTTGTGCCGACAACGGCAAAATGGCGCGCCAGCGTGTCGTCGATGGCGATGTTGGCGTCGATCGACTCATCCTGCGACAGCGTACCGATGGTGATCGAATGACGCCCGGCGAGATCGTAGACCGCCTGCAGATCACGGGTACGGATGCGGTGCGCTATGGCGCCGATATGAGGATAGGTGGTGATGCCGCGGTCGAACACCGGTTTGGCCCCCGGTTCGGCGCCGTCGCGCACTTCGCCGATCAGCTCGACGCTGACCTCGATGGGGTTTTGTCCCTCATTGCTCCAGGCGCGATCCGACTTGCCGATTTCGTAGACCAGACCAACGGTGCGCGATGTCCCGAGATTGATGGAGATCATCTTGCCGACGGTCCACAGGCCGGTGACCGCGCCTTCGATGTCGTCGGCATAGGCGCTGATGGTGGCGCGCGCACCGTCGCACTGCACGACGTTGCCGAGAATGCGCTTGTCGCTCTGCTCTGCGCGGCGGCGCTCCTGCGAGGTCGGTTCGCCGACGGAGGCTTCGCGCTCGACAAACATACGATCCGATCCCCATTCTCGTGGAGCCTCGATCCTACACAGACGGGGTTAAGGTGGCGTGATGCGGGATGGTGTAGCAGGGGTTAACCCGTCAGCGAAAATTCAACCGGCCGGCCTCTTTTCCGAATCCAAATATTCGATATATTGGACGAATGACTGATATAGCGAATGACATGTCGGCCACGATAGGCAGACGAATCCACGCCGAAAGAGCCTTGCGGGACTGGTCGTTGGCCGACCTGGCGAACCGCTCCGGCGTCTCCAAAGCCATGCTCAGCACTATCGAGCGCGGCATGACCAGCCCGACGGCCGCGCTGCTGGTGCGCATCGCCGCTGCTTTCGGCATGACGCTGTCGACGCTGATAGCACGCGCCGAGCAGCAAGGTGGCGGCCTGCTGCGCGAGAGTGAGCAGCCGGTATGGCGCGACCCCGGTACGGGCTATGTCCGTCGGCATCTGTCGCCGGTTTCCGACACGCCGCTCGAATTGATCCGGGTGCAACTGCCGGCTGGCGCCAGTGTGAGTTTCCCGGCGGCGTCCTATGCCTTCATCAAGCAGCAGATGTGGCTGATCTCCGGGCGACTTGAGTTCACCGAGGGTGATATGGTGCATAGTCTCGAGCCCGGCGACTGCCTGGCGCTCGGCGCGCCGTCGGACTGCACGTTCCATGCCGTCGGACCGCAGCCGGCCGACTATCTGGTTGCGCTGGTCAGGGGCTGAAATCGTGGCAAGACGTCCCAAGCGCTCCGACAATGGCGGACCGCCGCTCGATGATTACAAGGGCCCGCCATGGGGCAAGGGCGATCCCTACATCTTCCTGGCCTGGCAGGCAGCGCATGCCAAGGCGTGGAAGGCGCCAAGCCGTGACGTGATGCTGATGCGCATGGAAAAGGCCGAGCGGCTTGGCCTGACCTATGAGGAATACACGCTCGAAATCCTCGAACGCGGGCTGCATCTGCAGCCGAAAGACACCGATCGCATCGCCGCGATCAAGGCGAGACGAAAGCGGCGCCGCGTCGCGCGTCTGAATTAGCAAGGGAAAGTGCAGGTGAGTCCCATCGAAATCAGGTCGCTGACTGCGGGAACACGCGACATGCTGGCCGACCTCCTGATCGAGACGGTCGCGGACGGCGGCTCCGTCAGCTTCATGCATCCCTTATCCAGGCAAGCGGCGGAAACTTTCTGGAGCAACTCGTTGGTGGCAGCAGAGAGAGGTGAAAGAGCGGTGCTGGGTGCATGGAAGGGCGAGGTTCTGGTCGGCACCGTGACCGTGCTGCTCGACTTTCCTGATAATCAGCCGCACCGGGCCGAGATCGCCAAGCTGATGACCCGCGTCGAACACCGCGGCAAAGGCATAGCGAGCCGGCTGATGCGGGCGGCAGAAACGCTCGCCGTCGAGAAAGGCCGCACGCTTCTGGTGCTGGACACCGCAACCGAGGAGGGCGCTTCCGGCCTTTACGAAAAACTCGGCTTCACGCTCACTGGCGAAATACCGGACTTTGCCTTGAAGCCCCATGGCGGGCTGACCGGCACGCTCATCTACTGGAAGCGCATCGGCGGCGCTGCCTAAGCCTTGTGATGAACCTCTTGCAGCGCGTAGACCGGCGTCGCGATGCCTTCCATGCGCGCCTTCAGCTGCAGCGCCAGGAACTGGGAGTAATGGCGCGACTGGTGCAAATTGCCGCCATGGAACCACAGCGCCTCCTGCTGCGTCGGCTTCCACATGTTGCGCAGCTCGCCTTCCCAGGGGCCTGGGTCCTTGGTGGTGTTGGAGCCGAGGCCCCAGCATTTGCCGACCTTGTCCGCGACCTCCCGTGAGATCAAATCAGCCGCCCAGCCATTCATCGAACCGTAGCCGGTGGCGTAGACGATGAGATCGGCCGGCAGTTCCGATCCATCGCTGAGCAGGACCGAATGCTCCTTGATCTCCTTCACCTCGACGCCGCTCTTCAATTTGATCGAGCCGTCGATGATCAGGTCGGAGGCGCCGACATCGATGTAATAGCCCGAGCCGCGTCTCAGATACTTCATGAACAGGCCGGAGCCATCGTCGCCCCAGTCGAGCATGAAGCCCGCCTTCTCAAGGCCCTTGTAGAATTTGTCGTCGCGCTTCTTCATCTCGGCATAGGCCGGGATCTGGAATTCGTGCAGGATCTTGTAGGGCAGCGAGGCAAAGACGAGGTCGGCCTTGGCGGTGGTCATGCCGCTCGCGACCGCCTTTTCCGAATAGAGCGAGCCCAGCCCGATCTCCATCAGCGTGTCGGACTTGACGATATGCGTGGTCGAGCGCTGTACCATGGTGACGTCGGCGCCGGCCTCCCAAAGGGCTGCTGCAATGTCGTGGGCGGAGTTGTTCGAGCCGATGACGACAGCTTGTCTGCCGACATAGGCATCGGGTCCCGGGTGTTTCGAGGAGTGATGCTGGTCGCCCTTGAAGCTTTCCATGCCCTTGAAGTTCGGCATGTTGGCCTTGCCGGATTGCCCGGTGGCCAGCACCAGTTGCTTCGGCTTGAGCGTGATGTCCTTGCCGTCGCGGCGCACGACAACGGTCCATTCCTTTTTCTTGTCGTCATAAACGGCGCTCTTGGCCTCGGTCGATGACCAGTAATTCAGCTCCATCACCTTGGCGTACATTTCCAGCCAATCGCCGATCTTGTCCTTGGGTGCGAACACGGGCCAGTTCCTGGGGAAGTCGATATAGGGCAGATGGTCGTACCAGACGGGGTCGTGCAGGCAGAGCGACTTGTAGCGCTTGCGCCAGCTGTCACCGGCACGCTCGTTCTTCTCGACGATGATGGTGGGCACGCCGAGCTGCCGCAGCCGGGCGCCGAGCGCGATCCCGCCCTGGCCGCCGCCGATGATCAGCGTGTAGGGCTGCGTCTTGAAGCCGAGTTCGGCGGCTTCCTTCTCGCGCTCCTCCTTCCAGGTCGGGCGGTTCTTGCCATGGCCGTGCTTGGCGCCGAGCGGGCGGTCGAAACCGGCCGGCTCCTCATGGCCCTTCAGCTCGACCATGGTGGTGAGCAGCGTCCAGATCTTCCCGTCCTTCAGCCGGATGTGGCCGAAGCCGCGCGCGACAGACGTTTCGAAACTGATCCAGCCGTCGAGCATGCCATCCTTTTCAGTGGCGTCCTCGCCCTTGGCGATCGCCCAGTTCGATGGGTTGGTTTTGGCCAGCTGGCTCACCAGCATGTCGCGCACCTGGTCACGGCCTTCCATGGTCTTGATGTTCCAGGTGAAGCTGACGAGATCGCGCCAAAAACAATCCTCCTGAAAGCAGGCGACCGCCTTGTCGATGTCGCCGGCGGCGAGTGCCGCGCCGAAGCGATCGAGCAGGTCGGAAAGCTTCTTGTTGGGGGCCTTGTCGAGCATTGAATTTCCTCCGCGATTTTTCCTGGCCGCCTGTAGCGAGCGGAACCCTGCCGAAGCTTGACGTCCGGCCTGGCGCAGTATCGCGACAAATTATGCGCCGCGTCACGTCGTCCAATAGTTTGCCGCGTATTCAGGGGCTTATCGGGAAATCGGGACGCCGAAGACCGTTGCGAACCAGCGGCGGACCGCTTCTTCGGCCGGGCTCAGATGCGCGCCCGAAGGTGCGGTCAGATAGTGGCCGGCACCGCTCGACAGCGTAAAGCCGGACAGGGTGACGAGAGATCCTTCGCGCAGTGCCGCGTCGGCCAACGGTCGCGATCCCAGCACCATGCCGGCGCCGTGCTTCGCCGCCTCCAGTGCGGTAACGAAACTGTCGAATTTGTGCGTGGGCCCGAGCGCCGGCTTCATCCGGGCGACGGCGAACCACTCGCCCCACATTTCCCGCGCGCCGACCACTGTAAGTCTCGGCAATCCTGTCCAATCCTTGGCCTTGGCGATATTTGGCGACGCCATCGGCGTCAAGGTTTCGCGGGTGAGGCGGTCGGCCTGCCGTCCGGCAAAGGAGCCGGAGCCAATGCCGAATCGGATGTCGAGACCCACAAAGCGCTCGCCGTAATCGGCCGGTGTGTGGATGGTCTCGATCTGCAGCTGGACGAAGGGCAGGTCCTTGGCCATTTGCGGCAGCTTTGGCGCGATCATCAGCACAGCAAACGAGATCGGCGAGCGTATCGTCACGCTCTGGACGGTCTTGGGTTCGAACAGCTCGCGCGTGCTGTTGGCGATCACGGCAAAGGCCGATTGCAGATGCGGCAGGTAGGCGGCACCCTCCGGCGTCAATTCGACGCCGCGCGCCAGGCGGATGAACAGCGGCTGCTTCAACCGCTCCTCGAGAGAACGGATGTGCTGGCTGACCGCAGCCTGGGTCAGGCCAAGCTCGGCCGCGGCGGCGGTGAAATTCGACAGCCGCGCGGCGGCCTCGAAACTCCGCAGCCAGTCAAGCGGGGGCAAGGGCAGGGTTGTTTCAGTCATAAACCGTTTAGGGCCTTTGGC
This sequence comes from Mesorhizobium sp. M0626, assembly GCF_040320665.1. Classification (NCBI taxonomy): domain Bacteria; kingdom Pseudomonadati; phylum Pseudomonadota; class Alphaproteobacteria; order Hyphomicrobiales; family Phyllobacteriaceae; genus Mesorhizobium; species Mesorhizobium sp. M0626. Next base: position 192,304 of record NZ_JAMYQD010000002.1, on the reverse strand, counting down.
TGCAAAATGATAATTTGAGTTATGCCTTCGACATCATCACGATGCAATCGGAAACCCTGCGGAGTTGGCTGCGGGGCGCAGCGGACAGGAACGGATCCCCATGCTTAGCCAGGCGCTGATCGGCGACGAAGGAAGAACGATCGACCTCGGGTGGAAGGACGGCGCGCGCACTCGCTTTCACGCAGTGTGGTTGCGCGACAATGCGCTCGACGACAAGACGCGCAGCGCCGGCAACGGCCAGCGGCTGATCACCATTCTCGACATTCCCGCGCAGACATGGATCGGCGCAGCCGCGATCAAGGGCGATGCGCTTGAAGTCAGTTTCGAACCGGAGGGAAAGACGGTGCGCTTTCCTGCGGCATGGCTGAGCGCCAATGCCTATGACCGCGATGCCGCCCGACAGCCCGGCTGGACAGGCGAGGGCACCGTGCGATGGACCAGGGCCTCTATGCAGAATTCGGTGCCGCGCGCCGGCTATCTCGCTGCCAGCCGCGACCGCGCCGTCTTGCGGCAATGGCTGTCGGCGGTGAAGACCTACGGCTTCGCGGTGATGGACGATTTGCCGCCCGAATCCGGGGCGCTGTGCAAAGTGTCCGATCTGTTCGGCTATATCAGGGAGACCAATTACGGCCGATGGTTCGAGGTGCGCGCCGAGGTCAATCCAACCAATCTGGCCTACACCAATCTTGGCCTGCAGGCGCATACCGACAATCCCTATCGCGATCCGGTGCCGACCTTGCAGATCCTGTCCTGCATCGAAAACACCGTGGAGGGCGGCGAATCCAGCGTCGTCGATGGTTTTGCCGTGGCGGCCGCGCTGCAGGCAGAAAACCCCGAAGGCTTCCGGCTGTTGAGTTCATACCCGGCGCGTTTCGAATATGCGGGGTCGTCGGGCGTGCGATTGCAGGCCAAACGGCCGATGATCGAGCTCGGGCCGGATGGCGAACTCATCGCCATCCGTTTCAACAACCGCTCGCTGGCGCCGACCGTCGATGTGCCGTTCGCGGAGATGGAGGCCTACTACGCCGCCTATCGCCGGTTTGCCGAACTGATCGAGGATCCTTCCTTCGAAGTCACCTTCAGGCTCGAGGCAGGCCAGGCCTTCATCGTCGATAACACCCGCGTCATGCATGCCCGCAAGCAATTCTCCGGCGCCGGCAAGCGCTGGCTGCAGGGCTGCTACGCCGACAAGGATGGCCTTTTGTCGACGCTGTCGGCGATCGAACACAGCTTCAAGGAGGCTGCGGAATGAGCGGCCAGGATTTGAACGCGGGCAACATCGTCGAATTCATCGCCGATATTTTCGAACGCCGAGGGGCGGAATCCTATCTCGGCGAACCCGTCACCATGTCGGAGCACATGTTGCAGGGCGCCTGGTTCGCCGAAAAGGACGGCGCGCCCGATGTGCTGGTGGCGGCAGCACTGCTGCACGATATCGGCCACTACACCAGCGAGTTCGGCACCTATTCGCCCGACGATGTCGAGGACAAGCATCATGACGAAGCCGGCGGCGAGGTGCTGGCGCCGTTCTTTCCACCGGTGATCGTCGAATGCGTCAGGCTGCATGTCGCGGCCAAGCGCTACCTCTGCGCTACCGACCCGACCTATTTCGGCAGGCTGTCGCAGGCCTCGGTCCACACGCTGTCGCTGCAAGGCGGGCCGATGAATGCCGAAGAGGTGGCCGAGTTCCGCAAGAACCCGTTCCACGAGGAAGCGGTTCGGGTCCGCATCTGGGACGAGGCCGGCAAGATCGCCAACATGAAGACCCGGGCATTTCGCGACTACATGCCGCTGCTGCAACGGGTTGTCCGCGACTTCGCCAATCGCGTCTGACCATAGTCCGGGGGAGGAACGGCATGTGCTACCGCTTCGACGGCGAGCATGCGCAAACTGTATGCCGGAGATCTGCCGCAAGAGTCTGCGTGCCGCAGGCGCTCGCGCCTCGCTGCCGATCCCTACCGGTGACGAGCCTTGTCACCGCGGATTTTATTGCGACATCCGTCGGCGCGGCCCAAGATCAGTAGGTCAGACTTCGGTGTATATTTGACTCAGACGAAGGTCTGAGAATCGAGCTGCAAGCACGAAAGGAGAGTTTCCTCAGCGTTTGTGAGCCGCAATTTTGGGCTGTTCATTCTTGAATACCGTGACACATCATGATGTGATGCTGGCATGAATGGAGCAAGGCAGCCCCTGTTTTCATCCGTGCGTCGCCGGGCGTACTTTAGCTTGCGCGTATTCGCGGCGGTTGCGGTGGCGATGCCGGTGCTTGGTCTGCGGTTGAGCCATGTCGACGGCTACAAGATCGAATTCGCCGCTGCCAGCGCCAAGAGCGGAAACAATGGCAATGGTAACGGTGGTGGCAACGGTAGTGGTAACGGTAATGGCTCAGGCGGCAACGCCGGGAATGGCAACGCCAACGGAAAGGGAAAAAATGGTGCCGGCGACAACGCCCCCGGTAGCCAAGCTCCCAGTAGCCAAGTCAATGCCGCTGGCGACACGGTGACGGTACAGGGCGCCAAAATCCAGGTCGTGCATCGCGATGGATTCAGCGAAAGCATCGAGGCCGGCCGCTTCACTATGAAGGATCCGCTTGGAAGGACAATTGTCGAACGCGCCGTAAGGGCCTCCGACATTGCTCGTCTGAAAGGGCTGTGACTGTTGGTTCGCCAACCAGCATCCGACCTTCAGACAAGCCCCGATCTCCCTATACAAGACCCGTTTTGGGCGCGTGCATAAGAATGGCTGCTTCGGTGCGGTTTCGCACCCTTAGCTTTTGAAATATCCGAGTCATGTGGTGTTTTACCGTTTTCTCCTGCAGGTTGAGACGTTTGGCGACTTCTTTATTGCTCAGTCCTTCGCCTACCAAAGAGATTATCCCAAGCTCGCGTCCCGAGAGATTGGCAACGAGATCGGTTGTGCGCTTTTCCGGCCGGATCAGTTCATTCAAAAGCTGCGCTGACAGGGTCGGCGAAACATATTTTTTTCCTGCGGCTATATAAGTCAGCACCTCGGCCAGCGATGCCGCCCCAATCCCTTTCAGCACATATCCGCGTACGCCCAGCCTGAGCGCCGTTGCCAAATCGGCGTTCGCCTCCGAGACGGTGAGCATGACGATCTTGCAGTCAGGCTGAGTTGCAAGAATATTTTCCGCTGCCGCCAGACCCCCTCCCGGCAAACTGATGTCTAGCAGCAATATGTCGGGATTTGCCAAGGCCGCAAGCTGTTCGGCATCCGTCGCGGTTTCGCCCGCACCAACGACTTCGAAGCCGCCGATTTCGGCGAGGCTGCGAGCCACACCCTCGCGAAACAGCGGATGATCATCAACAATGGCAATCCTTATGGGAGCGGTCATTTCTGGTCCTCGATGTTGAGCGTTATGGTCAGCCGGGTCCCCCTGGGGCTCGAAAAGGTCTCGAAGTGACCTCCGATACTTTCGATACGTTCCCTCATACCGGCGAGTCCAAGTCCTTCACACGATCCCGACTGGAATCCAGGGCCGTGATCAAGCACTTGAATGAGGAGCTTGCCCTGCGTCACTCTCGCCTTGACAGCCTGCCCCTTGCCCAGACCGTGTCGCCAGGCATTGTTCAGCCCCTCCTGCGCGAAGCGAAAGATGCTTATTTTCTCGGACGTCCCCAGGTCGGGCAGGCGAGATGGCAGTGAAAGCGATACGGAGGAGGCCGTCCGGCGTTCATGTTCGGCAACCGCAAGCCGCAATATCTCCGCGACTGTCGAAGCTTCGATCTGTGGCAGCACGAGGCCGGTGCAGATGGCGCGGATCTCCCGCATCGCCTCGTCCAACGTATGATGGATATCGGCGATCTCGGTCTTCCGGTGGCTTGGGGATGCGGCGGGATCGAGCAGCAGAGGGCTGTCCATGCGCAGCGCAGCCAGTGCGACCAGCTGAGCTGGACCGTCATGCAAATCAGACCCGATGCGACGCAAGTAACGCTCGTTGATTGCCGTTGCGCGGCGCGACGCCTGCTGGACGCGCTCCCGCAAAGCGGAATTCTGCTCCAAAAGCAACTGAAGTTCGGCCACTTGTGTCTCAAGCGCTGAACGCTGCGTTTCGATAGTGCTGCTGCCGCGAAGCACGATTCCCGAGAGCATCGCCAAGGCGACCGCGGTCGCGCCAGCCACGAGCAGCCAGCTCGACCATAGTGCCGAGTTTAAAGTGCCCTGAAGATCGTCGGCTATCTCGTAGAACTCGGAAACGGCCACAACATCGCCCGACCACGGCTCTCGAACCGGATTGTAGATCTCGAGCAGCGAGGCGGTGGGGCTCTTGCGTTCCTTCCTTTCATTTTCGTCCAGATCATTGAATTGCGCCACCACGTTTCCACCGAACGCATGCAGCAAGTTCGCATTTGGCTCGAAGGTCTGGCCGATAAGAGCCGCGTCTTTGGCGTACAGCACCTTGCCATCACGCCGCCAAAGCACGAAGGACGCCAGTTTTTTTCCGAGAGCACCCTGGTCCAGGGTTTCATCGAGTGCCCGTTTAACGGTGTCGCTGAGCTGCTGGCTTTTGCGCATGTCCGGCAGGATTGGCGCGATGACACTGTCGACGTAAAGCGCGGTCGTGCTTGCAGAGTTGCGGATCACTCCATCTCGTATTTGCGAGGTGACCCATAGGCCGACGACCAGCATCAGCGACAGCAGCCCAATGCTTCCGACTATGATGAACTGCCAAGCCAACGATAGCCTGTTCCAGTTTTGATAGAGACTATCAATGTAGCGCACGTCTCAACCGACCCCGCGAGCTTTGGCCGTGCCAAAATGCCTAAGCCATCCTACATCTAGAACGGTCGATGGTGCGAGCAAGCGCCAGGTTGAATTGCTGGGGAAACCGCCAATTCAGGGCATGATCCCACCGCCACCCGCGGGGAACGGCGGTGGGATCAGCGTTACTGTATGATCTTGACGATCTTCCGCGTGCCGGGGTCGACCAGCACGGTTCGCCCGTCGACCACAACGTAGCGATACTTGACGCTCGGCACTTCATGCAGTTCCACCGTGTCGGGAATGGCGGTCCCCACGTTCAATTCGACACCTGGAATCTTCACCGACGCAAGGGGCTGCTTTTTCACGTATTCGCGCACAACCGTTTCCTGCTCCGGCGCGATGATGACGTCTTGAGCAGCAACTACGCCGGCGCTCGCGAGCAGCAAGAATCCGGCAATTGCGGTCGACTGGTACATGGTCGTCATGATTCTCTCCTTCATGCGAGCAACGCTCATGCATCTTGCGCGAGCTCGATTCCGATACGGGTGGTGTTGATGAGGTTGATGCACACACCGGGAGCCGAACGGGCTTTTCGCGGCTGCGTTCCCGTGTGGGGCTTCGGTCCGGGCGTCATCGGGCCAATGGACGATAGGGGGAGGGACCAAAGTCTGGTGCCAGGCTGTAGAGGTCCTAGAGCCTCCTCAAGGCGGAACACAGGGTTCTCGGCATCGTTGAGATCAGCACTTGTGGGAGGCGTTAATGGACAACAGCGTCCATCAGGCACGATGGTTGCTCTTGCCTGTTTTCGGGGTAGCCATCCTGGTCATGACGACGGGAGTACTTCTAAGCTTGTGAGGCTGGTGTCATCGCTATGGGATCACAAGCTCAGGAAAAAACAAAATGTTGCGTTGCATTAATTGTTTGATGCAATTTGTAGGTGATTGTTGCAAATTACTGCCAACATTCATTGGTCTTCTTAGAAGCCCGATTTTATTCACAAAATGTGGAACAAAGTATTTTTGGCAGAGTTGGCTAGGCTGAGGGACCGACTCTTTAAGGAGAAAGCAGATGAAACATGTGTTGATCACGAGCATGATTGCGCTTGGCGTCGGGTGCGGCGCCGCGATCGCCCAGACCCAGGCCGTGCAGCCGAGCGGTGGCGACAACTGCGCCGCCGGCGCGGCCGATTGCCAGAAGGGCGGCAAGGCCGGCGAACAGGCGCAAGGCAAGATGAAGTCACAGACCGATCAGAATGCACAGGGCCAGGCTGGCGCCACGACCGATCAGCAGGCTCAGGGCAAAGCCAAGCTCAAGACGGATGAACAGGCACAGGGCAAGGCCGGGACCAGTACCGAGCAGAATGCTCAGGGTCAGGCCGGCGCCACGACCGATCAGCAGGCTCAGGGCAAGGCCAAGCTCAAGACGGATGAACAGGCCCAGGGCAAGGCCGGGACCAGCACCGAGCAGAATGCTCAGGGCCAGACCGGCACCAGCACCGAGAAGCAGGCTCAGGGCAAGGCCAAGCTCAAGACGGATGAACAGGCCCAAGGCAAGGCCGGGACCAGCACCGAGCAGAACGCTCAGGGCCAGACCGGCACCAGCACCGAGAAGCAGGCTCAGGGCAAAGCCGGGACCAGCACCGAGCAGAACGCTCAGGGCCAGACCGGCACCAGCACGGACCAGCAGGCCCAGGGCAAGGCCGGGACCACCACCGAGCAGAACGCTCAGGGCAACACAAACGTTCAGACCGACCAGGGCAATACGGCCTCGATCAACAACGTGACAGTCGAGCAGAAGACGCAGGTCACGCAGATCATCCACGAGACCAGGGTTGAGCCGGTGAAGAACGTCGACTTCGACATTTCGGTCGGCATCGAGGTGCCGCGGCACAAAGTGCGCCTGCACCGTCTGCCGGCGCGCATTGTCAAGATCGTCCCGGCTTACGAATCCTATGAGTACTTCGTGCTGGCCGACGGGCGCATCGTCATCGTCGACCCGGATACGTACAAGATCGTGCTGATCCTGACGTGACACGGCAGTGACTCTTGTTCCCGGCGCGGTGCGATTGAGGGGTATCGTATGCGCCGCGGTGGCCCGCCGACCAGAGGCGGCGGGCCACTTGCTTTGTCTTTCGCATCGCGCGTTTTTCCCGTTGACACCTTGCCTTTCACCCTCGTAGTGTCCGCCACGATGAAAAAGGCACTCATTCTCGTAGGAAAGCGCGTGGGCAAGGCGGTGTAACCGCCGGGCGAAAACCTCCCATGCGCAACACACAGGCTCCCATCGGGGGCCTTTTTTATTGCCCGAAACACGACTAAACGACCAGCAATCGCCTCATGGCTAGAAGTACGGGACCAGACCGATGAGCAACGGACAGAACGAACGGCGCGAAATGCCAAACAGGGAAATGACTGGCGCCGAAATGGTGGTGCAGGCGCTGAAGGACAATGGCGTCAAGCATGTCTTCGGTTATCCCGGCGGCGCGGTGCTTCCGATCTATGACGAAATCTTCCAGCAGGACGAGGTCGAGCACATCCTCGTCCGCCACGAGCAAGGCGCAGGGCATGCGGCCGAAGGCTATGCCCGCTCGACCGGCAAGGCCGGCGTCATGCTGGTGACCTCCGGCCCGGGCGCCACCAATGCGGTGACGCCGCTGCAGGATGCGCTGATGGATTCGATCCCGCTGGTCTGCCTGACCGGGCAGGTGCCGACTTCGCTGATCGGCTCCGACGCGTTCCAGGAGTGCGACACGGTCGGCATCACGCGCCCCTGCACCAAGCACAACTGGCTGGTGAAGGACGTCAACGAATTGGCCGCCACCATCCATGAGGCCTTCCATGTCGCGACGACCGGCCGCCCCGGCCCGGTGGTGGTCGACATTCCGAAGGATGTGCAGTTCGCCAAAGGCATCTATGTGCCGCCGCAGGCGGCGCCGCGCACCAGCTACCAGCCGAAGGTCCAGGGCGACCTGGAAAAGATCAAGGCCGCCGTCGAACTGATGGCCAGCGCCAAGAAGCCGATCATCTATTCGGGCGGCGGCGTCATCAACTCCGGTCCGGAGGCCAGCCATCTTCTGCGCGAACTGGTCGACCTCACCGGCTTCCCGATCACCTCGACGCTGATGGGCCTCGGCGCGTATCCGGCATCGGGCAAGAACTGGATGGGCATGCTGGGCATGCACGGCACTTATGAAGCCAATATGGCGATGCATGATTGCGACGTGATGATCTGCATCGGCGCGCGCTTCGACGACCGCATCACCGGACGGCTGACCGCCTTCTCGCCCAACTCGAAGAAGATCCACATCGACATCGATCCATCGTCGATCAACAAGAACGTGCACACGGAAGTGCCCATCATCGGCGATGTCGGCCGGGTGCTGGAGGACATGGTGCGGCTGTGGCGGGCGAGCGCCAAGGCCGACAAGAAGGCGCTCCATCCCTGGTGGGAGCAGATCGCCAAATGGCGCGCGCGTGACTCGCTCGCGTTCAAGATGAACCACGATGTGATCATGCCGCAATATGCCATCCAGCGGCTCTACGAACTGACCAAGGACATGGACACCTACATCACCACCGAGGTCGGCCAGCACCAGATGTGGGCGGCGCAGCACTATCATTTCGAGAAGCCGAACCGCTGGATGACGTCGGGCGGGTTGGGCACGATGGGCTACGGTCTGCCGGCTGCGCTCGGCGTGCAGATCGCGCACCCGGACGCGCTGGTCATCGACATCGCAGGCGACGCCTCGGTGCAGATGACCATGCAGGAGATGAGCGCGGCGGTGCAGCACAATGCGCCGATCAAGATCTTCATCCTCAACAACCAGTATATGGGCATGGTGCGTCAGTGGCAGCAGCTGCTGCACGGCAACCGCCTGTCGCATTCCTATACCGAAGCGATGCCCGACTTCGTCAAGCTGGCTGACGCCTATGGCGGCCACGGCATTCGTTGCGAGAAGCCGGACGAGTTGGACGATGCGATCAAGGAGATGATCGCGGTGAAGAAGCCGGTGCTGTTCGATTGCCGGGTGGCGACGCTCGCCAACTGCTTCCCGATGATCCCGTCGGGCAAGGCGCATAATGAAATGCTCCTGCCCGACGAGGCGACCGACGAAGCCGTGGCCAACGCCATCGACGCCAAGGGCAGGGAACTGGTCTAGGTCCAAGCCGGGGCAGGGCTGTCGCGAGAAGCCGTGCGCAAACAGAGAATTAGCTCAAAGTCTGAAAACGAGATTCATGTCATGAACGCACAGCTTCAACCGACCGGCTCCGCCTATTTCATCGCCAAGGAAACGGAAAAGCCGGAGAACCACACGCTCTCCGTTCTGGTCGACAATGAGCCCGGCGTGCTTGCCCGGGTCATCGGCCTGTTTTCCGGCCGCGGTTATAACATCGAGAGCCTCACCGTCTCCGAGACCGAACACGAGAAGCACCTGTCACGCATCACCATCGTGACGCGCGGCACGCCGCATGTGCTGGAGCAGATCAAGCATCAGCTCGAACGCATCGTACCGGTGCATCGCGTCGTCGATCTCACCGTGCGCTCGCACGAGTTCGGCCAGGAGCGGCCGCTGGAACGCGAGTTGGCGCTGGTCAAGGTCGCCGGCACCGGCGAAGCCCGCGTCGAGGCGCTGCGTCTGGCGGACGCTTTTCGCGCTTCGGTCATCGACGCCAACACCGAGCACTTCATCTTCGAGATTACCGGCAAGGGTTCGAAGCTCGACCAGTTCATCGCCATCATGAAGCCGCTCGGCCTGGTCGAGATCTGCCGCACCGGCGTGGCGGCGATGAACCGCGGCCCGCAAGGGATGTAGTCTCAGTCCAACTATTTTACCGGCTTGGGATCGACCTTGCCGCTCGCCAGATTCTTACTCTCCCTTTTGATCGGGCGCGATACCGGACAGACGTCCTGGACGAAGCCGTTCAGCGTGTTAACCAGATTGTTCTGGACCAGCGAGTAGCGGATGAATTGTCCCTGCCGCTCTCTGGCGATGAGGCCGGCCGTCTCCAGGATGCTCAGATGCTGCGAGATCGACGGCTTCGACATGTCGAAGCGCGCCGCGATCTCGCCCGCGGTCAGCGAGGAGTGGGCGAGATAGGCGAGGATCTTGCGCCTCGGCTGCGATGACAGCGCCTCGAACACGCGCTGTATGGCGCTGCTTGCCCCGATAGCCGTGTCGCCATCCGCTGCATTGTCTTCGATCACCGCCTGCCTCTGTCGTTTCGCTTCCGGTATTTAGTCTATTGCCTAAATACCTAAATCGGAATAGTAGATAGTTAGCTTATTGCCTAAATAAGCGCCGGCGCGCCGGAAGGCAAGGCTCTTTGGTCCGGAAATGTTTCCTGCAGAGGAGGGGTACCGATGAAGACCATATCCACAGGCAGAATGATCTCGCAGCCCTTGAGCGATGCCGAAGATGGCGAGGTCGTCTGGATGCCGGCCAAGTCGATCTGGGTCGGTGCGATGACGCTGATTGCGTTGGTGTTCGGGCCGCTGACCTTCAGCTGGAGCGCTTTCGCCCTGTTCGTAGCGACGACGGCGGTGACGATCTGCGCCGGACACTCGGTCGGCATGCATCGCCTGCTCATCCATCGCTCGTTCAAGGTTCACATCTGGCTCAAACACGCGCTGGTCTATCTCGGCACGCTCGTCGGCATGGCCGGTCCGTTCGGCATGATCTATGCGCATGACATACGAGACTGGGCGCAGCGCCAGACGGCTTGTCACGACCTGCACGCCCACCGCCGGCCTTTCTTCACCGACGCTTTCTGGCAAATGCATTGCGCCGTAGCGTTGCGCAATCCGCCTGACTTCGTCATCGAGCCGTCGATCAGAAACGACCGCTTCTACAAATTCGTCGAGCGGACCTGGATGCTGCAGCAACTGCCGTGGGCGATCCTTTTCTTGCTCCTCGGCGGGTGGAGCTGGGTGGTCTGGGGCATTGCGGTGCGTATCTCCGTGTCGCTGACCGGGCATTGGCTGGTCGGGCATTTCGCACATCGCAGCGGGCAGCAGGGCTGGCGCGTCGATGGCGTTGCCGTGCAGGGCTACAACCTGCCGCGTTTCGGCCTGGTGACCTTTGGCGAGAGTTTCCACGGCAATCACCATGCGTTTCCCGAATCCGCAAAGCTCGGCCTGGAACGCGGGCAGATCGATCTCGGCTGGCTCTTCATCCGCATCCTGGCTGCCCTCGGCCTCGCGCATGGCGTGAAGCTTCCCGGGAACACGCCGAGGCGCAAAGGCCTGCGGCGTGTGGCTGGCCGTCAGGAGGCCGCCGCCGCTCCCAGCCTGTTGTCGGCGCGGGCCCACGGCAGGTAGACTGTGCCGGCCTGGCTGGCTCGGGATAGGCGGATCACGGCGGAGCGCTTTGGACCAATGGAATGAGGTTGCGTCCAGCGCTCTGTCGATTTAAGTCAGCATTGCTGACCTTTGTGAGCCGTCATGACCCTCGACGCTTTCCTTGCCCTTTTGGTCTACGCCTTCGTGACCTCGATCACGCCGGGGCCGAACAACCTCATGCTCTTGGCGTCGGGCGTGAATTTCGGCCTGGTCAGAACCATCCCGCATATGCTGGGCATCAGCATGGGTTTCCTGGTGCTGTTGCTTGCTGTCGGCTTTGGCCTGGGCGCGGTGCTTACGGCGTTTCCGGCCTTGCACACCGGATTGAAGATCGCCGGCGCTGCCTATCTGCTCTATCTCGCCTGGAAGATCGCCATGTCGCGCTCGCTGTCCAGCAAGGGTGAGACGGAGGCACGGCCGATGCGGTTCATCGAGGCAGCCGCATTCCAGTGGGTCAATGCGAAAGCCTGGGTGATGGCGATCACCGCCATGGCCGTCTACTCCAATCCGGACCACCCGTTCCTGTCGGTGGCGCTGATCGCGATCGCCTTCACCGTCGTCAACCTGCCGAGCGTCTCGATGTGGGCCGGTTTCGGCACAGCGCTGCGCGGGTTCCTGTCGGATCCGGTGCGGCTGAAATGGTTCAACATCGCCATGGGCGTGCTCTTGGCGGCGACGCTCTGGCCGATGCTGAAATAGACGCATCCCGCCTGAGATCTCAACCGCATCCTGGCTGGTTTTCCGACTGCTGAGCCGGCTGCATAGTCATTGTGCAGTGCACATTAAATCTTCGTAATGCCGTGTTTTGGCCCTTTTCCGACAAATGTGCGTCCTATCTACTTCGGCGAGATCGCGGCAAGGCGCCGTGATTGCGTAGAATGAGACCACCGGGTTCGGCGTGTCGGATCATAGGGCTTTTAGTCGATGCGCGGTAAAGTCGTTCTGGCGGTGGTGGTGGCAGCGGCCTGTGTCGCCGCGGCATGGGTCTATTTTTCGCCGGCGGCGATGAGCAGTCTGCAGCAGATGCTGCCGGGCGCCAGGCAGACGGCAGCGGCGGACAAGCCGGCTGGATCGGACAAGGCTTCGGCCGACAAGGCAGGGGGCAAATCCGGCGCCGGCGGCAATGCCGCCCGTTCGGCCTCGATCGTCTCGGCCACCGCGACAACGGCCGATTTTCCGATCCGCCGTTACGCCATCGGCTTCGTGTCGTCGCCGGCCGTGGTCAACATCAACGCCCGCGTGTCCAGCCAGATCGTATCGATCGACGTCAAGGACGGCCAGATGGTGAAGGCCGGCGACCTGCTGTTCTCGCTCGACGACAGGGCGCTCAAGGCGCAGCTTGCCAAGGATCAGGCGACGCTCGCCAAGGACCAGGCGCTGCTAACCAGTTCGGGCTCCGACCTTCAGCGCGCCAAGGATCTCGTCGCCAAGCAGGCCGGCACGCAGCAGACTTACGATCAGGCGGTGGCGGCGCAAAAGGCTGCCGCGGCGACGGTCGATGCCGACAAGGCGACGATCGACGCCGACAATGTCCAGCTCGGCTTTGCCAGCATCAAGGCGCCGATTGCCGGCCGGCTGGGCGCGGTCAACGTTTCGGTCGGTGACCTCGTCACCTTGAGCAACGGCAACTCGAGCACGGCCACGCCGCTGGTGACGATCACCGAGATGGATCCGCTGCAAGTCAACTTCAACCTGCCGGAGAGCAACCTGGCGCTGCTGCACAAGGCGCTGGCCAACCCGCAGCAAGGCGCGGTGACGCTGACCAAGGATGGCGATCCGACGCCGATCGGCAACGGCACGCTCGACTTCGTCGATTCCAGCGTCGACACCGCGTCCGGCACCATCGCGACACGGGCGAGCATTCCCAACGCCGATCTTTCACTGTGGCCCGGCCAATATGTGAATGTCGTGCTCGACGCTGGCATCATGCCGCAGATGACATCCATCCCGACCGTTGCCGTGCAGCCCAGCCAAAAGGGACCGTTCGTCTATGTCGTCAAGCCCGACAACACGGTCGAGATGCGACCGGTGCAGGTGGCGCTGACCGAAGGCGAAAACAGCGCCATCAGCGAGGGCGTCAAATCAGGCGAGAAGGTGGTGGTCGAGGGCCAGACCAGGCTGAAGGACGGCGCCGCCATTCACGAAGGCAAGGCGGCCGGCGGTGATCAAGCTGCTCCCAAGGTCGCCGAGGCCGGCAAGGCGGCTGCCCAATGATTTCCGAATTCTGCATACGCAGGCCTGTCGCCACGCTGCTGATGTCGTTCGCCCTCGTGCTGGGCGGGCTGTTCGCCTACAAGTTCCTGCCGGTGGCGGCGCTGCCGAGCGCCGAATTCCCGGTCGTCAACGTCTCGGCCACCCTGGCCGGCGCTTCGCCCGAAACCATGGCCACTTCGGTGGCGACGCCGCTGATCAAGCAGTTCGCCACCATTGCCGGCATCGATTCGATCTCGACCAGCAATTCGCTGGGACGCACCTCGATCGCCATCCAGTTCGTGCTCAACAGGGATATCGACGCTGCCGCCGCCGATGTGCAGGCAGCGATCGCGCGCACGCAGCGCCAGCTGCCGCCCGAGATGACGGCGCCGCCGAGCTATCGCAAGGTCAATCCGGCCGACGCGCCGATCCTTTTGATGTCGCTGGTCAGCGACACGGTTCCGCTCACCGACCTCGACGCCTTCGCCGAAAACGTCATCTCGCCCTCGCTGTCGACCATCGACGGCGTGGCGCAGGTGTCGATCTTCGGCCAGCAGAAATATGCGGTGCGCGTGCAGATCGATCCGACCGCACTTGCCGCGCGCGGCATTTCGATCGATCAGCTGCAGACGGCGATCGCCTCGGCCAACTCAAACACGCCGCTTGGCGTGTTGCAGAACGACAAGCAGCAGCTGACCATCACGGCCAATACGCAGCTCACCGATGCCGCCGGGTTCTCCAACCTCATCATCGCCACCAAGAACGGCCATCCGGTGCGGCTGGGCGAGGTGACCCGCGTCATCGACTCGGTCGAGACCACGACGACTGCAAGCTGGTATGACGGCACGCGCGCCATCATCCTGGCGGTGCAGCGCCAGCCCGACGCCAACACCGTCGACGTCGTCGACAAGGTCAAGGCGATGCTGCCGTCGTTCAAGGACCAAATGCCGGCCGCCGCCGACATCAAGCTGCTCAACGACCGTTCGACCTCGATCCGCCAGGCCGTCGACGACGTCCAGTTCACGCTGCTTCTGACGATCGCTTTGGTGGTGACGGTGATCTTCGTCTTCCTGCGCCGGGTGACCGCAACCATCATTCCGGCCGTGGCGGTGCCGATCTCGCTGATCGCGACGCTCGGCGCCATGTTCCTGTTCGGCTTTTCCATCGACAACATCTCGCTGATGGGACTGACGCTCGCAGTCGGCCTCGTCGTCGACGACGCCATCGTCATGCTGGAAAACATCTTTCGCCACATGGAGGAGGACGGTCTCTCGGCCTTCGATGCCTCGCTGAAGGGCGCGCGCGAAATCGGCTTCACCATCATCTCGATCTCGATCTCGCTGGTGGCGGTGTTCATCCCCGTGCTTCTAATGGGCGGCGTCATCGGCCGCATCTTCAACGAATTCGCCGTCGTGGTGACGGTCGCGATCCTTGCCTCGATGTTCGTCTCGCTGACGCTGACGCCGATGCTGTGCTCAAGGCTGCTGTCGGTGACCAAGGCCGATCGCGACAAGCACGCCCCCGGCCACAAGCAGGACTTCGTCACCCGCGGCTATGATCGGCTTCTGACATTCTGCCTGCGCCACACTTTCCTGGTGTTCCTCGTTTTTGTCGGCACGGCGGCAGGGTCGGTGTGGCTGATCGAAGTCTCGCCGAAAGGCTTTTTCCCGCAAGAGGATATCGGCCAGATCTCGGTGACGACGATCGCCAGGCAGGACATCTCCTACGACGCCATGGTCAAGCTGCAGAACCAGGCGGCAAGTGTCTTCTCGCGTTCGCCCTATGTCTCGCATGTGGCCTGGTCAGCCGGCGGCGGCAACAATGCGCTGAACCAGGGCCAGCTCTATGTGCAGCTGAAGGACAAGAGCCAGCGCCCCGACATCGATAAGGTGCTGTCGGATCTGCGGCGGCAGCTGGCCGTCGTGCCGGGGATCGATGCCTATATGCAGCCGGTGCAGAACCTGCGACTTGGCGCGCGTTCTTCCGCCAGCGCCTACCAGCTCGTCGTTCAGGGCCTCGATACCGGCCTGACCGACACATGGGCGCAAAAGCTCAACGATGCGATGGCGGCCGATCATGCGAATTTCACCGACGTCACCAGCGATCTGCAGAACAATTCATTGCAGGCGACGCTGGTGGTCGATCGCGACAAGGCGGCGTCGCTCGGCATCGACACCGACACGCTGCGCTCCAGTCTCTATGGCGGCTTCGGCACGGAGCAGGTCTCGACGATCTTCGGCTCGGCCGACAGCTACGAAGTCATCATGGAGCTCGATCCCAACATCGAATGGTCGCCCGAGCGCATGCTGGCCATCCAGGTCAGGACGGCAAGCGGCAGCCTGGTGCCGCTCGGCGCCTTTGCCCGCGTCGACCGCACTGCCGGCGCGCTGACGGTCAACCAGCTCGGCCAGCTGCCGGCGGTGACCATCTCCTACAACCTGCCGCAAGGCGTGGCGCTGGGCGACAGCACGGCCCGCATCGCCGCGCTGAAGGAGCAGATCGGCATGCCGCCGGCGATTTCGACCAGCTTTGCCGGCACCGCCAAGACCTTCCAGGATTCGCTGGCCAATCAGGGCCTGCTGATCGGCGGCGCCGTTCTGACCATCTATATCGTACTCGGCATCCTCTATGAGAGCTTTATCCATCCGCTGACCATTCTGACCGGCCTGCCTTCGGCGGTGCTGGGCGCGGTGGTCGCGCTGCGCTTTGCCGGCATGGACCTGTCGGTGATCGCGGTGATCGGCATCCTGATGCTGATCGGCATCGTCAAGAAGAACGGCATCATGATGGTCGACGTCGCGCTGGAGCTGCGACGAGAAGGCATGTCGGCCAAGGAATCCATACACAAGGCGTGCCTGATGCGTTTCAGGCCGATCATGATGACGACGTTGGCGGCGCTGATGGGCACGTTCCCGATCGCGCTCGGCACCGGCGCCAGTGCTGAGCTGCGCCAGCCGCTCGGTGTCGCGGTGGTTGGCGGTCTCCTGGCGTCGCAGGCGCTGACGCTGTTCGTCACCCCTGTCATCTATGTCTATTTCGAGAATTTCTCCGGCTGGCTGGTGAGCTTCTTCTCTTGGAAAAAGAACAGGCCGGAGCTGCATGCGGTCGAGAGCGGCGAGCAGGCCTCGCTGTTCGCTCCCGAGGATCGGCTCGAGCCGCAAAGGGCCGCCGCCGAATAGGCGATAGCCCGTGGCCCAAGCTGTCATGCTTGCGGCCGCGTGCCGCCGATCCTAATCTGAGGGTCATGTCCCATGATCATGACCACGACAATGAGCTCGACCCATTTGCGGCGCGCGTGCGCGCGCTGGAGACCATCCTCACCGAAAAAGGCCTGATCGATCCGGCGGCGATCGACGTCATCGTCGACACCTACGAGACCAAGATCGGGCCGCGCAACGGCGCCAGGGCGGTGGCGAAAGCCTGGAGCGATCCGGCCTTTGCCGAGTGGCTGAAGCGCGACGCGACTGCGGCGATCACCTCGCTGGGCTACACCGGCCGCCAGGGCGAGCACATGCAGGCGGTGTTCAACACGGACGAGACGCACAACCTCGTCGTCTGCACGCTGTGCTCCTGCTATCCGTGGTCGGTGCTCGGCCTGCCGCCGGTCTGGTACAAGGCGCCGCCCTATCGCTCGCGCGCCGTGATCGATCCGCGCGGCGTGCTGGAGGAGTTCGGGCTGACCTTGCCGGCGGAGAAAAACATCCGCGTCTGGGATTCGACTGCCGAACTGCGCTATCTCGTGGTGCCGATGCGGCCTGACGGTACCGAAGGCTGGAGTGAGGACCAACTCGCCGAACTGGTCAGCCGCGATGCGATGATCGGCACGGCGGTGGCCAAAGAACCCGGGACAAAGAAGGTACCGGCATGAACGGGCCGCAGGATCTCGGTGGGCAGATGGGTTTCGGGCCGGTCGCGCCCGAAAAGGACGAACCGTATTTTCATGCGGATTGGGAGAGGCGGGCGCTCGGCGTGACGCTGACTGCCGGCGCCATGGGCGCGTGGAACATCGACGAGAGCCGGCACGCCAGGGAATCGCTGCATCCGGCCGTCTATTATTCCTCAAGCTACTACCAGATATGGATCAAAGCGCTCGAGGTGCTGCTGAAGCGCCATGGCTTCGTCAGCGAGCGCGATCTGACGGAAGGTCGGGCGGTCGATCCGGCGGCGACGCCCAAAAGGGTGTTGAAGGCCGAAAACGTTCCGGCGGTGCTGGCCAAGGGCAGTCCCTGCGACCGGCCGGTCGAGACGGCGCCGCGCTTCAAGGCCGGCGACCCGGTGCGGACAAGGAATTTCAATCCCACCGCCCACACGAGGCTGCCGCGTTATGCGCGCGGCAAGCACGGAGTTGTCGAGGCCGTGCGTGACGGTTTTGTGTTCCCCGACAGCAACGCGCATGGCAACGGTGAAAACCCGCAATGGGTCTATACCGTGGTCTTCGATGGCTCGGAAATCTGGGGCGAGGGCGCCGACCCGACGCTGACCGTCTCGATCGATGCCTGGGAGAGCTATCTTGAGCCGGCCTGAAGGTGCACTGCCGGCGGGTCTGGACGAACCGGTATTCGCCGAACCCTGGCAGGCCGAAGCCTTCGCCATGACGGTGGCGCTGCACGACAAGGGCCTGTTTTCCTGGGCCGAATGGGCCGATGCGCTGTCGGCGCAAGTGAACAAGCCGGGCGCCGCAAGCGATGGCCACGATTATTACGAGCATTGGCTGGCTGCGCTGGAGACGCTGCTGGCGGCCAAGGGCGTCGCGGGAAAAAGTGACGTCGACACGCTCGCCGCCGCCTGGGAACGCGCCGCGCATGCAACCCCGCACGGCAAGCCGATTTTGTTGGAGAACGATCCCGGGCCGACCAGAGGTAGCGGCGGCGGCGCGAACATATAGTCCGCCTGTGGTTGGTGTTTGAAATCTGGCGGCCGATGCAACTAATTTTCGACGACCATGCGTTCGTCGTCCCCATAGACAAACGCCTCAACGACGGCGAAGCGGCCACGGTTTTTGGAAATGGCGACGAAGTCGTTGTCACCCAAGTGGAGGATCACTTGCTCGTCGCTGATGGTACACGTCTATGGTTCTGGCATTTTCGTCACTCAGACAGGCCGTGACCTCGGTATATATCGCGAACCCTGCGTCATCCGACAAGGAGACAACGATGCCATAACCAGGTTCGCCGATTTCGATCTTCTTTATCGACTTTCCGATCAGCCTGTCTGCGAACGACCTCATCAATATCCTCGCTTATAGGTGTCTGCGCCGATCTGCATCTCGATCATGTCCGTGATAGTGGCATTGCCCGATCTAGGTTCAAATGCCTGAATTCAAATCGTTCGTTATCCGCTTGCATGTTCACTTTACGTTCGCATTTGCGCCTGCTAGTTTGTCCCGTTGAAGGTGAGGCAATCCCATCGTTTTAAGCGGTGTTAGCACCAAGCTTGTCTTTCTCTCGCGAATCCGGTCTGTCGAACCGATGGAATTCTCCCCCCAACAGGACGAGGCTCTGAAAGCGGTGGCGCGCTGGCTGAAAGAGGGCCGGCCGCAGGTCTTCCGGCTGTTCGGCTATGCCGGCACCGGCAAGACCACGCTGGCGCGCTATTTTGCCGAGCATGTCGACGGGCAGGTGCAGTTCGCCGCCTTCACCGGCAAGGCGGCGCAGGTGCTGCGTTCCAAGGGCGCGGTCAATGCTCGCACCATCCATTCGTTGATCTACCGGCCGAAGGGCGAGGAATCGGTGTCGGACGAGGTGACGGGCAAGACCTCGATGTCGCCGACCTTCTCGCTCAACCGGCAAAGCCCTATTTCACGGGCGAAGCTGGTGGTCATCGACGAATGCTCGATGGTCGACGAGCAGCTTGGCCGCGACCTTCTGAGTTTTGGCACGCCGATCCTGGTGCTTGGCGATCCGGCGCAGCTGCCGCCGATCTCGGGCGGCGGCTTTTTCACCGAGCATGAGCCGGATGTGCTCTTGACCGAAATCCACCGCCAGGCGCGCGACAATCCGATTATCCAGCTGGCGCTCGACGTGCGCGAGGGCCGCGAGTTCATGCGCGGCGACTACGGCACCGCGCAGGTCATCGGCAAGGAGGACGTCACCCAGGAGCTGGTGCTGAAGGCGGACCAGGTGTTGGTCGGCACCAACCGCACACGCCGCCGCTACAATCAGCGCCTGCGCGAGCTGAAGGGTTTCAATGCCGATTATCCGCAGGCCGGCGACAAGCTGGTCTGCCTGCGCAACGACCCCGCCAAGGGCCTGCTCAACGGTTCGCTGTGGAAGGTGATGACCTCGTCGCGCGAGACGGTGAAGCCGGGCATCAACCTTCTGGTCTCGCCCGAGGAGGACGATCCCGACCGCGGCGTCGCCAAGATCAAGCTGCTCAAGTCGGCTTTCGAGGATCCGGACGCCGATATCCCCTGGCAGCAGAAGAAGCGCTTTGACGATTTCGACTATGGCTACGCGCTGACCGTGCACAAGGCGCAGGGTTCGCAGTGGAACGACGTCGTGCTGTTCGACGAGAGCTGGGCGTTCAAGGAAACCCGCCAGCGCTGGCTTTATACCGCCATCACGCGGGCGGCAGAGCGGCTGACGATTGTTAGATAACTGGCGTTGGATAGCTGGCGTTAGATAGCCGGCGTCAGGTAGCAGCCGGCGCAGCAGGGCTGAGTGGCGTCGCACCCAGCCATTGCCAGGCATCCGCTTCGTCCTCGGCCGCGAAGTGCCTGAACTCGATGGGTGGCGAAGCCGGAAGGAAGTTCCGCGCATCCGCTATCCAGTCCGGCTCACCGATCGTCGCGCACCGGGCGATATGCTCTAGCGCATGAACCGTACCTTGTTTCAGCGTCTCGTCGTCCATATCGATCCAGTCGACGCCCTCATGGTCGACCAGCCGCACCAAGACGTCGATCCTCGGGTGCAGCGCGTAGGCAGCCTCCAGCAATCCGAACAGATTTTCGCCGTCGGCGGCCGATACATGGCCGACGACGTCGATGGCGAAAAGGTCCTCACGGTTGGTTTCGAGGCGGCGGATCGCGGGCACGGATTGGAGAAAATTCATTGGCTGGGTTCCCCCTTGCGAGCAGATGTCATCACTGGAACACCCGAAAGCCCCTGTCTGTTCCCATCAAAGGCAGTATAGATGCGCTGCACAAACAGCCGGACCTCACGCCATGCCCGCGAAACTCTCGGTCAATCTCAACGCCATCGCCATGCTGCGCAACCGCCGCGACCTGCCGTGGCCGAGCGTCACCGGGCTCGGCCGCCTGGCGCTGGCGGCCGGCGCGCACGGGCTGACGGTTCATCCGCGGCCCGACGAGCGCCACACCAGGCATTCCGACCTGCCGGAGATCCGGGCGCTGATCGACGACGAGTTTCCCAAGGCGGAATTCAACATCGAGGGCTACCCGACCGAGGATTTTCTGGCGCTTGTGGAAAGGCACCAGCCGGAGCAGGTGACGCTGGTGCCCGACGATCCGGCGCAGGCGACATCGGACCATGGCTGGAACTTTGCCGCCGAGGCGGCGTTCCTTATCCCGATCGTCAAGCGTCTGAAAAAAGGGGGCTTCCGCGTGTCGCTGTTTTCCGATCCGGATCCCACCGGCGTCAATGCCGCGCGCGACACCGGCGCCGACCGCATCGAGCTCTATACCGGGCCCTACGGCAGCTACCATTCCGATTCCGCCAAGGCGCGGAAGGAGCTGGAAAGATTGGGAAAAACCGCGGATGCCGCACTCGCCGCAGGGCTCCAGGTCAATGCCGGGCACGATCTGGTGGTGAACAACCTTCCGGCATTGGCAAAGCGCATTCCGGCATTGGCCGAAGTGTCTATCGGACACGGGTTGACAGCCGATGCGTTGGAGTATGGCATGGCCGCCACGGTGGGGCGGTTTCTGAAGGCTTGCGGTTGGTAGCGGTGGAAGGCTCGTGTCGAAGGTGATATCGCATGACAGCAAGCAAGGCGCACCGCGCGGTGATCGGGGAGTAGTCGATGGCTCTTTCCAGCATCGGTAGCGAGGCTGAACCCGTCGAACAACCGAACCACTCCCACACTGAACAGCACAGCACCAAAGTTCTGATGCTGGGCGCGCTTGGCGTCGTCTATGGCGATATCGGCACCAGCCCGATCTATGCCTTCCGCGAGGCGCTTCACGCTTCGCCTGGTACCGACACGCGCATAGATGTCCTGGGCGTGCTGTCGCTGATCGTCTGGGCGCTGACGATTATCGTCACCATAAAATACGTCGCTTTCGTGCTTCGCGCCGACAACAAGGGCGAGGGCGGCACGCTGTCCCTGATGGCGCTGGCGCGCAGCGCCTATCCAAAAGGCGCCAAGCTTATCCTCGGCATCGGACTTTGCGGGGCGTCGCTTTTTTTCGGAGACGCTATCATAACTCCGGCCATTTCCGTGCTGTCGGCAGTTGAGGGCCTGGAAGTGGTGACACCGACGCTGGAGGCCTATGTCGTTCCGATCACCTTGGTCATCCTGGCATTTCTGTTCTCCGTGCAGCGCTTCGGCACGGGGAAGGTGGCGGCAGTATTCGGGCCGGTGACGGCGCTATGGTTCCTGGCCATCGGCGTTTCCGGGCTCTACCACCTGATGGATGATCCTTCGGTGCTGTTGGCTATCAACCCGTATTATGCGATCGCCTACTTAGCCGGCACGCCGACCGCCGCTTTCGTGACCGTTGGTGCAGTGTTCCTGGCGGTAACGGGGGCCGAGGCGCTTTATGTCGACCTTGGACATTTCGGGCGCAAGCCGATCGTGCTCGCGTGGTTTTCCGTGGTGTTTCCTTGCCTGCTGCTCAACTACTTCGGCCAGGGCGCCTTTGTATTGGCGAATGGCGGCAGGCCGACCAATCCATTCTTCGAGATGTTGCCGGATTGGGCGCTGATGCCAATGGTCGGCTTGGCAACGGCCGCCACCGTGATCGCCAGTCAGGCGGTGATCTCGGGTGCTTTTTCGCTGGCACGTCAGGCAGTGCAACTCAACCTGCTGCCCCGCATCGAGGTGCAGCACACGTCCGAAATGCAGAGCGGCCAGATTTATATGCCGCGCGTCAACCTGCTCATCGCCCTGGGAGTGATGCTGCTGGTTGTCGGCTTCGGCAGCTCGAGTTCGCTGGCTTCCGCTTACGGAATTTCGGTGACCGGCGAGATGCTGATGACAACCATTCTGCTGTTCGTTGTCATGCGCAATTTGTGGAAATGGCAGCTTGGGCTCGCCCTGGCATTGGCGCTGCTGTTCGGCACCATCGACATGGGTTTCTTCCTGGCGAATGTCGTCAAGATCGTGGAAGGCGGATGGGTGTCAATATCCGTTGCCTGCCTCATGGGGCTGATCATGACCACCTGGATACGCGGCAGCCGCTATCTGTTCGACAAGACCCGGCGCAACGAAATCCCGCTCGATTTCCTCGCCGGCAATCTGCTGAAGAAGAAGCCGCAGCTGGTGTCCGGCACCGCCGTGTTCCTGACCAGCGATCCGCAAAGCGCGCCGACAGCGCTGATGCACAGCCTGAAGCACTACAAGGTGCTGCACGAGCAGAACGTCATTCTGTCGGTGGTCACCGCACCGCAGCCGCTGGTGCCCGACAGCGAGCGGGTCAAGATGGAGACAGTCAACGAGTTGTTCATGCGGGTGACGCTGACCTTCGGCTATATGGAGCAGCCCAACATTCCGCGCGCGCTGGCGATCTGCCGCAAGCAGGGCTGGAAGTTCGACATCATGACGACTTCGTTCTTCCTGTCGCGGCGCTCGCTCAAGGCATCGCCCAATTCCGGCATGCCGGTGTGGCAGGACAAGCTGTTCATCGGGCTCGCCCGCTCGGCGGCCGATGCGACGGAGTATTTCCAGATCCCGACCGGACGTGTGGTCGAGATCGGCACGCAGGTGGCGATCTGAGGGTCTCGAACGGATAAATCGTCGAGGAGGCTAATATGAGCGGCGAATTGGTGCTGGTCACCGGCGGGTCCGGCTTCCTCGGCGCTCACTGCATCCTCGAACTGTTGAAGGCCGGCTACCGCGTCCGCACCTCCGTGCGATCGGCCAGGCGCGAAGCCGATGTGCTCGCCATGCTCAAGGCAGGTGGCACGGAGCCCGGTGACGCCCTTTCATTCGCCCATGCCGATCTGATGGCCGACGCAGGCTGGCCGGCGGCGGTGGCCGGCTGCGATTACGTGCTGCATGTCGCATCGCCTTTTCCGCCCGGCGTGCCCACGCATGAGGATGACCTGATCCTTCCGGCGCGCGAGGGCGCGTTGCGCGTGCTGCGGGCGGCGCGGGATACCGGGGTCAGGCGCGTCGTGCTCACCTCATCCTTCGCGGCCGTCGGCTATGGCAAAATGCGCGCGGATGGGCAGCCTTTCAACGAGGAAAACTGGACCGATCCGGCAGGCAAGGTCAGCGCCTATGTGAAGTCCAAGACGCTCGCCGAGCGCGCGGCCTGGGATTTCATCGCCGAGCAGGGCGGCGCGCTGGAGCTTGCGGTCGTCAATCCCGTTGGCATCTTTGGACCGGTGCTCGGCGCGGACCATTCGACCTCGACCGAATTTGTCCAGCGCATGCTGAACGGCGCCGTGCCTGGGCTGCCGCGCCTGTCCTTCGGCGTCGTCGACGCGCGCGACGTGGCGGATCTGCATGTTCGCGCCATGACCCACCCCGCCGCCAAGGGCGAACGGTTCCTCGCTGTCGCCGGCGATTTCATGACGGTCCGCGAGATCGCGCAGACCCTGAAGACGCGGCTCGGGCCGGCGGCGTCGCGCGTCTCGACGCGGGAGTTTCCCGATTGGCTGGTGCGCATCATCGGGCTGTTCAATCCGGAAGCGGCCCAACTCGCAACGGAACTGGGCAAGATCAAGAACGCCACCAACGCCAAGGCGGTGCGCGTGCTCGGCTGGGCGCCACGCTCGCGCGAAGATGCTTTGATTGCCACGGGCGAAAGCCTGATCCGGCTGGGACTGGTCAAGCGACGTAAGTAATTGTGCGGGAGGCCGAACCTTAAGGGCTCGGCGTCCCGCAACGGCAGCTTTCAGCCGGCCAGTGCAGCCTTGTTCGTCTCCAGAAACTGCTTCAGCGGCACCGACTTTCGGCCGGAGAGTTTTTCGACCGCGTCTGTCACCATGCCGAGGTCACCTGCGCGTGCGGCAGCGTCGAACGACACCAGCACCTTGGCGAAGGGTTCAGGCAGGCCGGCCGACTTCATTCCCTCGGTCAGGGCTTCGTCGGAAAGCTGGATGACCTTGATCGGCTTGCTGGTGACCTCGGTGACCAACGCCGCCACTTCGGCAGCCGTATACGCACTGGGGCCGGTGAGCGTGTAAGTCGCGCTTTCGCTGCTGTCCGAGGCGAGCCCCGCTGCGATCGCCGCCGCGAAATCGTCACGCGTGCCGTAGGAAATGGCGCCGTCGCCGGCGGAGGTGTACCACTGACCCGACGCCAGAACCTGCGGCAACGCCATGAACAGGTTCTCGTTATACCAGCCATTGCGGAATATCGTGTAGGGGATCCCGCTCGCCTTGATCGCCTGTTCGGTGTCGTAGTGGTCGGGCGCGAAAACAACCGGCGAACCAGGCTCGGGGTTGGGCATCGAGGTGTACAGCAGGTGGCCGACGCCAGCCTGTTTGGCCGCCGTCACCGCCGCAAGCTGCTGCTCGCGCCGCTTCCCCTGTACCTCAAGTTCGTTGGTCGAGATGACGAGTGCCCGGTCGGCTCCCGCGAAGGCCTCGGCAAGCGATTGCGGGTCGTTGAAGTCAGCGGCTCTGACGACGACGCCGCGCGCCGCCAGATCGGCAAGGTTGGCGGGTGTACGGGTGGTGGCGATGATGCGGTTTGCGGGGATCTTTAATGTGTCCAGCAGGTGGTTGATGACGCCGCGGCCAAGCTGGCCGGAAGCGCCGGTGACGAGAAGGGTTGCGGTCATGGGGGATCCTGAAATTGCGCCGGGTGGCGGGTGCTTCTGACAGTCTCAAAAAGAGACCAGCACTAAAATAAGAATTGACCGGCCACCGTAAAGAAGGCAGTTTTTAGGGAGGTAGGCACCGCCAGGGAACCAGCAGCCATGGACGGCAAGGTCGTCAATCTGAGAACCAAGCTCAATATATTCAAAGCCACCAGCGATGGCGCAAACATTGCCGATTGCCCAGTTCGCGACGTGATGCAGGGCGTGAACGGCAAATGGAGTTCGCTGCTGATGGCGGCGCTCGCAGAGCAGCCCTATCGTTTCGGCGAGTTGCGGCGCCTGGTGCCCGACATCTCGCAGCGCATGCTCACCCAGACGCTCCACGATCTGCAGCGCGACGGCTTTGTTCATCGCGAAGTGTTCCCGACCAAGCCGCCAAGCGTCGAATACAGCCTGACCGATCTCGGCCGTTCGATGTTCGGCGCCTTGCATCAATTGATCCTGTGGGCCGAACTCAACCATGGTGCGGTGCGCAAGGCGCGCGCTGCCTTCGACGCCGGTGGCTGATATTTTGGTCCATGCAGCAAAGGCTTGATTTGACAATGGCGCTGAAGGATTGTCCGGCCAGTAGTTGGGCGGGCAATGGAAAAATCTCTCGACATCGCGATTGCGGGCGCCGGCCCGGCGGGGCTCGCCACCGCGCTCTATCTCAAGCGCGCGGGCCACAACGTCACCATCTTCGAACGTTTCGAGGAACCCAAGCCCGTCGGTTCCGGACTGATCCTGCAGCCGACCGGGCTGAGCGTGCTCGCCGATCTCGGCCTGCTCGACGACATTCTGGCGCTGGGGAGCCGCATCGAGCGTCTGCATGGCGCCGATGCCTCGAGCGGCCGCACCGTGCTCGCCGTGCGCTACGATGCGCAGCCTGGCGGCCGTTTCGGGCTGGCGGTGCACCGGGCGGCGTTGTTCAACATGTTGTTTCGCGCCGCGCAGCGCCAAGGCATCGCCATCGAAACCGGTGTCGAGATCGAGACGCTGGACGTCGGTGAGCGGGCGATCCTGATCTTCGACAAGAGCCGAACGGTGGGGGGCCGCAGGGCAGGGCCGTTCGACCTCGTGGTCGACGCCAGCGGCTCGCGTTCGAAGCTGCGCCGGTGCCTCAACGATCCGGCCCAGCCGCGGCAGCTCACTTACGGCGCGTTCTGGGCCTCGCTCGGCTGGCGCCAAGGCTTCGACGAAAATGCGCTGCTGCAGCGCTACGACAAGGCCAGCGTGATGATCGGCGTCCTGCCGATCGGCCGACCGGAACCGGGCGGGGAAAAGATGGCGGCGTTCTTCTGGAGCCTGAAGCCGGCGGATGCCGAAAACGTGCGCGCGGCAGGGCTCGACGCCTGGAAGGCGAGACTGGTCTCGCTGTGGCCACAGTGCGAGGCGTTCACCAGCCAGATCGACAGCTTCGACCAGCTGTCGCTGGCGCGCTACGGCCATCACACGATGAAGCTGCCGACCGGCCGCCGGCTGGCGGTGATCGGCGACGCCGCGCATTCGACCAGCCCGCAGCTCGGGCAAGGCGCCAACATGGCGCTGCTCGACGCGGCAGCGCTCAGCCATGCCTTGGCACAGACGGGCAACGTCGAGGCAGCGCTGGAAAGCTACGCCCGGGCGCGGCGATGGCACGTCCGGATCTTCCAACTGCTGTCGCTGGCGTTGACGCCGTTCTACCAGTCGGACGGCACGATGCTGCCCTTCTTCCGCGACAGGCTGGTGGCAACCATCGCCAAAATCCCGCCAGTGCCAAGCGTGCTTGCCTCGATGGTGGCCGGCACGCTGATCGATCCGTTCAGGCGGATCGGGCTAGAGGAGGTGCACTGGCCAGATCATCCGGCGGGATCAGGCTCGAGAGAAGCGAATTTCTCGCACGCAGGAATAGACGCAGCCGCTGCGGATAGTCCGGCGCCACGGCACCCTTGATCGAGGCGCGTTCGCTCAACGCCTTGCGCCAGGCCTGGACCAATGGCTTGCCGTCCAGAATGCCGAAATTGCCGATCCGGTCGAAGGCGTCGAGATAGCGGAAGACCGGGCCGTAGACGGCATCGACGAGGCAAAAGCACTCGCCATTGAACCACGGTCCGGCCTGGTCAGCCAGTTCGTCCTCCAGACGATCGAACATGGCCGAAAGTGCCGTGGACTCTGCCAGGAAGGCGGCCTCCGTCGAAGCCGTGTAGAACCGGCCGATGGTGTTCAATGTCGCCGAGCCGAACTCGATCCAGGCGCGATGCCGGGCACGGGCGTAGGCGTCGGCCGGATGCAGAGGATTGGCTTGCGTCTCCTCGAGGAATTCGAGAATGACGGCGGATTCGAAGATCACCGTCTCCTCGCCATTTGCGTGGACGATCAGCAGCGGCACCTTGCCCAGCGGCGAAATCGGCTTGAACCAGTCCGGCTTGTCGGCGAGGTCGATGGTGACGCGTTCGAACGGCACGCCCTTCTCAGTCAGCGAGATCGCGGCGCGCTGGACATAGGGGCACAGATGATGGCTGACGAGAATGAGCTTGCCAGGCATTTCATTCTTCTGAGGCATGTCACTCTCCCCAGACATAGTTCAACGCGCCGTCCTCGACCCGCGTCGACAGGAACATCAGTCGCGACGCTTTTGGCGCCGGACCTTCAAGCCGATCGCCGCTTTCCATATCGAAGGCGGCACCGTGCCATTGGCAGACCAGCTTGCCGTCCTTGCAGTCGAGCGGCCCGCCGAAATGCAGGCAGACATTGGCGGCGGCACGGACACGCTCGCCGCTGCGCCAGACATGGACCTCGCGGCCGAAGAACGGTGCAATCAAGCTGCCCGTCTGCGGGACGTCGGCGACTTTGCAGATTTCGTGTTTCATGGATTTTTCCCGGATTGATGCAGCTGCATGCATATAGATGCATGTGCATCGATCGTCAAGCTTGATGCTAGTGCATCGATCGTCAAGCTTGATGCAACTGCATCTATTGCCTAGGATGGGTCATGACCAAAACAACCACGCCTTCGCCCGAAGCCGTCAAGGCCTGGGCCCGCCTGATGCGGGTTTCGCGCCAGCTCATCGAAAAGGCGGAAGAGGCTTTGAAGACCAGCGGCTTGCCGCCGCTCGACTGGTATGACGTGCTGCACGAGCTAGCCGAGGCGGGCGAGGGCGGGCTGCGGCCGTTCCAGCTGACCGAGCGCACACTGTTTGCGCAGTACAACATCTCGCGGCTCCTGGCGCGGCTCGAGGCCGACGGACTGGTCGAGAAGCTCAGGGTTGCCGATGACGGCCGCGGCCAGACCATCCGCATCTCGGCCAAGGGCCGTGAGACGCGGCGGCGGATGTGGGCGGTCTACGGACGCTCGATTGCGGAATTGGTCGGTGACAAACTCTCGACGGAGGAGCTGAAGATACTGGCAAGCCTGCTTGGAGAGTTGCGCCATCCGCCTGCCGATGATTGATCCGTCAGAACCTCGCCGTTTGCTCGGCGGCTCTCAAGTCAACGATTTTTCTACCTGGCCCCTTGCGTCGAGCACAGGATTGCGCAATATGCCGAACCGTAACGTACGGTACGCATTTTTCGGCGGTTCGGCTACCTCATCGGATGGGCAGGAAATTGTTGCAGGCGAACGCCGACATCGACACCAGCGCGACGCTGACGGAGCGGCAGAAGGCTGTTCTGGACGCTGCCTTGCGCCTGCTGGTCGAGGAGGGCGACAGCCTGACTATGACCGCGGTGGCGCGCCGCGCCAGCTGCTCGAAGGAAACGCTCTACAAATGGTTCGGCGACCGCGACGGACTGCTGACGGCGACCGTGCAGTGGCAGGCATCGAAAGTGCGCGTGGTGCCGGTCGACGGTGAGCGGCTCGATCTTGCCTCGATGACGGCAAGCCTGGAAGGCTTCGCCTCGGACTGGCTAAAGGTGATTTCGAGCGATACCTCGATCGCCCTGAACCGCGTCGCGGTCGGCCATGCCGGATCCGGAAAGGACGATCTCGGCGCCATCGTGCTGGAGAATGGCCGTTTCGCGCTGGCCAGACGGCTGAAGCCGGTGCTGCTTGCCGGCAAGCAGGCCGGGCTGCTCGACTTTACGGACGCCGAAATGGCGTTCCGGACCTTTTTCGGGCTGGTCGCCCGCGACGTGCAGATCCGTCTCCTGCTCGGCGACAGGCTGGAATTGACTGAAGCGGCGATCGGCGGCGATGCCGTCCGGGCAACGCAGCAGTTTCTCGCTCTTTACGGAGCAAAAACCGGGCCGCAAGGCCTCTAATCTCTACGGGAAGGAAGCAAAAGATGCGTGTCTATTACGATCGCGACGCCGATCTCAATCTGATCAAGGGCAAGAAGGTCGCCATTATCGGCTATGGCAGCCAGGGCCGGGCGCACGCGCTCAACCTCAAGGATTCCGGCGCCAAGGAAATCGCCATCGGCCTCAAGGCGGGATCGGCGACCGCCAAGAAGGTCGAGGCTGACGGGCTCAAGGTGATGAGCGTGGCCGACGCTGCCAAATGGGCCGATTTGATGATGATGGCGACGCCTGACGAGCTGCAGGCCGACATCTACAAAAACGAAATCGCGCCAAACATTCGTGACGGCGCCGCGATTGCCTTCGCGCACGGCCTCAACGTGCATTTCGGCCTCATCGAGCCGAAGTCGACCGTCGATGTCGTCATGATCGCGCCGAAAGGCCCCGGCCACACGGTGCGCGGCGAATACCAGAAGGGCGGCGGCGTGCCGTGCCTGGTCGCCGTCAACCAGGATGCTTCCGGCAATGCGCTCGATCTCGCTCTGTCCTACGCCTGCGGCGTCGGGGGCGGCCGTTCGGGCATCATCGAGACCAATTTCCGCGAGGAATGCGAGACCGATCTGTTCGGCGAGCAGGTCGTGCTCTGCGGCGGCCTGGTCGAACTGATCCGCGCCGGTTTCGAGACGCTGGTGGAAGCCGGCTATGCGCCCGAAATGGCCTATTTCGAGTGCCTGCACGAGGTCAAGCTGATCGTCGACCTGATCTATGAAGGCGGCATCGCCAACATGAACTACTCGATCTCGAACACAGCCGAATGGGGCGAATATGTCTCTGGCCCGCGCATCATCACCGCCGAGACCAAGGCCGAGATGAAGCGCGTGCTGAAGGATATCCAGACCGGCAAGTTCACCTCGGAGTGGATGCAGGAATACCGCGCCGGCATGTCGCGCTTCAAGGGCATCCGCCGCAACAATGACAGCCACCAGATCGAGGAAGTCGGCGCCAAGCTGCGCGCCATGATGCCCTGGATTTCCAAGAACAAACTGGTCGACAAGGCCAAGAACTAACCCGCAATCTTCAGGATTGGGAGCAAGGAGCCGGCGGAGCGATCCGCCGGCTCTTTCATGCCGGTTTATCGATCAGGACGCTCAGCCATAGTGCCAATGCGGCTTCGGCTCGGTGCCGGTGAACTCGACGCCGATGCGGTCGTCGCGGCGCCAGCGCACGATGGCCTTGTAGCCGATGCCGTCGACCGGCACATAGAGCAGGAACTCGTCCGGCACGCGCGCGTCTATCGACACTTTCAGTTCGGCGCCGCCGGCATGCATGTTGCGGACCGTGCACTTGACCTCGGAATTGGTGAGGCCGGTCAGAATCGTCGCGCCTTTCAGCACGCGCTGCCGGTGTTTGTTTCGCAACTCGTTGTCGGCCATGACGGCACGTCCTTCGCGACCGGATCGGCGCGATCGTCAGATGGGGCACGATATCACGGATAGGCTGAGCCGATAAACATATGGTTAGCGGTGACCGAGACCAGCCGTCTTTCCCAAATGAAAACGGCGCCGCGATGGGGCGGCGCCGTCGTGTATTGTCGTTTATAGTTCAGCTGTAGGGCGACCAGCATTGCTGGCGCGGGCCACCATAGGGCTGGAACGTGTTGTCCCAGGCCCGGTAGGACCGATAGCGGTCGTAGCACCACTGTACATGGGCGCTGGACAGACGCTGCGTGCGGTAATAGCGGCGGGGCGCCGGCTGCACGTAGTAGCCGTCAT
Source organism: Mesorhizobium sp. M0626 (assembly GCF_040320665.1). NCBI lineage: Bacteria > Pseudomonadati > Pseudomonadota > Alphaproteobacteria > Hyphomicrobiales > Phyllobacteriaceae > Mesorhizobium > Mesorhizobium sp. M0626. The sequence goes on along the minus strand of NZ_JAMYQD010000002.1, from coordinate 161,134 downwards.
TGTAATAGCCGTTGTTGTAGTAGCCGTTGTTGTAGATACTGCCGAGGCCCAGACCCAGGCCGAGGCCGAGAACTGCTGCGGCGCCGGTGTCAAAATCACGGCCGCGATGGTGGCGGTGATGGCGCCAGCGCCAGTTGTCGCCGCCGTTCCAGTTGCCGTTGTTCCAGTTGCCTGACCGGGCAAAGCGACGGCCGTCGTGGCGGCGCCACTGCCAATCGTTGAAGGAGCGGCGGTCATTGCCGCCCGCCCAGCTGTCGCGAACCGGTGTGATGTCAGACAATGCGGTGCTTGCCGGCACCGACAAGTCCGGCTGCAGGATCGGGCCCGCGGCGGATGGCGCCGTGAGACCCGAGAAAAGACCGAGCGCTAACAGCCCGGATTTGACTGTGGACGAAAAGAGCGAGCTCATTGCACTCTCCAAGTGATACAGGCCCCACGCCCGGATACCCCAGGGAAGTGGCCTATTGATGGACCTTGGCGTCTGAACGGAGGATGAACAGAAAGGTTCCATCAGCCATGACGAGCAGCCCTTGTTTTCATTGGCGCTTGCAGGCAAAGGTCAGTCCATGTCGCTGCGCCTCGCCACTTTCAATGTCGAAAACCTGATGAACAGGTTCGATTACTCGGGCTTCCGCAACCAGCTCAACGAAGACCGCACGCTGGCGCTTTTCGACATCCAGAGCGAAGCCGAATACCGGATGCTGGAGCAGGCGCGCGCCATCGCGCAATCCGACGATACGCGCCAGTTGACCGCGCTCGCCATTGCCGCCACCCGTGCGGACATCATCTGCATGCAGGAGGTCGACAACATCGAGGCGCTGAAGGCCTTCGAGTACGGCTATCTCTTCAAGATGGTGGGCGAGGGTTACCGGCAGAAATACACCACCGCCGGCAATGATTCGCGCGGCATCGACGTTGCCGTGATGATGCGCAACGAGACAGCGCAAGGTCAGCCGATCGAATTCGTGCGCATGACCAGCCATGCCTATGTCACGTTCGAGCAGTTCGGGCTGCACACGCCCGAACTCGAGGCGCTCGGCAACCTGGCCAATGAACGCATCTTCCGGCGCGATTGCCTGGAGGTCGACATCAAGGTCGGCGGCGTGCCGCTGACGCTTTATCTCGTCCATTTCAAATCGATGGGCTCGCCGCGCAACGGGCTCGACGGACGCGAGGCGACGATGCCGGTGCGCATCGCCGAGGCGCAAGCCGTGCGCCGCATTATCGAGGAGCGCTTCGGCAAAGAGCACGCAGCCGACAAAAACTGGGCGATCTGCGGCGACATGAACGACTACCGCCAGCGGGTGAAGATCGAGGGCGACGCTATCGACGGCTACCGCTTCCAGGTGATCGACGAGAGCCAGTCCTGTATCGATGTGCTCACCGCCGGCGGCTTTTGCGAAAATGTCGTCGAACGCCGGCCGGAGATGGACCGCTGGAGTTTCTACCACACGCGCGGGCCGAAGGAGCGGCATCTGTGCCAGCTCGACTACATCCTGCTGTCGAAAGGGCTGGCGGCGAAGAATGCGACGGCGGTTCCCGACATCATCCGCAACGGCCAGCCCTGGCGCACCATCTTTCCGGCGGGACAGGCGGTGGAGCGCTTTCCGCGCGCCGGCTGGGACCGGCCGAAGGCGTCGGATCATTGTCCCGTCGCAATTACCCTGGACATGGCTTGAGCACGGTGAGCTTCGACCTGCCGCGCAACGTCATCCTGCCCGTTGACGAAATCGACGTCCGGCTCGACCCCGGCCCGCATCCGTTCGAGCGCGACAACGCGCAGGCGATCACTGACAACTGGCGGCGCGAGGTCACGGCCAATCCGGCGTTGTTCGACGGCACGGTGGTGCTGCTCTCGGCGCTCGCCTGGCGCGACAACCGGATCGTCGGGCGTTGTCACGCGGTGAAGTACTCGACCTTCCTGCTGTGGCGAAAGAACCGGCAGGGGACGGGCGCCGAGCATGCCTATGGCCACGCCATGCTGGTCGCCGGCGACAACGCCCTGGTGGCGATCCGCATGGGCGCGCACACGGTCCCGGCCGGCAGTGTCTACTTCGCTGCCGGCTCTTTCGAGCCGATCGATTTTCGCGATGGCCGCGTCGATGTCGATTTCAACATGATCCGCGAAGTGCGCGAGGAGACCGGGCTTGACCTGACAGGCGCTGCGCGCGGCAGGCGCTACCATGCGCTGTCGACTTCGACCGGCACGGTCCTCTTCCGCCGCTACCACGTCGATGCGCCGGCCGACGAGATTGCGCGGCGCATCGGCGCCTTCGTCGCGACCGAGACCGAGCCGGAGATCGAGGGGCCGGTGATCATCCGCCACGCCGCCGACCTGCCGGAAGGGCTGGCACCGCATATGAAGCCGCTGGTCGAGTGGCATTTTGGCGGTGGCGGGGGCTAACGGCGCGGATTGTTCTGCGCCGCCTTGCGGTCGTTGCGGGCGGCGACGAGGAACAGGATAACGCCGATGCCCAGCAATCCACCCATGACCATGCCCATCGTCTGGCCGACGACTGCCTGAAAATCGGCGGTGACACGATCGGGATTGGCCATGCCGTAGCGGGCGAGATACCACCAAAGTCCCGCAAGGGCGCCTTCGATGATCACCATCGTCAGAATCAGCCGCGCCTTCTTGCTCATTGCAACTCCTTGACTAGATGCTTTGCTCTAAAATTAGCATCGCAGACCGGATGACAACAAGTATTGCCGATGTCGACAAGCACCCATCCTTGTGGATAGCGGTTGGTTGCGGTGGAGCTGATCTGGCGCTTATTCGTGGCGCAGCGCGTCGATCGGGTCGAGCCTGGCGCCGCGCAGCGCCGGGAAGAAGCCGAACACCATGCCGATCAGCGCCGAAAAACCGACGGCGAGCAGGATGACCGCCGGGCTCGGCGCAAACGGTATGGCCAGCGTTGCCGAGGCGAGGCCGGCCAGCGCCAGGCCGATCAGGATGCCGATAATGCCGCCGAGCAGCGACAGCACCGTCGCCTCGACCAGGAACTGGATGAGGATGTGCTTTTCATGCGCGCCGATGGCGAGCCTGATGCCGATCTCGCGGGTGCGCTCAGTGACCGAGACCAGCATGATGTTCATGATCCCGATGCCGCCGACCAGCAGGCTGACGCCCGCGACGGCGCCCAGCATGCCGGTCATGGTGGTGGTGGCGCTGGCCATGGCGTCGGCGATCTGGGTCATGTCGCGGATCGAGAAATCGTCTTCGCGGTCCGGCGTGATGCGGCGGGTGTCGCGCAAAATGTCCTCGACTCGCGGCTGCAATTCGGTGGTCGGCGTGCGGTCGTCGGCGGCGACGTAGATGTTGTCGATGTCGCGGTTGCCGGCGATGCGGCGCTGATAGGCGGCAAGCGGCATCAAGACGACATTGTCCTGGTCCTGGCCGAAGCCGGTATAGCCCTTGGGTTCGAGCAGGCCGATGATCTTGCACGAGGTGCGGTTGACGCGGATGATCTCGCCCTCGGGTTCGCCGGCGCCGAAGAATTGCTGGCGCACCGTCTCGCCGATCAGGCAGACGCCGGTGCCCGAGCGTGTCTCCGAATCGCTGAATGGGCGGCCCGACACCAGCTTCCAGTCGCGGGCGTCGAGATAGGCGCTGTCGGTGCCGGTGACGCCCGAGGTCAGGCTCTCGGTGCCGAAGATGACGCGGACTTGTTTCTGCGACGCCGGCGCGATGGCGCGCGCACCGGTCAGATGCGCGACGAGGGCGGCTACATCCTTGTCGGCCAGAGGCCGTACCGCCTGGTCGAGCCCGCCTGGTCCGCCAGTGCCTGCCGGGCGGCCGGAACGGACGACGAGCAGGTTCGAGCCGAGCTTGGCGATGTCCGACTTGACCTTGGCGGTGGTGCCGGAGCCGATGGTCAGCATGGCAATGACGGCGGCGACACCGATGACGATGCCGAGCAGCGTCAGGAACGAGCGCAGCACATTGCGGCGGATGGAGCGCAGAGAGAGGCGGACGGTTTCCCAGATCATGACGTTATCTCCAGCCTCTTGGAGTCTGAAGCGACGTGGCCGTCGAGGAAGCGGATGGTGCGCTCGGCATAATCGGCGACATCGGCCTCGTGGGTGACCATGGCGATGCTCAGGTCGAGCTCGCGGTTCAGCCGCGTCAACAGCTCCATGATCTCATGCGTGCGGGCGGTGTCGAGATTGCCGGTCGGCTCGTCGGCGACGAGCAGCGTCGGCCTGGTGACGATGGCGCGCGCGATCGCCACGCGCTGTTGCTGACCACCGGAGAGTTCGGCCGGCGTGTGATGTTCGCGCCCGACCAGGCCGACCTCCGCCAGCGCCTGCATGGCAAGATCGCGGCGCTCGCGGGCCGGCGCGCCGCGATAGATCAGCGGCAGCTCGACATTTTCCGCCGCCGTGGTGCGCGGCAACAGATTGTAACCCTGGAAGACGAAGCCGATATAGAGATTGCGCAGAAGCGCCCGGCGGTTGCGGTCGAGCCGCCCGGCGTCGATGCCCATGAAGGAGTAGGTTCCGGCCGTCGGCGTGTCGAGGCAACCGATGATGTTCATCGCGGTCGATTTGCCCGAACCGGACGGGCCCATGATGGCGACGAATTCGCCACGCTGGATGGCGAGGTCGACGCCGGCCAGCGCATGGACCTTGGCTTCGCCCTGGCCATAGCTCTTCCAGACCGTGTCGAAACCGATGAGGCCCGCGGCCATGGCGTCAGCTCCGCAGCTGCGAGGTCGTGATAACCTCTGCACCTTCATCCAGCCCGGAGGTGATCTCGGTCAGTTCGCCGTCGGTGGAGCCGATCTTCACGTTGACCGGGTGCGGCCGGCCGTTCTCCAGCACATAGAGCGTGCGTGAGCCGTCGGTGGGCGCCTTCACCGGCTGGCGGCGGTTGCCGCCACGACCCATGCGGCCGGTGAACAGATCGCTGAGGCTCCACGCGCGGGCAGCAGGTGCCGATGGCCGATAGCGAAACGCTGTTGAAGGCACGGTGAGCGCGCTCTTGGCCTGCCTGGTGACGACCGAAACCGTGGCGGTCATGCCGGGCCGCAGCAAAAGCTCGTTATTGTCGACTTCCAACCGTGCATTGTAGGTGACGACGCCGTCGGTGGTGACCGAGGCGTAGGAGATGTCGCGGATCTCGGCGTCGAACGGCCGCTCCGGAAAGGCATCGACGGTGAAGCGTGCATGCTGGCCTGGTTTGACCGCGCCGATATCGGCCTCGTCGACCGCCGCCACCAATTCCATGTTCCTCAAATCGGCGGCGATGATGAACAGAACCGGCGCCTGCAGCGAGGAGGCGACCGTCTGGCCGGGGTCGACGGAACGCGTCAAGACGATGCCGTCGATCGGCGCATAGATGGTGCTCTTGGCAAGGTCGGTCTGCTGCGCCTTGAGATCGGCCTGGGCGATGGCGAGATTGGCCTGCGCACTATCGAGCGCCGCCTTGGAGCGGTCGCGCGTGGCAGTCGCCGCCTCGAGCGACTGATCGGTCGCCATGCCACGCCTGGTCAGTTCGGCCGCGCGGGTGAGGGCGCTTTCGTTCTCCTTCAGGGTTACCGTGGCGTCCTCGACATTGGCGGCAGCGGCCTTGGCCGAGGCTTCGGCGCGTTCGATCTGGACCTCGAGTTTCACCGTGTCGAGCGTCGCCAGCACGTCGCCCTTCTTGACCTGCTGGTTCTCTTCGGCCGAGACCGAGCGGATGATGCCGGACAGCTCGCTTGAAATGTCGACCTGGGTGAGGGGCTGCAGCGTGCCGGTCGCCGAAACCGCGACGGTGAGGTCGGCAATGGTAGCCGGCGTGGTGGTGTAGTCGATCTTGGCCGGGGAGCCGGCAAACCACTGGTAGCCTGCCAACCCGGCGGCAAGTGCGATCAGCGCCAGCAGCGCGTAAAGCCAGCCCCGGCGGCGCGTCTTGCGCACGCCGCTCTGATCAAGCCCGAGCGCCGCCTCGATGGCGGAATCCGATTCCGTCTTTGGCAGATTGACAAGCTGGTCCACGCCGGACCCCTATGAAAGCGTAATGTCCCTAGTTGTGCACAGATCAGGCTTGGTGGTTCGAATATCAAATTAAATTTCGGCCATGTTCGGATTGAGGCGGAAGGTTTTTCAAGATGCAGACCCGCAATTACTTGCTCTACGATGTGTTTACGACGGAGCGGCTGGCCGGCAATCCGCTGGCTGTCGTGCTCGACAGCCAAGGGCTGGATACAGCCGCCATGCAGGCCATTGCGCGCGAGTTCAACCTGTCCGAATCGGTCTTCGTGCTGCCGCCGGACAATCCAAAACATCGCAACCGCATCCGCATTTTCACGCCCGACTATGAGATGCCGTTCGCCGGACATCCGACAGTTGGCGCCGCGATCGCGCTGGCCGAACTGACAGGCGAGGGCGAAGCCGGCATCTTCGTGCTGGAGGAGAATATCGGCCCGGTGCGCTGCGCCGTCAGCCGGCACGATGGCGCCACCTTTGCCGAGTTCGACCTGGCGAAGCTGCCGGAGCCGCTGAAGCTCGATGCCGACCCGGAGGCGATCGGCGCCGCCCTCGGGCTGGCGCCGCACGAGATCGGCTTCGAGAATCACCTGGTGTCGTTCTGGTCGGCAGGCGTGCCTTACGTCACCATTCCGGTCGCCAATCTGGAGGCTGCCGGCCGGATCAAGCTCGACAACCAGGCCTGGTCGGAACTGGCGCCGCGCAAGAGCGAATGGGCCTTCGCCAGCCCGTACGTCTATTGCCGCCAGACGGTGAACCATGACAGCGCCTTCCATGTCCGCATGATCGTGCCGGGTACTCCCTCCTATGAGGACCCGGCGACCGGGTCGGCGGCGGCGGCCTTTGCCGGCGCCATCATGCAGTTCGATGGCCCGACCGACGGCATTTCGCAGCTGTGGATCGAGCAGGGGCTGGAGATGGGCCGGCCATCGCGTATCCGGCTCGAACTCACTGTCGAGGGCGGAAAACTGGCCTCGGCGCGCATCGGCGGCCATGCGGTAAAAGTGGCGGAAGGCAAGCTGTTCGTTTGAGTGGCCCGTGGCTGAGATCGTCGCTGTCGGCGATCCTTCACGCCCCCCTCTGTCCTGCCGGACATCTCCCCCACGAGGGGGGAGATCGGATGTCGCATTGGCTTTCGCCAATCTCCAACGCCGAAAGACAGGCGAAACGGCAAGGCTGCCAATCTCCCCCCAAGTGGGGGAGATGCCCGGCAGGGCAGAGGGGGGCGCTGTCCCGCCGCCGACTCTGGTTTTTGCTTCGCTGCAACACTCGAAACCGAAGCCCGGAGCGATTTGTCGGGAAATGATTCCGGCAGGGCTGGACAGGACCGGTATCGGCGGCTATATGCCCGCCAACGCCGGTTTTTACCGGTCGAGTGGGTGCGTAGCTCAGTTGGTAGAGCAGCTGACTCTTAATCAGCGGGTCCACAGTTCAATCCTGTGCGCACCCACCAAATTTTTCAAAAACTTGGTGGAAGACCTTTGAAAGCGAGAGGCGTTGACGCGTCTGCGGGCAGGCCGAAGCAACCTGGCCGTCATGGCGATTCGTCAAAGGCTGTTACCCGCTAGCTGGTAGTGGTCGCTCGACGATATCGCACCGTGGTGTCGACCAGCGCGCCGGCCGCCCGGAACATGTCGAGTACGCGTATTTTTTGCGCCAGAAATCATAAAAAAGCCGGCACAGGTTCTGCACAAAGCTCGGATTTCTTTACTCTATAGTCGATATCGCTTTCTGTGGCGATCAAACAAATCTCGATTGTGGCAGAAACGCTACATCGTTTTCCAAGGGACCAGCTACACATAAGCTATTCGGCCCTGTCTCCACCCCCCAAGGAATCGCCCGATGCGCGCGCTCAAATTTGCCCTTCTTGCTTCCCTTGCATTGGCCAGCCCTGCATTGTCGGCGGACCTTTCCCCCCAGCCAACCGAACCTGTGGTTTATACTTGGACCGGTGTTTATGTAGGTGCGGCGGGCGGGTACGCTTGGGGAAATTCAACTTACGACGGCGCGGGGTCTCCGGCCGGGCCTCCCTTCATCAGCACCTCCGTCGATCCCAAAGGGGGCTTTGGCGGTGCCTATGTTGGCTATAACTACCAGTTCAATGGCAACTATGTCATCGGCGTTGAAGCGGATGCCAATTTCGCCGACGTAAAGGGCGACAATACGTTTCCTGCGGGGCCTCCCGTTGTCTTCGCAAGCGGTGAGTTAAAATGGTTCGGGTCGGCACGCTTGCGTGCAGGCTATGCGTTCGATCGTTTTCTGCCATTTGTAACTGGCGGTCTCGCTATCGGTCATTACTCCGGCGCAAACAATTTTCCAGGTGGGTCGATTGAGAACAGCGATAACATGGTTGGTTGGACGGTAGGCGCCGGACTTGACTATGCCGTCACCGACAATTTGATTGCGCGGTTCGAATACCGCTATTCCGACTATGGCCGCAAATCGCAGCCTGCGCCGTTCGACTTCCCGACACAGCAAGCCAGACTTGATCTGACCACCAACGATGTTCGCGTTGGACTTGCCTACAAGTTCTGATTTCTGACTGTGCCTTCTTTCAAAGCCTCGCTTCGGCGAGGCTTTTTTGTTGCGCGACTGGCCGGGCGCGTCATGGACGTTCTTTCCACCCTAGGAGGCGCGACATGGCCCGCGCGGGTGGCCTTCCACTTGATATGGCCACCCAGTCCGCGCGTCCCTGCAAACCTTGCGAAAGCCTACTTCTCCGACACGCCGGCCTCGGCAAAACTCGCCATCCTCGCATGACATTCCAGCGCCGAGCGGACGATGTTGACGGCGAGGCAGGCGCCGGAGCCTTCGCCGAGCCGCATGCCGAGGTCGAGCAGCGGCGGCAGGCCGAGCGCTTCGAGCAGGCGGCGGTGGCCGGATTCGGCCGAGACATGGGCGGCGATGGTGTGGGCGAGGCCTGAGGGGTGCAGTCGCGCCAGGGGCGCTGCCGCTGCCGTGCAAACGAAGCCGTCGAGCAGCACCGGGACGTTCTTGCGGCGGGCGGCGAGCGTGGCGCCGAAGATGGCGGCGAGTTCGCGGCCGCCAAGGGCGGCGGCGATCTTCAGCGGGTCGGACAGCGCGTCGGCATGGCGCTTGAGGCCGGATTCAATGGCGGTGACCTTGCGCTTCAGCCCGGCATCGTCGACGCCGGTGCCGCGCCCGGTCCATTTTTCAGCGCCGCCGCCGAACAGGGCGGTCGAGATGGCGGCCGCCGGCGTGGTGTTGCCGATGCCCATCTCGCCGAAACAGACGAGGTCGAGGTCGTTCGTCACCGCGTCATAGCCAGCCGAGACGGCGGCGAGGAAGTTTTTTTCGTCCATTGCCGGCACGTCAGTGAAGTCGCCTGTCGGATGATCGAGATCGAGCGGGATGACGTCGAGTTCCGCGCCGGCGATGCGGGCAAGCTGGTTGATGGCGGCGCCGCCGCCGGCAAAATTCGCCACCATCTGCACGGTCACTTCCGACGGGAAGGCCGACACGCCCTGCGCGGTGACGCCGTGATTGCCGGCGAACACGAAGACTTTGACGCGATCGAGTTTCGGCATGTCGCGGCCCTGCCAGCGTGCCAGCCAGGCGCCGAGGGTTTCCAGCCGGCCCAGGCTGCCTTGCGGCTTCGTCAGCGTGTCCTGGCGGCGGGCGACTGCATTGGCGGCGGTATCGCTGCCGGCAGGCAGATCGAAACAGGCGGCGCGCAGTTCATCGAATGATTTGAAGGGCATGGGGAAGGAATCTCCGGGGAAGAATCAGGACAGGGAAATGGAAGCGACGAGCAGGACCGTGATCTCGCCCAACTGCTGCAGGGCGCCGATCGTGTCACCGGTGTGGCCGCCAATCTGGTTGAGGCAGAGCGCGCGCAAGGCGCTGAACACGAGAGCGAGCAGGATCAGTGCGGCAAAGGCGCCGCCGAGCCCCAGAGTCAGAAGCGGGATGGCCCCGAGCACGGCGCCGAGAACAGCTGTCTGGGTCGAGACGGTCCCGGCGCCGGCAGACAGGCCGTCACTGCGCGCCGCCGGCGCCAGATGCATGAACGCGCCGAGCAGGCCGCGCGAGGCGGCGTGGGCGGCAATCAGCGCGAAGAGCACGCCTGTCGGATTGGCCAGTTGCGACAGCGCGCTCCAGCGGATGAGCATCGACAGGCCAAGAGCCGAAGCGCCATAGGCGCCGATGCGGCTGTCGCGCATGATCTCCAGTTTTTTATCGCGTGTCTTGCCGCCGCCAAAGCCATCTGCGACATCGGAAAGCCCGTCCTCATGCAGGCAGCCCGTGGCGAGCAGGGTTGCTGCAAGCGCAAGGGCTGCTGCCGGGCCGGGGGCAAGGCCGAGCTGTACGCCCGCGGCGTAGACGACAGCACCAGCCACAGCGACGGCGAGGCCGGCGACAGGCGCCGCCCAGATCGCATCGGCCAGGCTGCGGCCACGAAGGTCGAAGACCGGCAGCGGCAGCCGGGTGAAGAAGACGAGGCAAAGCGCGACGTCGTCGAACGCTTGCCGGGGCGAGGGCACGGAGGTCATGCACCCCTCGCAATGGCGTGGAAGAAGGTGCCGCTGACATGGCCGCGGCGATAGCCGGAGGCGCCGAGCGGATTGCCCTGACCGTCGGCGAGATCGGCCAACGGCTCGTCATTGCCGGTCGCAATCATCTGCGCATAGTGGAATTCATGGCCACGGATCAGCGCGCCTTGCGGCCCCAGCGGACAGGCGACGCGCAGGCGTGCCTCGCGGTAGCCGAGGTTCATCTTGCGCTTGGCAAAGCTGGTGGAATGGCCGAGCAGGCCAAGCATGGCGTGCGTCTCGCCGGCCGCGTCCTCCAGCGCTTCGCCCAGCACCATGAAGCCGCCGCACTCGCCATGGATCGGCTTGGTCTCGGCAAACCTGGCCATGCCAGCTCGGAAATTGGTCGCCGCCGCGAGGCTGCCGGAGTGGAGCTCGGGATAGCCGCCGGGCAGCCAGCAGACATCGCAATTCTGCACCGGCGCTTCGTCGGCTAGCGGCGAGAACGGCACGATCTCGGCGCCGGCCTGACGCCAGTGGGCGGCGACGTGCGGATAGAGGAAGGTGAAGGCGGCGTCTTCGGCGAGCGCGATTCGTTGGCCGGGCGGCTGCAAGGCATGTTCGAAACTGCCTGATGCCGGCGAAAACGGCGCGGCCAGCGCCATGATGGCGTCAAGGTCGAGGGATTTCTCGACCATGTCGGCGAGGCGGTCGAGATGCGTCATCAGGTCGGCATATTCGCCGGCCTGGACGAGGCCGAGATGGCGCTCCGGCAAATTGAGCGTGGGATCGCGCAGGATGGCGCCGACGACCGGCAGGCCGAGCGTTTCGATCGCCTCGCTGCACAGCTTGCGGTGGCGCTCGCTGCCGAGACGGTTGAGCACGATTCCGGCCATGCGCACATCCGGGTCGTAGGTGGCAAAACCCTTGGCGACGGCGGCCGCCGTCGTCGCCTGTCCCGAGACGTCGAGCACCAAAAGCACCGGCAGGTGGTAGAGCCGCGCCAGATCGGCGGCCGAGCCGGTGCGGCCTTGTCCGGCCGGGATGCCGTCGAACAGGCCCATCGCGCTTTCGAGGAAGATAAAATCGGCATCCTCGGTGGCATTGCCGGCCAACGCGTTGAGCAGGTCAGGCGACATCGCCCAGCTGTCCAGGTTGACGCCGGACAGACCGGTTGCGGCGGTATGAAAACCCGGATCGATATAGTCGGGGCCGGACTTGGCGCCGCGCACCTTGATGCCGCGCCGGGCGAGCGCGCGCAAAATGCCGATGGTGACGCTGGTCTTGCCGGAGCCGGAACGCGGAGCGCCGATGATGATGGCGCGGGTCATGCGTTACCCGCCAGTGCTGCGCGCATGGCGACGATGCCGCCGACGACAATGAGGGCCGGCGAGGCCAATTCCGCCGCGGCGGCCGCTTCGGAAATGGTGGCGAGTGTCGCGACGACGGTCCGCTCCTGCGGTGTCGTCGCCGAAACGATGACAGCCGCCGGCGTCGACGGCGCCAGCCCGCCTTCGAGCAGCGACGCGGCGATAACAGGCAGATTGGCCATGCCCATATAGATGACCACCGGCTGGCCGGTGCGGGCGATCGCGCCCCAGTCGAGATCGTCATCTGTGCCGGCGGCATGACCTGTCGCCAGGATGATCGCCTTGTTGATGCCGCGCATGGTTGCGGGAATGCCGGTGGCGGCCAGCGCGCTCAGCCCCGATGTCAGGCCGGGCAGGACGCGGAACGGGATTTTTTCGCGCGCCAGCGCCAGCGCCTCTTCGCCGCCACGGCCGAAAATATAGGGATCGCCACCCTTCAGCCTGAGGACGCGGCGGCCATCGCGCGCCAGCCGCACCAGCAGAGCGGTGATGTCGTCCTGCTTCATCGACGGCTTGCCGCCGCGCTTTCCCGCAAAGAACAGTTCGGCCTTTTCCGCGACAGCGACGACGTCGGGCGAGACCAGCGCGTCGTAGACCAGCGCATCTGCCTCGGCTAAAGCCGCCAGCACTTCCAGCGTCAGGCAGCCGGGATCGCCGGGGCCGGCGCCGGCCAGCCAGACATGGCCCGGCTCAAGCCGGCGCGGCTTGAAGTTCAGCCGGGCAAGGGCCTGTTCGAGCGTGGTGTTTTCGCTTTTACCGCTCACAATCCGTCCCGTCCCCGGAAACGCCGCTGATAGTGGGCGTCGTACAATGAACTCTCGTCAAAACCTTCCGCTGCCAGCGAGCGGCCGACGAAGATGATCGCCGTGCGCTCCATCGGGTCGGCGGCGAGCAGTGCCTCGATCGTGGCGAGCGTGCCGGTCAGCACGCGCTCGTCCGGCCATGAAGCGCGAAAGACGATCGCCACCGGGCAATCGCCGCCATAATGCGGCGACAATTCGGCGACGACTCGGTCGATGGCGTGGATGGCGAGATGAATGGCCAGCGTCGCGCCGGTGCGGCCGAAGCCGGCCAGCGTTTCGCCCGGCGGCATTTTCGAGGCGCGGCCGGAGACGCGGGTCAGCACCAGGCTTTGCGCCACCTCGGGAATGGTCAGTTCGCGGCGAAGGGCTGCGGCTGCGGCGGCGAAAGAGGGAACGCCCGGCGTCAGCGTGTAAGGAATGCCGTGTTTTTCCAGCCGGCGGATCTGCTCGGCCACGGCGCTCCACACCGAGAGGTCGCCGGAATGCAGGCGGGCGACATCGTGGCCGGCCTGGTGGGCTGTCACATATTCGACCTCGATTTCGTCGAGTGACATCGGCGCCGTATCGATCAGTTTGGTCCCCGGTGCGCAGTGTTGCAGCAATTCCGGCGCGACGATCGAGCCGGCATGCAGACAGACCGGGCAGCTTGCCAGCAGCTTGGCGCCGCGCAGTGTGATGAGGTCGGCGGCACCGGGACCGGCGCCGATGAAATGCACGGTCATGGCGCGTCTCCGCTGATGGCGATGGCGCAGGTGACCGGGCCGAGCACGGTGCGTGGACCAAGCAGCTTTGCACCGGGGCCGGCAACGGCAAGGGCGGAGGCTTCTGAGACGGAGGGTGTGCCGGCGAGGTCCTGCGAGAGATCGGATTTGCTGAGTGCCTCCGACGAGACGGCCTGAAGTGCTGCGTCATCAACGATGATGACGGGAAGGTGAAGCGTGCGGCCAGCGGCAGAGATCGCTTCTTCGTCTTTCTTGAGCGCGGCGGTCGCCAAGGCCGACAGCGCCGTTATCGCCAGCCCGTGCGCTTCGAGGGCGGTTTCGATCGCCGCGAGCACGTCTTCGACGCTCACGCCCTTCCGGCTGCCGATGCCCGCCACCATCATGGCTTCACCCAGCTCCACTGGGTGACCGGCATGGCCGGGCGCCAGGCCTGCATCGAACCGACAGGAGAAGCGCGGGAAATGGTGATGCGGGTAAGGTCGCCGCCGCGCTTGATGTGCTCCGCGAGAAGCAGCGCCTCCATCTCCAGCGTCACCGCATTAGCAACGAGACGGCCACGGGATGGCAGCGCCTTGATGGTGGCGTTCAGTACGCCGGCGTCGCTGCCACCTCCGCCGATGAAGATCGCATCCGGCGTGTCCAGCCCGGCCAGTGCCTTGGGCGCCGACCCTTCCACCACGACAAGACCGGGCACGCCGCAATGCGCGGCGTTGCGGATGATGCGGGCGGCGCGGTCGCTGTTGGCCTCGATGGCGATAGCGCGCATCGAGGGGTGAGCGAGCATCCATTCGATGCCGATGGAGCCGGAACCGGCGCCGATGTCCCACAGCGATTCGCCACGCCTCGGCGCCAGCGCCGCAAGCGTCATGGCGCGGATGTCGTGCTTGGTGATCTGGCCGTCGTGCTCGAACAGATGGTCGGCGCGGCCAACGGTCAGCGGCAGGATGGGGGCCTCTTGTGTTGATTCAAGCTCAAGCGCCAGCACGTTGAGTGGATTGATGTCTCTGAGATCGAAAGCGTCGGCACGTGCCGAGCGAAGCTTCTCGTTCGGTCCGCCCAGCGCTTCCAGAACGGTCAGCCGCGAACCGCCGAAGTCGAGCTCTACGAGCAGGCGCGCTATTGTCGCTGGCGCGTCGCCGTCCGATGTCAGCGCCAGGATGCGCGCCCTGGGATGCAGCAGCGGCCGGATCAGGTCGAGCGGCCTTCCATGCAGCGAGATCGTCTCGATGTCCTGCAACGCCCAGCCGAGCCGGGCGGCAGCCAGCGAAATCGCCGATGGCGCGGGGATGACATGCATCTCTTCAGGCTTGACCTTGCGGGCAAGGGTGGCGCCGACCCCGTGGAAGAATGGATCACCGGAGGCGAGCACGCAGACGCGCCGGCCGGCCAGCGCCAGCACGTCTGCCATGTCGGCATCGAATGGCACCGGCCATGGGCGCTGCTCACCCTTGATGAGCGAAGCCACCAGCGCCAAATGCCGCTTGCCGCCGAAGACGGTCTCGGCGTCAGCGATCTGCCGCTTGGCCTCGTCGCCGAGACTCGCTAAACCGTCCTCGCCGATGCCGACGATTGCAAGCCATTTTGGCGTGGGCTGTTTTTTTGACATGTCGCGCCGCCCCTCATCCGCCTGCCGGCACCTTCTCCCCGTGTAGTGACGGGGAGAAGGGAGACGCTCCGGCGCTGACGCCTCCCTCTCCCCGTTCTTCAGGGGGAGAGGGTAGGGGTGAGGGGCAGCGCAGACGCTGTTCAACATGGTGCTCATGAAGAAGATTCTGATC
This sequence comes from Mesorhizobium sp. M0626, assembly GCF_040320665.1. Lineage (NCBI taxonomy): Bacteria > Pseudomonadati > Pseudomonadota > Alphaproteobacteria > Hyphomicrobiales > Phyllobacteriaceae > Mesorhizobium > Mesorhizobium sp. M0626. Next base: position 145,995 of record NZ_JAMYQD010000002.1, on the reverse strand, counting down.
CTTGGCGGCACGACAGAAGCGCGCCAATTGGCCGGAAAACTGGTGGAAGATTTCCTCGTCACCCTGTCGCTGGCCGGCCGTACCGAAAGCCCGGTCGCGCAAGGCGTGCCGGTGCGCAGCGGCGGCTTTGGCGGCGCCGACGGGCTGGCGGCCTATCTGAAGGAGACGCGAACCGATCTGCTGATCGACGCGACGCATCCCTATGCCGCGCGAATTTCCGCCAATGCGGCGCAAGCCGCGCGCACTTCGGTTGTGCCGATCCTTGCTTTGCGCCGCCCTGGCTGGGAGCCAATAGATGGCGACCGCTGGACGCAGGTCGATACGACAGGCGATGCGGTGCACGCGCTTGGATCGCCGCCGCGCCGTGCCTTCCTGGCGCTCGGCCGGCAGGAGGTCGCGGCTTTCGAGGCGGCGCCGCAGCATCATTACCTTGTCCGCAGCGTCGATCCGGTCGAGCCGAAACTGGCGGTGCCGGATGCGACCTACCTGCTGGCGCGTGGGCCGTTTCGCGAGGCGGATGAACGCGCGCTGCTCGAGGAGCACCGCATCGATGTCGTCGTATCCAAGAACAGCGGCGGCGAGGCCACCTACGGCAAGATCGCGGCGGCGCGGGCGCTCGGTATCGAGGTGGTGATGGTGCGCAGGCCCATCCTGCCGGAGGTGCCGTCGGCCGAAACTGTCGAAGCATTGGCCGCGATGATCGATCATGGTCTCGACCCCGTCGCGGAACGCGGTGTGTAGACCAGCGCCGGTTTGTCACCGCGCTTGATGATCCGTGTCTCCGGCGAGCCGATGATGATGCAGGTCGCCATGTCGGCCCTTTCCGCCTCGACATCGGCCAACAGAAAAACCTCGATGCGCTCGTCCGGGCGGCCGGCGGCGCGGCCGAAGATGACCGGCGTGGTGCCGGGCAGGATGGCGCGCAGGCATTCGAAGGCACGGCCGAGCTGCCAGGGGCGCGCCTTGCTGATCGGATTGTAGAGCGCGATGACGAAGCCGGCGCCGGCGGCAGCGAGCAGGCGCAGTTCGATCAGCTCCCACGGCTTCAGATTGTCGGATAGCGAGATGGCGCAGAAATCATGGCCGAGCGGGGCGCCGATGCGGGCGGCGACAGCCAGCATCGCAGTGATGCCCGGCACGACGGCGACATCGACCGCGCGCCACTCGGCCGGACCGGCCTCGATCGCCTCACAGACCGCGGCGGCCATGGCAAAGACGCCGGGATCGCCGCCGGAAACGACGGCGACGTCATGGCCCTCGGCGGCCTTGACCAGCGCGTCCTTGGAGCGGGCGAGTTCCTCGCGATTGTCCGAGGCGACGCGGGTTTGGTCGGTGCGAAGATCAAGCCGGTCGAGATAAGGTTTGTAGCCATAGAAGAATTTTGCCTGCGCCACGGCCCGGCTCGCCTCCGGCGTCACCTGATCGGCATTGCCGGGCCCAAGGCCGATGACGGTGAGGCGGCCGCTCATGGCTTGGCTCCCATAACGCCAGGCCGGCCGGACCAGCCGGCGACCAGCACGATGGCGAAATAGGGGGCCTTGTCGTCCGGCTTGTCGGCAAGCTTCATCGAGATGCTACCGGCCATGGTGCCGCGCTCGACATAGACGGCGCGGGCGATCTTGCCGGTGGCCTCCAGCGCCCGCCTGATCTTGGGCAGGTTGCGGCCGACCTTCATGATGACGGCGGCGTCGGTGTCGGCGAGACGGCGCGTCAGCTCGAACTCGCTCATCGTGCCGGGCAAAACCGTCAGCACATCGTCGCCCTGGACGATCGGCACGCCGGTCTGCGACCAGCAGCCCGACATGGCGGTGACGCCGGGGATGACTTCGGTCGGGAAGCGATGGGCGAGGCGGACATGCAGGTGCATGTAGGAGCCGTAGAACAGCGGGTCGCCTTCGGAGAGCACGGCGACCATGCGGCCGGCTTCGAGGTGTTCGGCGACCTTCTCGGCCGACTGCTCGTAGAAATCGGTGATCTGCGAACGGTAGTCGTCGTGATCCTTGTCGATCTCGGTGGTGACGGGATAGAGAAGCGGCAGTTCCAGCATATCCGGCCGGAAACGCGCCTCGACGATGGCGCGCGCGTTGCTGTTGTTGCCGCGCTTGGCGAAGTAGGCGACGACATCGGCCTCGGCCAGGATGCGGGCAGCCTTCAGCGTCAAGAGCTCGGGATCGCCGGGACCGGTGCCGACGCCGACGAGGCGGCCTTTTGCCAGATCTTCTTTGACAGTTGCGTTCACAGGCCGGGCCTCGCCAGCGAATTGAGCGCGGCGGCGGTCATGGCGCTGCCGCCGAGCCGGCCGCGCACGATGGCGTAGGGCACTCCATAGGAGTTTTCGGCCAGCGCATCCTTGGATTCGGCGGCACCGACGAAGCCGACCGGCATGCCGATGATGGCGGCCGGTTTCGGCGCGCCATCGCGCAGCTTTTCCAGGAGATAGAAGAGCGCTGTCGGCGCATTGCCGATGGCCACGACCGAACCGGCCATGCGTTCGCCCCAGAGGTCGATCGCGGCGGCCGAGCGGGTGTTGCCGATCTGCTTGGCGATGTCGTGCGTGCGCGGGTCGCGCAAGGTGCAGATCACCTCGTTGCCGGCCGGCAACCGGGCGCGGGTGACGCCATGCGAGACCATTTCGGCGTCGCAGAAGATCGGTGCGCCGGCCGTCAAGGCGCTGCGGGCGGCGGCGACGAAATCGCTGGAGAAAACAAAATGACTTGATGCTTCGACCTGGCCGCAGGCATGGATCATGCGGATGGCAACGTCGGCCTCGGCCTCGGAAAAGCGGGACAAATCGGCCTCGGCGCGGATGATGGCGAAGGAGCGCTCATAGATGGCGTTGCCGTCATGGATGTAATCGTAGGCGGCCATGCTTATTCCTGTCGGTAGCTTTCGGCGATTGCCGCCGGCCCGAGCCTTGTCAGGCAAGCGGCGGCGGTTTCGCCCTGAAATCGTGCGCTGCGGACCATCGCCGCGACGCTGCTGACGCCGCGTGCGGCGTCATAGCCCGGCCTGTAGCCCGCAGGAAGGGCCTTTGCCGTCGCGTTCACGACAAGTCCGGCTCCGTTTTCGCCGCCGACGATTGTTAGCGCGGCAGAGCCGGGGTGAGCGCAGCCCTTGGCGCAGCCGGAAATGTGCAGTGTGAAGTCGAGGATATCAGCGTTTTCGGCGGCGATTGTCTCGGCAATATCGCGCGTGGCGATTTGTCCGGATGCGCAGGCAGGAGTGCCGGGGCAGGCGGCGATGCGGGTGCGCGGGTCGGCGGCGGTGGTAACGAAGCCAAGGGCGGCGGCGGTGGCTCGCAGGGGGTGGTTTGCGGACGACGGTTGGCCGAGGAACAGCAAGGCGCGGCCTGGGGCGAGGCGGATTTCGGCGACGCCGAGGGACAGGGCGCTTTGGGCGAGGGCGATGAGTTTTTCGGCCGGCATGCTGCCATAGGGGAGGGCTATGCCGAGAGCGGTGGTGTCGTTGGATAAGGGGAAAAGACCGATAGGCCGGCGATCCTGCACACCCCCCTCTGTCCTGCCGGACATCTCCCCCGCTTGGGGGGAGATTGCGTCTTCGTGGGCGATTTCGCCAATTTTCAGCGTCGAAAGTGGAGAGCCGCCGGCGACCCTGCTGATCTCCCCCCTTGAGGGGGAGATGTCCGGCAGGACAGAGGGGGGCGCGAAGGAATGCCAGCTTGCAAGAGAGGCCAATTGCCTCTCCGACAAATCCCGAGAATGTGCGTCACGCCCCTTCTCGGCAACCATCCTCAGCACAGCAACCGCAATATCGCGCGCTGCATCCTCATCGGCCGTCGCAAGCGGCCTCGCGCTTTGACCGTCGCCGGCAACAGACAAAGCCCACATAACGTTGCCGCCCACCCGCACCGCCTTCAGCCTGACATCAGCCGTCACCCCATCCATCGTCAGCTGCCCGCCGCCATCGACAACCACCGACACCTTCGGTCCGAGCCTTGGCGTCAGCCCAGCTTCCTCGACCGCAGCCCTGATCCGCTCAGCCAAAGCTCGCGGATCGGCAATCTCCCGCGGATCGATGCCGGCCAGCGGCCCGGTCTCGACCGGCACGCCGGTACGCACTGCAATCCCCAGTGCATCGACCTCCGCCGCCAACAGCACCGCACTCTCCGCTGTCAGCCCGCGTATCTGCAGGCTGCCGCGCGCGGTCACTTCCATGATGCCGTTGCCGTGGCGCAAGGCGGATTCGCAGAGTCCGATCAGCGACTTGGGGGAAAGCCCTCCAGCAACCGGGTTGAGCCGCACCAGCAGGCCATCGCCGGTCTGCATCGGCGCTGACAGAGCCGGGCAGGCGCCGCGCCTTGAAAAGGCGTTCATGCCGCAACCCCGAGCGCCTCGGCCTCGGCGATCAGCGCCGCGAGATCGTCGTCGACCGAGTTGCGCAAGGGATGCCAGAGACCGCGCCGGCGCGCCGACAGGAAGCGCTCGGCGATGACTTTGGCAGCGGCCGGATTTTCACGCAGGATGAAGGCGCGGACATCGGGATCGCCGACATAGGCGTCATGCACGGCCTCGATCAGCGCGCCCGAAATGGCGTGCGTGGTTTCGGCAAAGCCGATGAGGCGGTCGACGGTTTCGGCAAACTCGGAAGCGCCGCGCGGACCATGCCGCATCTGGCCGGCTATAAAGCGCGCATTAACGGCGCGGGCGCGCACCACGCGCGACACAGCCTCGCCGACCGAGCGCGGCTTGGGCTTCTGCGGATCCGTGGTGTCGAGCACGATGACATCGGCATTTCGGCCGAGCGTCGCAAGTGCAGCCGAAAAGCCGCCGATGAAGGCGACGTCGGCGGAGCCCTCGAGAATGTCGCGGCCGGGATCGTCGCCGGTGTGGACCAGCAGATCGGCCTCGGCGATGCGGGTCTCGAAAGCGCCGGGGGAGGCAATGCCTTCGCCCTCGGCGCCGCCATAGGCATGCGATGTCGCATCGAGATAGGCGCGGCCGATTTCTTCGCGCCCGACCCAGTCGCCGCTGGACAGCAGGTCCTCGACGCCGGCGCCATAGGTGCCGGGCGAGGTGCCGAAGATGCGCGGGCCGATCTTGCCATCGGCGCGGGTTCTGGCGGCGAGCGGGTTTTCCGAATCGTCCTCGTCGCGCGCGGCTACGGCGTTGGCGGCGGCGTCGATCAGCGCGATCTGGGTCGGGAACATGTCGCGGAACAGACCCGAAATCCGCCAGGTGACATCGACGCGCGGGCGACCGAGCGTGGCCGGCGGCAGCACTTCGATGCCGGTGATGCGGCCGGTGGCACTGTCCCATTGCGGCCGGCAGCCCATCAGCGCCAGGCCTTGCGCGATCTCCTCGCCGCCAGTGCGCAGCGAGGCCGAGCCCCAGAGGTCGATGACCAGCGAGCGCGGCCAGTCGCCATGCGACTGCATATAGCCGCGCACGACTTCTTCTGCCGCCGCCTTTCCCAGATCGTAGGCGGTCGGCGTCGGCATGGTGCGCGGGTCGGAGGTGAACAGGTTGCGGCCGGTGGGCAGCACGTCGGAGCGGCCACGCGCCGGTGCGCCCGCCGGACCCGCCTTGATGTGACGGCCGTCGAGCGCGGCAAGAAGTGCTGCTTTCTCGGCCTCCGCGCTTTGCACGCGCATGGCGTCGGGCTCGTCGTCGGGAGCGCGGCCATAGATGTGCAGGCCGTCCTTGATGGCGAAATCCTTGAGGTCGCAGAGCCAGGCGTCGATGCGGCGCAGCGCCTCGTCGGGCGCATCGGTTCCGGCGACGCCGGCTTCGGAGGCGAAGCCGGTCTTTTGCGCCGTGTCGACGATCAGCTTGGCCAGACGATCGCGGCGGCGGCGGTCGAGGCCGTCGGCCTGGGCGTATTCGTCGACGAGGCGTTCGAGCTTGTGCTGCCCTTCGTCGAGGCCGGCACCGGTCAACGGCGGCGGCAGATGGCCAAGCGTGACGGCGGCGATACGCCGCTTCGCCTGCGCCGCTTCGCCGGGATTGGAGACGATGAAGGGGTAAATGACGGGCAACGAGCCGGTGACGATCTCGGGGAAGCAGTTTTGTGAGAGCGCTACCGTCTTGCCGGGCAGCCATTCCAGCGTGCCATGAGCGCCGACATGGATGAGAGCATGGATGCGGAGCGATTTGCGCAGCCACAGGCCGAAGGCGATGAGGTTGTGGCGGGGAGGGAGCGTCGGGTCGTGGTAATCGGCGCGGCGGTCGGCCGAGCGGCCACGGTCGGGGGCGAGAGCGACAGTGATGTTGCCGAAGGTGGCGGCGCGGAAGGGGAAGCCGCTCTTACCCTCCCCCTTGTGGGGAGGGTGGCCCGCAGCGCCGGGTGGGGGTGGTGCACCGCTACCCCCACCCCGTTTCGCGCTATCCGCTTCGCGAATGTCGCGAACCGACCCTCCCCACAAGGGGGAGGGTGAAGGAGCGCCCCATGCCGCCTCGACTGCAGCCAGTGCCTCAGCCGGCAAATCCTTTGAGAAGTCCAGATACTCATCCAGCCCCAGCCCACCATCGCTCCGCCCCAACGCATCCAGCAGCGCACGCGGCGTTTCTGGAATCCCGTCAACGCGATAGCCCTGCTCCCTCAGGTCATGCAGCATGGCCAGCACGCTGGACGGCACATCCAGGCCCACTGCATAGCCAGTGCGGCCGGGCGCGCTCGGATAGTCCGGAATGAGGATCGCCAACTTACGCGTCGCGCGGGGCGTCTGCTGCAACCGTGTGAACGCCGCTAGCCTGTCCGCCACTTGCGCCACGCGATCCGGTTCCGGGCGGTTGGCGAAAGCGCGGTGGCCGAGCGCCGGGTCGGTCTCGCTCTCGCCCTTGAAGGAAATCGCGCCGGCAAGGATACGGCCGTCGAGTTCGGGCAGCACGACATGCATGGCGAGGTCGGCGGGCGCCAGGCCGCGCTGGTTGTTGTCCCAGACGTCGCGGCGGGTGGTGGCGACGATGACCTGGAAGACCGGCACGCCGGCGCGGTCGAACAGGGTTTGGACGCCGGGTTCGGCGCCGGAGGCGAAGGCGGTTGCGGTGATGATGGCGGCGGGGTTGAGCGAGGCCAGTGCGGTTTCGACGAAGGCCAGGGAGGTCGGGTCTTTGAGGCTGGAGACGAAGATCGGGACCGGTCTCATGCCGCGCTGGCGGAGTGCATCAAAGAGGGCATCGATTGGCGCGACATCGGCGGCCAGCAGCATCGAGCGGTAGAAGAGGATGGGGATGATGGGAGAGTTGATGTTGTCTGCGCCGAGTTCCCGCCCACCCCCCTCTGTCCTGCCGGACATCTCCCCCGCAAGGGGGGAGATTGTGCTCTCATCGACGCTTTCGCCAATCGGGGATGTTGCAGAGGAATCTATTATCGGCTGGGCAGAAAAAGTGCCGAGGTCCGCGCCGGCTGATCTCCCCCCTTGCGGGGGAGATGTCCGGCAGGACAGAGGGGGGTGTGAAGGAACGCCGACATGGGCAAAATCCAACTTGCCTACGACGCCGCGGCCAGGCTCGTAGTAACCAGCTTTCGGCACGCTGACCGGCTCAGCCGCCGCCGCATCCTGCCCAGCCAACCCCGCCAGCCGCTGCATCAGTGCTGCCATATTCTCCGGTCCGCCCTCGCGGAAATAACCAAGCAGGACGTCCAGATCCTCGCGCGGCAGCGTCGAGGCTTCGATCAGCCTGAGATCCTCGTCGTGGCTCTCGCCCGGCAGCAGCGCCAGCTTGATGCCGTTCGCACGGGCAGTCGCGGCAAGCTGGTCGCAGCCATAGCGCCACCAGTCGTAGCCGCCGAGGATGCGCACCAAAATCACCTTGGCGTGGCGGGCGACGCTGTCGATCCAGAGGTCCACGGACATGGGATGGCGCAGGTCGCGCAGCGCCGCCAGCCGCATCGACGGCAGGCGGGCGGCATCGGCCTTCCACGCCGCCGCGAGACCGGCGAGGTCGCTGTCGGTGAAGGACAGCGCCACGATATCCGCCGGCGTCTGCCCGAGATCGACGGGCTCGGCGAGATCGTCGAGCGAGGCGGATGTGGTGGTGAGTATATGCATTTCGGCTCGTGGTTTGGATCAACCGGCGAGTATACGCTCGATCGCCGGGCGGTTCAGTCCTTTCAGGCCAATGACGACAAGACGCGAGCGGCGGTCGTCCTCAGCCGCCCAGGCGCGGTCATAGTAATGATTGACGCGCGGGCCGACGGCCTGCAGCAAAAGCCGCATCGGCTTGCCGCCGACATCGACGAAGCCTTTTACACGCAACACGTTTTCCTGTTCGGCGGCGGTGGCGACGCGCTTGGCCAGGTCGTCGGGATTGGCGATCGAGGGGATGTCGACGATGAAGGTGTCGAAATCGTCATGCTCATGATCGAAAGCGCCGTCGTGATGCGACTTGCGGTTCTCGATGTCGTCTTCGACGGCGAGACCGAGGCCAAGCAGCACCGACGGGTCGACCTTGCCATGCGCAGTCGGCACGATTTTTACCGCGCGGGCGGAATGTTCATTGATGATGGCGTTGGCGCGGGCCGAACCGGGGGCGTCCATCAGATCGCTCTTCGACAGGATGATCAAATCGGCGCAGGCGATCTGGTCCTCGAACACTTCTTCGACAGGATCGTCATGGTCGAGCGTCTCGTCCTGAGCGCGCTGTGCCTGCAAAGCGTCCATGTCGTTGGCGACGCGGCCTTCGGCCAGCGCCGGGCCGTCTACCACGGCGATGACACCGTCGACGGTTACCCGGCTCTTCACGCTCGGCCACTGGAACGCCTGGACCAGCGGCTTGGGCAGAGCCAGGCCCGAGGTCTCGATCAGGATGTGGTCAACCTTCGGTGTCAGCGCGAGGATCTTGTCGAGGGCGGGCACGAAATCGTCGGCGACTGTACAGCAGATGCAGCCATTGGCCAGTTCGACGATGTTTTCCTCGGGGCAGGTGTCGATGCCGCAGCCTTTCAGGATTTCCCCGTCGATGCCGATGTCGCCGAACTCGTTGACGATGATGGCGATGCGCTTGCCGCCGGCATTTTCCAGGAGATGGCGGACCAGCGTCGTCTTGCCGGCGCCGAGGAAGCCTGTAACGACAGTGCAGGGAACACGGGAGAGGTTGGCGGCCGGGTTTGAAGCGTTCATCGTCAGTCCTTCAGCATGTCGAGGGGTGGGATGCGGGCAACGAGGCCGCGCTTGAGGCTATCGGGCCGGCCGCGCCACGGGATGAGGCCGTCGGCCGAAGTCGCGAAGAGCTTTGCGCCGGTAACGAGGTCGGCGCCGCTGGTTGCGGTCAGATCGCCGAAGACATAGCTCCAGCAGCCATCGCGCAGGATCGCGGCGCTGAGGCGGCGCTTGCAATTGCCGAGACATTCGGCGGTGCGGACCCGGATATCGCCGGCAGCGGCGCGGCCTGTGTCCTCAGCCAGCAATTCGCCGGCGCGCGGATGGGCGTCGGAACCGGTCTCATCGCGGCAGGAGGCGCAGACGATGACGGTCACGCCGGTCAGGGCGTCGTTGTCGCCGGACGCAATGTCCGTTGTGCCAGCCGAAAAACTGCTGTTCTGGTCCAAAAACCGTGCTCCTTGCCCGGAAACCCGCCAGGCGATCGGATACTTTGTCTCAGACGGCAGGTCTCCTGGCTCGCGGGTCATCGCCTTGGTTAGCCGCCTTCCCGGTGTTACCCAGTGGCTTTCGGCCTTGGCTCTTCGCTTACAGTTGCGGGGACAGCCGCGGATTTGGGATTTTTTCGTCCCGCACCGCATTCCCTCTTGGCCCTTGCCGTTGCGGGCAGGGGACCGTCTGGAGCGGATTTAGGCTTTTGCAGGCAGCGGTGTCAACGCACGGCTACGACATGGCGATGTCGGCAGGGGCTGTCATGTCCCGGCTTCCGGCAGTGCCAGGATGACCTGTCGGATAGCTTGATAGCCATCGCTATAGTCCCAGTCATGACCGACAGCCAGATTCTGTCCCTCATGCCAAACCGCGTTGTCCAGAAGGACTTCGGCACTAATCAGCGTGCCCTTCAAGCCTGCCAGAAAGGTCCGGACAAAATGGCTTCCGGGGGGTACCGAAGCTGTGAACAGCTTTTCCAGCTTGGCATAGAATGCTGGATAGCCTGGTGTCAGCGAGCATAGCTCGGTTGTGGCCTGGGAAATGACCGGGCCGCTATAGATTTTCCAGCGGGCATCTTTTCGCCAGATCTTCCAACTGGCGCTGCTTCGCTGCCAAAGCTCTATTTCGGCCTGCATGTTCTCGCAGACGTGATCGGCCAGTCCCTCAATGGCCACATGGAAAACACCACGGAGAAACTTTTCAAACGCCTGGTTCAGTTCCTGTTCGCGCGTGTCGCCGAAGCCAGCAAAGGATTCAATGACCGGCTGAACATCAAGCAGCGGAGAAAAAATGTAGATTTCCAGGACCAGCCGGTCAGAACTCGTCTCGAACACCTCAGCCTCAAACCGAAGCTGCTTCGATTGGAGCATGACGTCCCTATCTCTGCGGACTGCATCTATTCCATGCGCAATGAGGGCGCCATGGATCATGTCGAGCACTTTGTCCGATGCCATTGCACAACCTACGAGGCTTATTGAGGCGTCTATGACAGACGCTGCAAGGGTTGGCCATCTCTCTCGCTAGCCAATGCCGGCCCCAGATTGCCGGCCGGCGTCACTTCGATGCGCTCAAGGCCAAGCCAGCCCTGCATCTCCTTTAGTTCCTCGAAAAGCTGTGCGGTGGTCTCAGGCGGTGCGCCTGCTTCGGCATAGGCGGCGTGGACGCGTAAGACACTCGCAGGCCGGTCGGCCTTGAGGTCGACGCGGGCGACGATCTTGTCGCCGAGCAAGAAAGGCAGCACGTAATAGCCATATTGCCGCTTGTCGGCCGGGGTGTAGATCTCGATGCGGTAGCGGAAATCGAAGAGACGCTCGGTGCGCGCGCGCTCGAAGACCACCGGATCGAAGGGGGCCAGCAAGGCGCGGGCCTCGATCTTTCGCGGCAGGCGGGCGTCCCTATAGAGGTAAGCCGGCTTGTCCCAACCTTCGACGTTTACCGGCAGCAACTCGCCCATCTCGACCAGTTCCTCCAACCGGCCCTTCATGTCGGCCGGCGACAAGCGGAAATAATCGCGCAGGTCACCCGACGTCGCGATGCCGTGGGCGCGGGCGGAAATGCGCAGCAATTCGCGGTGCGCGTCCTCGGCCGCCGGCACCGGCAGGTCGAGGATCGCCTGCGGCAGCACGCGCTCGGGCAGGTCATAGAAGCGTTCGAAGCCACGGCGGTGCGCCGTGGTGATGCGTCCGGCCCAGAACAGCCATTCGAAGGCGTGCTTGGCGTGGCTCCAGCCCCACCAGCCGCCCGAACCTTTCTGGCCTTCCAGGGCCGAAGCGGCGATCGGGCCACGCTCGGCGACCGCACGGTAGATCTCTTCGATATAGGCGGCGTGCTCGCGGCCCCATTTGGCGAGACCCAGATACATTTCATCGCCCTGCTCGGCGCGCTGCATGCGCCAGCGCATCAGCGGGTATGTCTCGACCGGCAGGAAGGAGGCCTCATGCGCCCAGTACTCGAACACGGTGCGCTTGCGGGTGATTGCGGCATTGTCGAGCAGGGCGAGCGGGTAGGGGCCAAGCCGCGAATAGAGCGGCATATAGTGGGCGCGCACCACGGCGCTGACGGAATCGATCTGCAGAAGGCCGGTGCGCGAGAGCACGCGGGCGAGGTGACGGCGGTCCGGTGTGCCGCCCGGTCGCGGGTCGGTAAAACCCTGCGCGGCGAGCGCGATGCGCCGGGCCGTCGCGAGTGAGATTTTGTCCTTCATCAAGATGCCTTTGCCCTGATCCGTTCCCGTATTTTTAGCCGATGATTCCGGCGATGCTAGCAGGCTTGTGGCGGGAGACATGTCAGGAGACAAAAGTGGAGTAAAAAACGAAGGAAATCAAACAGGAGGAGATCGGACCAGTTTTTCCCGAACTGCCGTCCAGCACCCTCTTTTGAACAAGGTTTGACTTGCTTCGCTCAAAGCCCTGCGCTAACCCTCGCCGCGTTGCAGCAAAGGCACCTAAAACGGTTCAGCGGTTAAACTGTCACGCTTCCGCATTAGGGTTGGTTGCTGTAATCAAAGTGGATTGGCCGCCAACGGAAAGCCGCAGCATGAACGCATTGCTCAGTTCGTACCTGCCCATAGTTCTCTTCATCGCCGTGGCGGCGGTCGTCGGCCTGGCGCTCATCATCGCGCCGTTCCTGGTGGCTTATCGCAATCCCGATCCGGAAAAGCTTTCCGCCTATGAGTGCGGGTTCAACTCGTTCGACGATGCCCGGATGAAGTTCGACATCCGCTTCTACCTGGTGTCGATCCTGTTCATCATCTTCGATCTGGAAGTGGCCTTCCTGTTTCCGTGGGCGGTGTCGTTCTCGAAGATCGGCATGCTCGGTTTCTGGTCGATGATGGTGTTTTTGGCGGTGCTGACCATCGGTTTTGCCTATGAATGGAAAAAAGGAGCGCTGGAATGGGATTGAACGACAGTTCCGGAACGCTCGTCGCGCCAAAGCCCAAAGGCCTGATAGACCCCAATACCGGACGTCCGGTCGGTTCTGACGATCCGTTCTTCCTCGAGATCAACAATGAACTCGCCGACAAGGGTTTTCTGGTCACCTCGACCGAGGCGCTGATCACCTGGGCGCGCAGCGGCTCGCTGATGTTCATGACCTTCGGCCTTGCCTGCTGCGCCGTCGAGATGATCCACACCTCGATGCCGCGCTACGATTCGGAGCGGTTCGGCGTTGCGCCGCGTGCGTCGCCGCGCCAGTCCGACATCATGATCGTCGCCGGCACGCTGACCAACAAGATGGCGCCGGCGTTGCGCAAGGTCTACGACCAGATGCCGGAGCCGCGCTACGTCATCTCGATGGGCTCCTGCGCCAATGGCGGCGGCTACTACCACTATTCCTATTCGGTGGTGCGCGGCTGCGACCGCATCGTGCCGGTCGACATCTATGTCCCCGGCTGCCCGCCGAGCGCCGAAGCGTTGCTCTATGGCATTCTTCTCCTGCAGAAGAAAATCCGCCGCACCGGCACGATCGAACGGTAGGCATGATGGGTAAAGAGCAAATTGTCTATGGCAACCCTGAGCCTTGGCTAGGGTTAATGTTCAAAACCTTGGATCCGCGATTTGACGTATATGAATCGGGTAAGCGGTTTTATTCTTCCGAGTTCTCAACTGATACAAAATTTGGGGATGCTGGTCTCGGCGTCGACATCTTATTGAATGACTGGGAGGCCAAGCCTACAGGCGACCCCCGAGCTGTTTTTTATTATGGTGACGTGAGACTGCGGTCGCTCGGTGATCGAACCAAGAATCTGGTGGCAGAAATGTCGGCCAAGCTTTCCTGCAGGGTCTCGTCCGCCAATGGAGCGGTAAGCGAAAAATTGTTTGTGGAATGCGTTGCTCTGAACGGCGACCCAGCAAATCTGGAAGCACGGCCGCTTGTCGGAAAGTTGTTTTTTGGCGAGCCGGGTGGTGACGATGAATGTCAAGTTTTTTTGACCATTGACGTCGCCAAGGAGAGCGCTTGGTTTGGTGAGAAGGATGCGGAAGACTCGCGCAAGGTCCTGGGCTGGTTGGCGAGGTTGTCATGAGCGAAGCATTGAATAGCCTCTCGACCTATCTAGGCGAAAAGCTGTCCGGCCGCGTCAAGGACGCGGTGCTGGCCTATGGCGAACTCGGCATTTCCGTCGAACCCGGGGACCTGATCGACGTGGTGACCTTCCTGCGCGACGATCAGCGCTGCCAGTTCATCTCGATCATCGATGTCTGCGGCGCCGACTACCCGTCGCGGCCCAAGCGCTTCGACGTCGTCTATCATCTGCTGTCGCCGAAGCAGAATTTGCGCATCCGCATCAAGGTGCAGGCCGACGAAGAGACGCTGGTGCCGTCGCTCACCGCCGTCTATCCCGGCGCCGACTGGTTCGAGCGCGAGACCTACGACCTATATGGCGTGCTGTTTTCCGGCCATCCGGACTTGCGCCGCATCCTCACCGATTACGGCTTCGAGGGCCACCCGCTGCGCAAGGATTTCCCGCTGACCGGCTTCGTCGAAGTCCGCTACGACGACGAAGCCAAGCGGGTGATCTACGAGCCGGTGGAATTGAAGCAGGAATTCCGCAATTTCGATTTTCTTTCCCCATGGGAAGGCACCGACTACGTGCTGCCCGGGGACGAAAAAGCCAAGACGAATTGAGGCGCCAGAATGGCCGAAACCTCCGTCCGCAATTTTAACATCAACTTTGGACCTCAACACCCTGCAGCGCATGGTGTTTTGAGGTTGGTGCTTGAGTTGGACGGCGAGGTGGTCGACCGCGTCGATCCGCATATCGGCCTGCTCCATCGCGGCACCGAAAAGCTGATCGAGCACAAGACCTATCTTCAGGCAGTGCCCTATCTCGACCGGCTCGACTATTGCGCTCCGATGAACCAGGAGCATGCCTTCGCGCTCGCCACCGAGCGGTTGCTCGGCATCGAAGTGCCGAAGCGCGGCCAGTTGATCCGCGTGCTCTATTCCGAGCTCAGCCGCATCATGTCGCACATCCTCAATGTGACGACGCAGGCGCTGGATATCGGCGCGCTGACGCCGCCGCTGTGGGGTTTCGTCGAACGCGAAAAGCTGATGGTGTTTTATGAGCGCGCTTCCGGTTCGCGCATGCATGCGGCCTATTTCCGTCCCGGCGGCGTGCACCAGGATCTGCCGGCGAAGCTGGTCGAGGACATCGGCAAGTGGATCGACCCGTTCCTGAAGTCGCTTGACGACCTCGACAGGCTGCTTACCGGCAACCGCATCTTCAAGCAACGCAATGTCGATATCGGTATCGTGTCGCTTGCCGACGCCTGGGCCTGGGGCTTTTCCGGCGTCATGGTGCGCGGCTCGGGTGCGGCCTGGGATTTGCGCAAGTCGCAGCCTTATGAATGCTATTCCGAGATGGATTTCGACATCCCGATCGGCAAGAACGGCGACTGCTACGACCGTTATCTCGTGCGCATGGAAGAAATGCGCCAGTCGGCCAAGATCATGCGCCAGTGCGTCGACCTTCTGCTCGGCAAGGAAAGCACCGGGCCCGTGTCGAACCTCGACGGCAAGGTGGTGCCGCCCAAGCGCCAGGCGATGAAGCGCTCGATGGAAGCGCTGATCCATCATTTCAAGCTCTATACTGAGGGTTACCGCGTGCCGGCCGGCGAGGTCTATGCCGCGGTCGAGGCGCCGAAGGGCGAGTTCGGCGTCTATCTCGTCTCCGACGGTACCAACAAGCCATACCGCTGCAAGCTGCGTGCGCCCGGCTTCGCGCATCTGCAAGCCATGGATTTCCTCTGCCGCGGCCACATGCTGGCCGACGTCACTGCCGTCCTGGGTTCCCTCGATATCGTCTTCGGGGAGGTTGATCGGTGATGGCGGCAGCCAATCCTACAGTGCGCTCTCAGGTCGGTGTTCGAGGGAATGCCGACGCTGCCCTACCGCGGTGGCGCGAATTGGCAAAAGCCATGCTGCCGGTCGAGCTCGCCGAGGCTTCTTACAACTCGACTCAGCACTGTTCGATCTATGACTTCTTTTTTACCCTGCTACCCAAGACGCGCCTTGCCCACCGCGACAATGACGTCGACAAGCTGGGTAGAATGCATGGGTTCGCCCAATGGGCTGCCGTTCACCCGAACAAACAGATTTGGAATGCGGCTGGTGTCGCTTTTTACGAGCACTTGTTCGACGATGACATCGACGCTGATGCGGTCATGGCATGGATCTCGCCTCAAGTAAGGCAAACTGTTCTGGGGCTGTGGCAATACATGTTGCCCGCAGAGCGATTTGCGAGTGTTGCTCGATCTGCCGAACGCATTCCGTTTTCTCATCAGAAAGAATGTGAAACCGCAATAGCTCTCGTAGCAGAGCAGGGGCCCGATCGCTAAATGTCAGTCCGCCGTCTCGCAGAAGCAAGCGTCCAGCCAGCCACCTTCGCCTTCAACCGGGCGAATGCGGCGGTTGCGAAGCAATGGATCAAGAAATATCCGAAGGGCCGGGAGCAGTCGGCGATCATTCCCTTGCTGATGATTGCGCAGGAGCAGGAAGGCTGGGTCACCAAGGCGGCGATCGAGACGATTTCGGACATGCTCGGCATGCCGCGCATTCGCGGGCTCGAAGTCGCGACCTTCTACACGCAGTACCAGCTCAATCCGGTCGGCACGCGCGCGCATATCCAGGTCTGCGGCACCACGCCCTGCATGCTGCGCGGCTCGGAAGCGCTGATGGATGTGTGCCGCTCGAAAATCCATCACGACCAGTTCCACACCAACGACAAGGGCACGCTGTCGTGGGAGGAGGTCGAATGCCTCGGCGCCTGCGTCAACGCGCCGATGGTGATGGTCTTCAAGGACACGTTCGAGGATCTGACGCCTGAGCGGCTGGCCGAAATCATCGATCTTTATGATGCAGGCAAGGGTGCCTCGGTTCCCACGGGACCGCAAAATGGCAGAACCGGCTCGGAGCCGGCGCCTGGCCTGACGACGCTGAAGAGCGAAAAGGCGATCCTCAAAGCGACGCGCGACAAGGAAGCCAGGGCGGCGAGCAAGGCTGCCCACGCGGCGCCCGACGCGATCATTGCAGCACCTGTTCCGGCGCCTGCCGCTCCTGCAGCGGCCGCCCCGGTCGCGCCATCCAACGCCGGCAAACCGAAAACCGATGCGCCGGAAACCAGCTCGGCGTTGAAGTCGCCCTCCAGGGCCAAGGTTGCGCCGGCGGCGGAAAAAGCGGCGAGCGTCCCGGCGCCCCTGCATTCGGCCGCCAACGCCAACACCGCGGCGCCTGAAGTCGAGAAGGTCGCCAAGCAGCGTAATGGCCCGAAGACCACCGCCACGCCGGCAGCTGCCTTCACCGCGCCGGAATTCAAGGCGCCAGCGGCCAAGGCCACGGTGGCCCCGGCCGTAAAGGCGCCGGCAGCCAGGCCCGCAAAGCCGTCGCTCGAGGACAAGAACCGTCCGGCCGGAATCGACAGGCCGGCTGCGGTCGACGATCTCAAGCTGATCTCGGGCATCGGCCCGAAGATCGAGGGCATCCTTCATTCGCTTGGCATCTTCACCTTCACACAGGTCGCATCCTGGAATAAGGCCGAGCGCGACTGGGTGGATGGATATCTCGCTTTCCAGGGCCGCATCGAGCGCGACGACTGGGGCAAGCAGGCCAAGGCGCTCGCGAAGGGCGGCGTCGCCGAATACATCCGCGTCTTCGGCAAGGAGCCACGTTGATGGCTGAAGCGCAAAGCACCGGATCTTTGCTGACGCTGCGCAGCATTGTCATCGGCGTTGTCTGCATCGCTGCTGCCAACATCGTTCTGGAGGGGCTTCGGCGCCTCGTCGAATTGCCGTTTTCGGATACCCTGGAATCGATGGCCGCGACCGGCATGGGCGTGCTGGTGTGGTTCTCGATCGTCTTGCGGGGAAAGAGGTAAGTCATGCTGGCCGACAAAGACCGCATCTTCAACAACATCTACGGCCTGTTCGACAAGTCGCTGGCCGGCGCGATGGCGCGCGGCGCCTGGGACAACACGCCCGGCATCATCGCCAAGGGGCGAGAGTGGATCGTCAACGAGATGAAGGCGTCAGGCCTGCGCGGCCGTGGCGGCGCCGGTTTCCCGACCGGGCTGAAATGGTCGTTCATGCCCAAGCAGAGCGACGGAAGGCCGAGCTATCTCGTTGTCAACGCCGACGAATCCGAGCCGGGCACGTGCAAGGACCGCGACATCCTGCGCAACGATCCGCACACGCTGGTCGAGGGCTCGTTCATCGCCGGCTTCGCCATGGGCGCGGTCGCCGCCTACATCTATGTGCGCGGCGAGTTCATCCGCGAGCGCGAGGCGCTGCAGCGCGCCATCGACGAGGCCTACGAGGCCAGGCTGATCGGCAAGAACAACACGTCCGGATACGATTTCGACATCTACATGCACCACGGCGCCGGCGCCTACATCTGCGGCGAGGAAACAGCGCTGCTCGAAAGCCTCGAAGGCAAGAAGGGCCAGCCCCGGCTGAAGCCGCCATTCCCAGCCAATGTCGGCTTGTACGGTTGTCCGACAACCGTGAACAATGTCGAGTCCATCGCGGTGGCGCCGACCATTTTGCGCCGCGGCGCGGCCTGGTTCTCGTCCTTCGGCCGGCCCAACAATGTCGGCACCAAGCTGTTTTGCATCTCGGGCCACGTCAACAATCCGTGCACCGTCGAAGAGGCGATGTCGATCCCGTTCCGCGAGCTGATCGAAACCCATTGCGGCGGCATTCGCGGCGGCTGGGACAATCTCCTGGCGGTCATTCCGGGCGGCGCTTCGGTGCCGCTGGTGCCGGCCGAGCAGATCATCGATGCGCCGATGGATTTCGATGCTTTGCGCGACCTGAAATCCGGCCTCGGCACGGCGGCTGTCATCGTCATGGACAAATCGACCGATATCGTGAAGGCGATCGCCAGGCTGTCCTATTTTTACAAGCATGAGAGCTGCGGCCAGTGCACGCCATGCCGCGAAGGCACCGGCTGGATGTGGCGGGTGATGGAGCGGCTGGTGCGCGGCGAGGCGCAGAAGCGCGAGATCGACATGCTGCTCGACGTCACCAAACAGGTGGAGGGTCATACGATCTGCGCGCTGGGCGATGCCGCGGCATGGCCGATCCAGGGCCTGATGCGGCATTTCCGCGGCGAGGTGGAGCGGCGCATCGACGAGTTTTCGCGCAACGCGCACCGGGCCGAACCGGTGATGGTGGCTGCTGAGTAGATTGAAATCGGGCGCAAGCCCCGGACGGAAATATAGGGGCGGGGCTGACGAAGAAACGACCAGGAGATGTCTATGGCGCCCTATTCGAACCCTTTGATGCCCAATTTGGACCAGCTTGAGAAGATGAACCAGGATTTGACAAGGATGATGCCGAAGGAGATGGCCAGCGCCGTCAACCTTCTCGCGCATCCTGTCGCGGGTGCCGCCGCCATGTCGGCGCTGGGCTTCGGCCTTGCCAACCATGCCTTTGGCGTGTGGCTAGGCGCCTTGTCGGGTGCTGCCGAGGCATCGCAGCGGATTTTCCAGCCGATCATCGACGATTTCGAGCAGCGCAGCCAAGAGTTCGCCGAGACCGCGCCGGCCAGCAAGGCGCGCGCGGCGACCAGAACCCTGATCGCCGAGGCGCAGACTTTTGCCCAGGACGTGACCGATATTGCCGCTCGCACCGTCGACGCCGAGCCGGAGAAGACCGATGCCGTCGCCGAAGGCGCGACGATCGGATTGATGCCGGAGGATTTCAGACAGCCCAAGGCCGTGGCTCGTCCGGCCAAGCCGTCGGATCTCAAGGCGATCACCGGCGTTGGGCCGAAGCTGGAAAAGGTGCTGAACGGCCTCGGCATCTGGACCTTTGCCCAGATCGCCGCCTGGGCGCCGGAAGAGATCGCCTGGGTCGAGGACTACCTGTCGCTCACCGGCCGTATCGGCCGCGACGAGTGGACCCGCCAGGCCGCGGCGCTGACGCTGGCTGCCAAGGCGAAGAAGTAGGGGTGGCAGGCATGGAGATCCACGACAGGAGCGATGTTCTCGATGTGCGCAATGCCATCGTCAGCAACTCCAGATTTGACGATGTGAACCTGTCGAACACGCAGTTTCACAACGTCGACCTGTCGGCGGCCGTGGTGGAGGACGCGAACCTCTCGAACGCGTTTTTCAGCAATGTGAATATGAGCAATTTGAAGATAGAAAACGCTGAAGTCGCCGGCATAATGATCAATGGCATCAGGCTGAGCGATCTGTTTCAGGCATATGAGACGGCGCAGACCGCCGGGGGCAATTGATGGCAAAGCTCAAGGTCGACGGGAAAGAGATCACTGTACCCGACCACTACACGCTGCTGCAGGCAGCCGAGGACGCCGGCGCGGAAGTGCCGCGCTTCTGCTTCCATGAGCGGCTGTCGATCGCCGGCAATTGCCGCATGTGCCTGATCGAGGTGAAGGGCGGGCCGCCGAAGCCGCAGGCCTCCTGCGCCATGAATGTGCGCGACCTCCGTCCGGGACCCAATGGCGAGGCGCCTGAAATCTTCACCAACACGCCGATGGTCAAGAAGGCCCGCGAAGGCGTGATGGAATTCCTCTTGATCAACCATCCGCTGGATTGCCCGATCTGCGACCAGGGCGGCGAATGCGACCTGCAGGACCAGGCGATGGCCTTCGGCGTCGATTCCTCGCGCTATCACGAGAACAAGCGCGCGGTCGAAGACAAATATATCGGCCCATTGGTCAAGACGGTTATGAACCGCTGCATCCACTGCACGCGCTGCGTCCGCTTCACCACGGAAGTTGCGGGCATTTCCGAGCTTGGCCTGATCGGCCGCGGCGAGGATGCCGAGATTACCACCTATCTCGAAAGCGCCATGACCTCGGAGCTGCAGGGCAATGTCATCGACCTCTGCCCGGTCGGCGCGCTGACCTCCAAGCCTTTCGCCTTTCAGGCACGGCCGTGGGAGCTGACCAAGACAGAATCCATCGACGTCATGGACGCCGTCGGCTCGGCAATCCGCGTCGACAGCCGTGGCCGCGAGGTGATGCGCATCCTGCCGCGCGTCAATGAAGCGGTGAACGAGGAGTGGATTTCCGACAAGACCCGCTTCATATGGGACGGATTGCGCACGCAGCGCCTCGACCGCCCCTATGTCCGCAAGGACGGAAAGTTGGCGCCGGCCAGCTGGGCCGAAGCGTTCGTTGCGATCAGGGATGCGGTGTCGAATGCTGCGCCCGAGAAAATCGGCGCGATTGCGGGCGATCTTGCCGCCGTCGAGGAAATCTACGCGCTGAAGCAGCTTATGGCTGCGTTGGGCTCGAAGAACACCGATTGCCGCCAGGACGGCGCCGCACTCGATCCCGCGCTCGGCCGCGCCAGCTACATCTTCAACCCCACCATCGAGGGCATCGAGCAGGCCGACGCGGTGCTGATCATCGGCGCCAATCCGCGCTTCGAGGCCTCGGTGCTCAATGCCCGCATCCGCAAGCGCTGGCGGATCGGCAATCTGCCGGTCGGCGTCATCGGCGAGGTCGGCGACACGCGTTACGACTACGAACAGCTCGGCGCCGGCCCGGAGTCGCTGAAAGACCTGGCCGACGGCAATGGGAAGTTCTTCCAGGTGCTGAAGAAGGCGACGCATCCGCTGATCATCGTCGGCCAGGGCGCGCTGTCGCGTGCCGACGGCGCGGCGGTGCTCGGCCAGGCGGCGAAACTCGCCACCGCCGTCAACGCTGCCCGCGCCGACTGGAACGGCTTTGCCGTGCTGCACACTGCGGCCGCGCGCGTCGGCGGTCTCGATGTCGGCTTCGTGCCTGGCAAGGGCGGCAAGAACGTTGCCGGCATGCTGGGGGAGAGCGAGGTTCTGTTCCTGCTCGGCGCCGACGAGGTCGACATGTCCAAGACCGGCGGCGCCTTCGTCGTCTATGTCGGCACGCATGGCGACGCCGGTGCGCACCGCGCCAATGTCATCCTGCCGGGAGCCGCCTACACCGAAAAGTCCGGCACCTATGTCAACACCGAGGGACGCGTGCAGCAGACCAACCGCGCGGGCTTCGCGCCGGGCGACGCGCGCGAAGACTGGGCGATCCTGAGGGCATTGTCCGATGTGCTGGGCAAGAAACTACCCTTCGATTCGCTGCAGCAACTGCGCGCCAAACTCTATGGCGAATATCCGCATCTCGCCCGTATCGACCATGTTGTCTCAGGCAACCCCGACGACATCGCCAGGGTGGCGAAGCTCGGCGGGCGGCTGAACAAGGGCACTTTCACCTCGCCGGTCACGGATTTCTATCTGACCAACCCGATCGCGCGGGCCTCCGCTGTCATGGCGGAATGCTCGGCGCTGGCGAAAAACGGCTTCAGGCAGGCGGCAGAGTAGACATGGACACCTTCTTCTCCTTCTACGTGCTACCGACGCTGATCATCCTTTTGAAGTCGGTCGTGCTGATCGTCGTTTTGCTGATCGGGGTCGCCTATCTGCTGTACGCCGACCGCAAGATCTGGGCGGCGGTGCAATTGCGCCGCGGCCCGAACGTCGTCGGCCCGTGGGGCACGCTGCAGGCTTTCGCCGATCTGCTGAAATTCGTCTTCAAGGAACCGGTCATTCCGTCCGGCGCCAACAAGGGCGTGTTCCTGCTGGCGCCGCTGGTGTCGGCCGTGCTGGCAATCTCAGCCTGGGCGGTCATTCCCGTCAATGCGGGCTGGGGGATCGCCAACGTCAATGTCGGCATCCTCTACGTCTTCGCCATCTCCTCGCTCGAGGTCTATGGCGTGATCATGGGCGGCTGGGCGTCCAACTCGAAATACCCGTTCCTCGGCGCGCTGCGCTCGGCGGCGCAGATGGTGTCCTACGAAGTCTCGATCGGCTTCGTCATCGTCACCGTGCTGCTCTGCGTCGGCTCGCTCAACCTGTCGGACATCGTGCTGTCGCAGCAGGACGGTCTGGGCACCAAGCTTGGCCTGCCCAACAGCTTCCTCGACTGGCACTGGCTGGCGCTGTTCCCGATGTTCGTCATTTTCTTCATCTCGGCGCTGGCCGAGACCAACCGCCCGCCCTTCGACCTGGTGGAAGCCGAGTCGGAACTCGTCGCCGGCCACATGGTCGAATACTCCTCGACGCCGTTCCTGTTGTTCTTCCTCGGCGAATATGTCGCCGTGGTGATGATGTGCGCGCTGGCCACCATCCTGTTCCTCGGCGGCTGGCTGCCGCCCTTCGACTTCGCCCCCTTCACCTGGGTGCCCGGCGTGATCTGGTTCGTGCTCAAGATCTGCCTGATGTTCTTCATGTTCTCCATGGTGAAGGCCTTCGTGCCGCGCTACCGCTACGACCAGCTGATGCGGCTGGGCTGGAAAGTCTTTCTGCCGATCTCCCTGTTCATGGTCGTTGCCACCGCGGCCTTCCTCAAAATCACGGGGTTTGCGTGATGTCCGCTTTTGGCCAGGCCGCAAAATCGCTGCTGCTGCAGGATTTCGTCAGCGCCTTCTTCCTGTCGATGCGCCAGTTCTTCGCGCCGAAGGAGACGATCAACTATCCGCACGAAAAGGGGCCGATCAGCCCGCGCTTCCGGGGCGAGCATGCTTTGCGCCGTTACCCCAATGGCGAAGAGCGCTGCATCGCCTGCAAATTGTGCGAAGCGATCTGTCCGGCGCAGGCGATCACCATCGAGGCCGGCCCGCGCCGCAATGACGGCACGCGCCGCACCGTGCGCTACGACATAGACATGGTGAAGTGCATCTATTGCGGCTTCTGCCAGGAAGCCTGCCCGGTCGACGCTATCGTCGAGGGGCCGAATTTCGAGTTCGCGACGGAGACGCGCGAAGAGCTTTACTACGACAAGGACAGGCTGCTGGCGAATGGCGACCGCTGGGAGCGCGAACTGGCGCGCAACATCTCGCTGGACTCGCCCTACCGCTGACATTTGACGCATGGACGGGGCGAGGGGCCTCGTCTAAGGACAACGCAACTTGCCGGCCGGAGGCGGTCGCAGAAATCAAACAGGACGGATGTCCTGTTTGGACAGGAACCCGGGGGATCCCCAATGCTGAGTGGACTAGAGGCGGCCTTTTTCTACCTCTTCGCCTTTGTCGCGGTGGCGTCGGCCTTCATGGTCATTTCGTCGCGCAACCCCGTGCATTCCGTGCTGTTCCTGATCCTGACCTTCTTCAACGCCGCCGGCCTGTTCATGCTGACCGGCGCCGAGTTCCTGGCGATGATCCTGCTTGTCGTCTATGTCGGCGCGGTCATGGTGCTGTTCCTGTTCGTCGTCATGATGCTCGATGTCGACTTCGCCGAGATGAAGGAAGGCGCCCTGCAATATGCGCCGATCGGCGCGCTGGTCGGGCTGATCCTGGCGGCCGAGCTGATCGTGGTGCTCGGCGGCTACACCTTCGCGCCGCAACTGGCCTCGACGGTCTCCAAACCCATCCCGGATCTTGCCGCGCGGACAAACACCGCAGCACTCGGCGACATCCTCTATACCGACTACCTCTACTACTTCCAGATTTCGGGCCTCATCCTGCTGGTCGCCATGATCGGCGCCATCGTCCTGACGCTGCGCCACAAGGAAGGGATCAAGCGGCAGTCGATCGCAGCCCAGGTCGGCCGGACGCCGGCGACAGGCATGGAAATCCGCAAGGTCAAGTCGGGCGAGGGGCTCTGACGATGTTCGGTCGTTTGAAGAAAAAATACTGGGGAGAGCAGGTTGCCTCTTGGCGGGTTGATTCGACTGAAAAGGCCTGGGTATTCGTCTGGAATCGCGACGGGAATCTTACGCTGAACATCAAGAGCGAAGATTTCACATACGTTCAGGGGGCAGGCCGGAATGATGCAACAGTTATCTTCGAGCCTTCTGCCATAGACAGCCTTTTGGACGCCATCGTATCCGCGCGTTCAATGATTCAACAAATGCCGGGAAAGGTTTGATCTGGCCATGGTCGTCGGCATCGCACATTACCTGACCGTATCGGCGATCCTGTTCACGCTGGGCGTGTTCGGCATCTTCCTGAACCGCAGGAACATCATCGTCATCCTGATGTCGATCGAGCTGATCCTTTTGGCGGTCAACATCAATTTCGTTGCCTTCTCGGCGGCATTGGGCGATCTCGTCGGCCAGGTGTTTGCCCTGTTCGTGCTGACGGTCGCCGCCGCCGAAGCGGCCATCGGTCTTGCCATTCTCGTCGTCTTCTTCCGCAACCGCGGCTCGATCGCGGTCGAAGACGTGAACCAGATGAAGGGTTGACGGGGCTAACATGTATCAAGCGATCGTCTTCCTTCCGCTGCTCGGCTTCCTGATCGTCGGTCTGTTCGGCAATTCGCTGGGCGCCAAGGCATCGGAATACATCACCTCGGGCTTCCTGGTGATCTCGGCCGTGCTGTCCTGGGTCGCCTTCTTCTCCGTCGGCTTCGGCGACGGCGAGGTGTTCACCGTGCCGGTACTGCGCTGGATCCAATCCGGCGGCTTGGACGCGTCCTGGGCGCTCAGGATCGACACGCTGACGGTGGTCATGCTGGTGGTGGTCAACACGGTGTCGGCGCTGGTCCACATCTATTCGATCGGCTACATGCACCACGATCCAAACCGGCCCCGCTTCTTTGCCTATCTGTCGCTGTTCACCTTCGCCATGCTGATGCTGGTGACGGCCGACAATCTGGTGCAGATGTTCTTCGGCTGGGAAGGGGTGGGTCTCGCCTCCTATTTGCTGATCGGCTTCTGGTACAAGAAGCCGTCGGCCAATGCCGCTGCGATGAAGGCCTTCGTCGTCAACCGCGTCGGCGATTTCGGCTTTGCGCTCGGCATTTTCGGCGTCTTCGTTTTGTTCGGCTCGGTCAATCTCGGCACCATCTTCGCCAATGCCGCGACGTTCATTCCGGCCGAAGGCGCACCACAAGGCGCCGCCGTGCTGACCTT
Source organism: Mesorhizobium sp. M0626 (assembly GCF_040320665.1). Taxonomy (NCBI): domain Bacteria; kingdom Pseudomonadati; phylum Pseudomonadota; class Alphaproteobacteria; order Hyphomicrobiales; family Phyllobacteriaceae; genus Mesorhizobium; species Mesorhizobium sp. M0626. Next base: position 120,596 of record NZ_JAMYQD010000002.1, on the reverse strand, counting down.
CCTCGGCTATGCGCTGGACAAGCAGGCGGCCATGACCATCGTCTGCCTGCTGCTGTTCATGGGCGCCATGGGCAAGTCGGCGCAGGTGCCGCTGCACACCTGGCTGCCGGACGCCATGGAAGGCCCGACGCCGGTTTCCGCGCTGATCCATGCCGCCACCATGGTTACGGCCGGCGTGTTCATGCTGGCCCGGCTGTCGCCGCTGTTCGAACTGTCGCATTCGGCGCTGACCGTGGTGACCTTCATCGGCGCCTTCACCGCCTTCTTCGCGGCGACCGTCGGCCTGGTCCAGAACGACATCAAGCGCGTCATCGCCTATTCGACCTGTTCGCAGCTCGGCTACATGTTCGTGGCGCTCGGCGTCGGCGCCTATGGCGCGGCGATTTTCCATCTGTTCACGCACGCCTTCTTCAAGGCGCTGCTGTTCCTGGGCTCGGGCTCGGTCATCCATGCCGTCTCCGACGAGCAGGACATGCGCAAGATGGGCGGCCTGCGGAAGCTCATTCCGAAGACCTACTGGATGATGGTGATCGGCACGCTGGCGCTGACCGGCGTCGGCATTCCGGTGACCGTCATCGGCACCGCCGGCTTCTTCTCCAAGGATGCCATCATCGAGGCTGCCTTTGCCGGCCACAATTCGGTCGCCGGCCTCGCTTTTGTCCTGCTGGTCATCGCCGCCTGCTTCACCTCCTTCTACTCCTGGCGGCTGATCTTCATGACCTTCCACGGCGAGCCGCGGGCGAGCCACGACGTCATGCACCATGTCCATGAATCGCCGCCGGTGATGCTGGTGCCGCTGTTCATCCTGGCCGCGGGCGCGCTGTTTGCCGGCGTTATCTTTCATGGCGCCTTCATCGGCGAAGGCTATGCCGAATTCTGGAAGGCGTCGCTGTTCACGCTGCCGGACAACCACATCCTGCACGACATCCATGAATTGCCGCTGTGGGTCGAGCTGGCACCGTTCGTCGCCATGGTCATCGGCTTTGCAGTCGCCTGGAAGTTCTACATCCGCTCGCCGGAACTGCCCCGGAGTGTCGCCGCCAACCATCGGCTGCTCTATGCCTTCCTGCTCAACAAATGGTACTTTGACGAGCTCTACGACGTCCTGTTCGTGCGGCCGGCAAAGGCGCTGGGCAGGTTCTTGTGGAAGACCGGCGACGGCACCATCATCGACGGGCTCGGTCCTGACGGCATTTCGGCGCGCGTCGTCGATGTCACCGACCGCGTCGTCAAGCTGCAGACCGGCTACCTCTATCACTATGCCTTCGCCATGCTGATCGGCGTGGCAGCACTCGTCACCTGGATGATGCTCTGATGACCGCCTGGCCAATCCTCTCGCTGGTCACCTTCCTGCCGCTGGTCGGTGTGCTGCTGATCCTGTTCATCAGGGATGACAGCCCGAATGCGCGTCGCAACATCCGCGCCATCGCGTTCACGACGACGGCGGCCACCTTCATCATCTCGCTGTTCATCTGGACCGGCTTCGACAATTCGCAGGCCGGCTTCCAGTTCGTCGAGAAGTTTGCCTGGCTGGATTCCGGCATCTCCTACCATATGGGCGTCGACGGCATTTCGATGCTGTTCGTCATCCTCACGACGTTCCTGATGCCGCTCTGCATCCTGGCGTCGTGGGAAGCGATCGACAAGCGAGTCAAGGCCTACATGATTGCCTTCCTGCTATTGGAAACGCTGATGATCGGCGTGTTCTGCGCGCTCGACATCGTGCTGTTCTACGTCTTCTTCGAGGCCGGCCTGATTCCGATGTTCATCATCATCGGCGTCTGGGGCGGCAAGCGCCGCGTCTACGCCTCGTTCAAGTTCTTCCTCTACACGTTGGCCGGCTCGGTGCTGATGCTGCTCGCCATCATGGCGATGTTCTTCCAGGCGGGCACCACCGACATCCCGACGCTGCTGACGCACAACTTCCCGGCCCACATGCAGACATGGCTATTTCTAGCCTTCTTCGCCTCCTTCGCGGTGAAGATGCCGATGTGGCCGGTGCACACCTGGCTGCCCGATGCGCACGTCGAAGCGCCGACGGCGGGTTCGGTGATCCTGGCCGGCATCCTGTTGAAAATGGGCGGGTACGGCTTCCTGCGCTTCTCCCTGCCGATGTTCCCGCTGGCGTCGGAAATGTTCGCGCCGCTGGTGTTTACGCTGTCGGTCGTCGCCATCATCTACACCTCGCTGGTGGCGCTGATGCAGGAGGACATGAAGAAGCTGATCGCCTATTCCTCCGTCGCCCATATGGGCTTCGTCACCATGGGCATCTTCGCCATGAACCAGGAAGGCGTGCAGGGCGCGATCTTCCAGATGCTGAGCCACGGCCTCGTCTCGGGCGCGCTGTTCCTGTGCGTCGGCGTCATTTACGACCGCATGCACACGCGCGAGATCGACGCCTATGGCGGCTTGGTCAACAACATGCCGAAATACGCCACGGTGTTCCTGATCTTCACCATGGCCAATGTCGGCTTGCCGGGCACGTCAGGCTTCGTTGGCGAGTTCCTGACCATGCTCGGCGTGTTCCGGGTCAACACCTGGGTGGCGTTCTTCGCCGCCACCGGCGTCATCCTGTCGGCGGCCTACGCGCTCTGGCTCTACCGCCGGGTGATCTTCGGCGCGCTGACCAAGGAAAGCCTGAAGGGCCTGCTCGATCTGTCGACGCGCGAGAAGGCGATCATCTACCCGCTGGTCGTGCTGGTCATCTTCTTCGGCGTCTATCCCGCTCCCGTCTTCGATGCCACGGCCCAGTCGGTCAAGGCGCTCGTCACCAATGTCACCGCATCCATCGGCGCCGCGCAGACCGCGGCGGCGAACTGACCAGAGGTTTTGCGAACCATGACGCCGGACCTTTATTCCAGCCTTTCGCTCTCGACGCCGGAGCTGATCCTCGCCATCGGCGCGCTGGCGCTGTTGATGGTGGGCGCCTATTCGCGCGCCAACACTGCCATTCTGGTGACCGGGCTTGCCGTCGCCGTGCTGGTGATCGCAGGCCTATGGCTGATCTTTTCGACAGGGCAGGGCAGCGCCTACGGCAACGCCTTCATCCAGGATCCGTTCTCCCGCTTCATGAAGGTGCTGTCGCTGATCGGTTCGGCGGTGACGCTGGTGATGTCGATGCGCTTCGCCAGGCAGGAGCATTTCGACAAGTTCGAATACCCGGTGCTGATCCTGCTCTGCACGCTCGGTATGATGCTGATGATCTCGGCCAACGGCATGATCGGGCTCTATCTCGGCCTCGAGCTGCAGTCGCTGGCGATTTACGTGCTGGCGGCGATCAACCGCGACAATCTGCGTTCGACCGAGGCCGGTTTGAAGTATTTTGTGCTGGGCGCGCTGTCGTCGGGCATGCTGCTTTACGGCATCAGCCTCATTTACGGCTACACCGGCAATGTCGGCTTCCAGGAAATCGCCTCGGCGCTTGGCAGCGGTGAGCGCCAGCTCGGCCTCGTCGTCGGCCTGGTCTTCGTTTTGGCCGGCCTTGCCTTCAAGATTTCGGCGGTGCCGTTCCATATGTGGACGCCCGATGTCTACGAGGGCGCACCGACGCCGGTCACCGCTTTCCTGGCGGCTGCCCCCAAAATGGCGGCGATGGCGCTGATCGTGCGCGTCACCATGGGCGCCTTCAAGCCGATCGCTTCCGACTGGCAGCAGATCATCGTCTTCATCTCGATCGCCTCGATGGCGCTCGGCTCCTTTGCCGCCATCGGCCAGACCAACATCAAGCGGCTGATGGCGTACTCCTCGATCGGCCATATGGGCTACGCGCTGGTCGGCCTTGCCGCCAACAGCCAAGCCGGCGTGCGCGGCGTCGCCATCTACATGCTGATCTATCTGATCATGACGCTCGGCACCTTCGCCTTCATCCTCGCCATGCGGCGCAAGGAAGGCAATGTCGAGCAGATCAGCGATCTCGCCGGTCTGTCGTCGACCAACCCGATCATGGCGACGATCCTGACCATCCTGATGTTCTCGCTGGCCGGCATCCCGCCGCTCGCCGGTTTCTGGGGGAAATGGTACGTGTTCCTCGCCGCCATCAACGCCAACCTCTATGCGCTGGCGATCATCGGCGTGCTGGCCTCTGTGGTGGGCGCTTTCTACTATCTGCGCATCATCAAGATCATGTGGTTCGACGAACCGGCCGGCGGCTTCGTGCCGATGGCGGTTGAGCTGCGCCTCGTGCTTGGTGTCTCCGGCGCTTTCGTGCTGTTCTATGTGCTGATCGGCGGTCCGATCGCGACCTACGCCGAAGCCGCCGCCAAGACATTTTTCTGACCGGATGGCATTTCGGCTGGCTCCGACCTCTGAGACGGAAGGGTTCCGGCTCGAGGCGCATGACAGTGTGGGTTCCACCAACACGCTGGCGCTGGACCATGCAAGGGCAGGCGATCCCGGCAAATTGTGGGTCGTTTCCAAGAAGCAGGAAAGCGGCCGTGGCCGCCGCGGCAGGGCCTGGGTATCGCCCGAGGGCAATCTGGCGGCGACATTGCTGGTCATCACCGGCGGTGAGTTGCGTCTGGCGGCGACGCTGGGCTTCGTCGCCGGCCTGTCGCTGGCCGATGCGCTCGACGCCGTGGTGCCGAAGGGCAGGATCGCTATCGGCCTCGACGGCGCCAGCCAGGGGCAGAACCGCTTCGAGCTGAAATGGCCGAACGATGTGCTGGCCTCCGGCGCCAAGCTGGCCGGCATCCTGCTGGAATCGGCCATTCTCGATGGCGGCCGTTTCGCGGTGGCGGTGGGCATCGGCGTCAATGTGGTGGCGCATCCGCCGGATTTGCCGTATCCGGCGACATCGCTTCAGGCACTGGGCGCGACATGCGACGCCGAAACGCTGTTCTTGGCGCTGTCCGATGCCTGGACCGACAATGCCCGGCTGTGGGACGACGGACGCGGGCTCGACGCCATCCGGCGTCGCTGGCTATCGCGCGCGGCGGGGCTTGGCGGCGAGGTTGCTGTCAGGATTGACGGGAATGTGGTGCGCGGTACCTTCGAGACCATTGACGCGGACTGCCGTTTCGTGATCCGCGATGATGAGGGGTCGGTCGTGACGGTAGCCGCCGGCGACGTGCATTTCGGCGCCGTCGCGTCGGCAAAGATTTAGGGGCTGGCCGCAAGGGCCGGGAAGGGAAAATTGATGGCGAAAGCGCAAAACGCCGAACTCGTCTTCGTGCCGCTCGGCGGCGTCGGCGAGATCGGCATGAACTTCGCCCTTTACGGCTATGGGCCGCCTAGCGCGCGCGAGTGGATCGTCGTCGATGTCGGCGTGACTTTTCCCGATGCGGCGCATCCTGGCGTCGACCTGATCCTGCCCGATACGCGCTTCATCGAGGAGAACCTCGCCGGCCTGCGCGGCATCATCATCACCCACGCGCATGAAGACCATTACGGGGCGCTGCTCGACATCTGGCCGAAGCTGAAGGCGCCGGTGTGGATGACACCGTTCAGCGCCGGACTGCTGGACGCCAAGCGGCAGGGCGAGCAGGGCGCGCCGAAGAAAATTCCGGTGACGATCTACCGGGCAGGCGAGACATTCACCGTCGGCCCGTTCTCGATCGAGGCCATTCCGGTTGCGCACTCGATCCCCGAGCCGATGTCGCTGGCGATCACCTCGCCGGCTGGTACCGTCATCCATACCGGCGACTGGAAGATCGATCCGGAACCGACGATCGGTCCGAAAACCGACGAGGCGCGGTTTCGCGCCTATGGCGACAAGGGCGTGCTGGCGCTGGTCTGCGATTCCACCAATGCGCTGCGCGAAGGCGAATCGCCGTCGGAAGTGGCGGTGGGCGAAGGCCTCAGGGGCGTCATCCAGAGCGCTGTCGGCCGTGTCGCCGTCACCACCTTCTCCTCCAATGTCGGACGCATCGTCTCCATCGCCAAGGCGGCGCGCGATGCCGGCCGCCAGTGCCTGGTGCTCGGCCGCTCGCTGAAGCGGGTCATCGATGTCGCCGGCGAACTCGGTTACATGGACGGGCTGCCGGAGTTCATCGCCGAGGAGGATTTCGGCTTCATCCCGCGCGAGAACCTGGTCATCATCTGCACCGGCAGCCAGGGCGAGGCGCTGGCGGCACTGGCAAAACTGTCGCGCGACGAGATGAAATCGGTGTCGCTGACGGCCGGCGACACGGTGGTGTTTTCCTCACGCACCATTCCCGGCAACGAGAAGGCGATCCTCGAGATCAAGAACCGCCTCATCGACCTCGGCATCAAGATCATCGAGGATGGCGACGCGCTTGTGCATGTCTCCGGCCATCCCCGCCGCAGCGAATTGCGCAGGATGTATGAGTGGGTGCGGCCGCAGATCGGCGTTCCCGTGCATGGCGAAGCCGCGCATCTGGTGGCGCAGGGGTCGCTGATGTCGACCTCCGGCATCGGCCAGGTGGCGCAGGTGCGCGACGGCGACATGCTGCGGCTGGCGCCGGGTCCGGCCACGATCATCGACCAGGTGCCGTTCGGCCGCATCTACAAGGACGGCAGGCTGATCGGCACCGACCAGGCGATGGGCATACGCGACCGGCGCAAGCTATCCTTCGCCGGCCATGTCGCGGTCAATGTCGTGCTCGACGATAAATATGAGCTCGCCGGCGATCCCGATCTGGTCGCCATCGGCGTCGCCGAGGCCGATGCCCGTGGCGAAAACATGGAAGATCTGATGCTCGACGCGGCCGTCGGCGCGGTCGACTCGATCCCTCGCCAGCGCCGCAAGGACCTCGATCTGGTGCAGGAAGCGGTGCGCCGCGCCGTGCGCGGCGCCGCCAACGAGGCCTGGGGCAAGAAGCCGCTGGTGACGGTGTTTGTGACGAGGTGAGGGAATAGGCAGTAGGCGGTAGGCAGTGGAGAAAAATGCAGATGTATCACTACTGCCTACTGCCCATTCCCTACTCCCTTAACTTGTGGAGCACTTCATGCTGGGACGCCTGAACCATGTAGCACTTGCCGTACCGGACCTGGCCGCGGCGATTGCGGCCTATCGCGATACACTTGGCGCGCGGGTGACTGCGCCGCAGGCTTTGCCCGAGCATGGCGTGACGGTGGTGTTCGTCGATGTCGGCAACACCAAGATCGAACTCCTGGAGCCGCTGGGCGAACGGTCGCCGATCGCGGCCTTTCTGGCGAAGAACCCCTCGGGTGGCATGCATCATGTCTGCTACGAAGTCGACGACATCCTTGCCGCGCGCGATCACCTCAAAGCAAGCGGCGCCCGCGTGCTGGGCGACGGCAATCCCAAAACCGGCGCTCACGGCAAGCCGGTGCTGTTCCTGCATCCCAAGGATTTCTTCGGCACGTTGGTCGAACTGGAACAGGCATGAGCTGGATTTCATTTGCCGCGCTGTTCTTCATCACCTGGTGGCTGATGTTGTTCATTGTGCTGCCGTTCAGCGTCAAGACGCAGGATGACGACCAGGACGTGACGCTGGGCACGGTTGCGAGCGCGCCGCGCGGACCGCATATGCTGCGCGCCGTGATCCGCACCACCATCGTCACGGCTGTCGTCATGGGGGTTTTCTACGGCCTGACGCACGGGCTGGGCTACAGCCTCGACGAAGTCCCGCACATCATCCCCGAAGCCACCCAGGCGCCGGCTAACTAAAACCTGTTTCTGCCGATGGATCGGGTGGGTTTGTGCCTGTTTCGGAGCGCTAAACTCAGGTTTTGTCTCGCCAGCCTGCGATGCGCAATCGGCGGCCATGCATGGCCCACCCGTATTAGAATCACGGCTGGGTATCAGGCTGACGCAAGCTCACGTAATTTGGGAAAAGGTTGATCTAACCAGATGATCGGGCAAAAAAAATGCAAGGCACAAGGCCTTGCAATTTAAACGCGTTCCGATCTGTTTTCCGGTTTCCGGCGGCAGCGGGTAACCGCGCCTAGATCGCATCCTCCCAAGACTTTGACCGCGTAGGAGAGCAGATTTTTCTCCACCCTCTCGGTTATCGGGGCACACTAGCCTAACCCTGATGAAATTGTCACGCAGAATTTTGCCCGCAATCGGGCAATCTGTGCTGCAGTGCACAATAGTGCGGCAGGCTTTGCTTGCGAAACGAACAACACCGAGCTGCCGCATTAATGGGGCCAGGTGTGCTGGGTTGCCCGGACGCGCAAAGCGTGTGTGAGGACTTTGCCGTCAGGCGATCACTTTGCGTCAGAAGCATTATCGTTTTTCGGTGCGAAGGTCTTTGGAAGAAGAATCGATTTTTGCGATTTCGGACCGATGCGGCCGGTCGGGTTTCCATTCCGTCACGAAATAGCTATGAAGCCGGGGCAAGCAAGCCAGCCGCGCCGATTCCAGCGCAGCCTCCTCTCTCACGGACCTGTCCATGCGTTTGTCGCAGTTTTTCCTGCCCATCCTGAAAGAAAATCCGCGCGAGGCCGAGATCGTCTCGCACCGGCTGATGCTGCGTGCCGGCATGATCCGCCAGCAGGGGCAGGGCAGCTTTTCCTGGCTGCCGCTAGGCAAGCTGGTGCTCGACAAGGTCTGCCGCATCATCCGCGAGGAGCAGAACCGCGCCGGCGCGCTGGAAATCCTGATGCCGACCATCCAGTCGGCCGATCTGTGGCGCGAAAGCGGCCGCTATGACGATTACGGCAAGGAGATGTTGCGCATCAAGGACCGACAGGACCGCGACATGCTCTACGGTCCGACCAATGAGGAAGTGGTCACCGAGATCGTGCGCGCCTACGTCAAGTCGTACAAGGATTTGCCGCTCAACCTCTACCACATCCAGTGGAAGTTCCGCGACGAGGTGCGTCCGCGCTTCGGCGTCATGCGCTCGCGCGAATTCCTGATGAAGGACGCTTATTCCTTCGACCTCGATTTCGAGGGAGCCAAAGCCGCCTACAACCGCATGTTCGTATCCTATCTCCGAACGTTCACGCGCATGGGGCTGCAGGCCATTCCGATGCGGGCCGACACCGGGCCGATCGGCGGCGATCTCAGCCATGAATTCATCATCCTGGCCGACACCGGCGAGAGCCAGGTCTATTGCGACCGCGAATATCTGTCGCTCCAGGTGCCCGGCGAGAAAACCGACTTCGGCAATGACGGCGAGATCGCCGACATCGTCAAAACGTGGACGACGCCTTACGCCGCCACCGACGAGATGCATGACGAGGCGGCCTGGGACAAGCTTGGCGAAGCCGACCGGGTCTCGGCACGCGGCATCGAGGTCGGCCACATCTTCCATTTCGGCGACAAATATTCCAAGCCCATGGGCGCCAAGGTGACCGGGCCCGACGGCAAGGATCATTTCGTTTCCGGCGGCTCCTACGGTATCGGTCCGTCGCGGCTGGTGGCGGCGATCATCGAGGCCAGCCATGACGACAACGGCATCATCTGGCCGGAAGCGGTGACGCCGTTCGACATCGGCCTGATCAACATGAAGGCCGGCGACGCCGAGTGCGACCGCGTTTGCGGCGAGCTCTACGCCGCCTTCACCGGCGCCGGCAAGGATGTGCTTTACGACGACACCGACCAGCGACCGGGCGGCAAGTTCGCCACCGCCGACCTGATCGGCCTGCCCTGGCAGGTGATCGTCGGGCCGCGCGGCGTGGCCGCCGGCGAGATCGAGATCAAGAACCGCCGGACCGGCGAGCGCGAGACGCTGCCGGTCGCGGAGGCCAGGAAACGCTTCGGTGCAACCGCATGAGCGAAGCCGCGGCAGCGAAGTCTTCGGTAGCCCAGTCTCCGGTTGGCAAGTCTCCGGTCGCCAAGTCTCCGGTCACCAAGTCTCCGGTCGCCGGCCCGTTCTCCATGTTCGAACGCATGGTCGCCTGGCGTTATTTGCGGTCGCGCCGCAAGGAGACGGTGATCTCGGTCATCGCCTCGATCTCCTTCCTCGGCATCATGCTGGGCGTCGCCACGCTGATCGTCGTCATGGCCGTCATGAACGGGTTTCGAGCCGAACTTCTGACCCGCATCCTCGGCGTCAACGGCCATCTGATCGTGCAGCCGCTGGATTCGCCGCTTGAGGATTATGCGCAGGTCGCAGCCCGCATCAACGGCGTGGCCGGCGTCAAATACGCGATCCCGCTGATCGACGGCCAGGTGCTGGCGCAAGGCAATGTCGGCGGCGGCATGGGCGCGCTGGTGCGCGGTATCAGGGCCGAAGACCTCGGCAAGATCGCCATCGTCGCCCAGAACGTCAAGCAAGGCACGCTTGACGGCTTCGACTCCGGCGATGGCGTCGCCATCGGCAAGCGCATGGCGGAGAATCTCGGCCTTGTGCTCGGCGACACCATCACGCTGATCTCGCCGGACGGCGATGTGACGCCGATGGGCACGACGCCGCGGCTGAAGGGCTACAAGGTGGCGGCGATCTTCGAGGTCGGCATGTCGGAGTATGACAGCTCCATCGTCTACATGCCGTTTTCCGAAGCGCAGCTCTATTTCAACATGGACGGCAGGGCGCAGACGATCGAGATCTATGTCGACAACCCCGATAATGTCGACGCGCTGAAACCGCTGGTCGATGCGGCGGCGCAACGCCCGATCGACATGGTCGACTGGCGCCAGCGCAACGAGACGTTCTTTTCGGCGCTGCAGGTCGAGCGCAACGTCATGTTCATGATCCTGACGCTGATCGTGCTGGTGGCGGCGCTCAACATCATCTCCGGCCTGATCATGCTGGTGAAGGACAAGGGCCACGATATCGCCATCCTGCGCACAATGGGCGCCTCGCGCGGCGCCATCCTGCGCATCTTCCTGATGACGGGTGCTGCGATCGGCGTCACCGGCACGCTGGCCGGCGTGCTGCTCGGGGTGCTCATCTGCACCAACATCGAATCGATCCGCCAGTTCTTCTCCTGGATGACCGGCAAGGTGCTGTTCAACCCGGAGCTCTATTTCCTCAGCCAGCTGCCGGCAAAGATGGACCCGCGCGAGACCACCTATGTCATCATGATGGCGCTCGGCCTGTCCTTCCTAGCAACGGTGTTTCCGGCATGGCGCGCCGCACGGCTCGATCCGGTCGAGGCCTTGAGATACGAATGAAGTCCGAGATCATTATCGAGCTGAAGAGCGTCGAGCGGCACTATGTCCAGGGGCCGCGCAAGCTCACCATTTTGAACGGCGCCGACTTTTCGCTGAAGCGCGGCGAGATGGTGGCGCTGGTGGCGCCGTCGGGCACCGGCAAGTCGACGCTGCTCCATACGGCGGGCCTGCTCGAGCGCCCCGACGCCGGTGACGTCATTCTGGCCGGCCGCGCCTGCGGACGGCTCTCCGACGACGAACGCACGGCGATCCGCCGCAACGATGTCGGCTTCGTCTATCAGTTCCATCATCTGCTGCCGGAGTTTTCGGCACTGGAAAACATCATGATGCCGCAGCTGATCAAAGGGCTTTCGCGCAAGGAGGCGTCGGAGCGCGCAGCACAGCTGCTCGACTATATGCAGATCGGCAAGCGCGCGTCGCACCGGCCGTCGGAACTGTCCGGCGGCGAGCAGCAGCGCGTCGCCATTGCCCGCGCGGTCGCCAATGCGCCCTTGCTGCTGCTCGCCGACGAGCCGACCGGCAATCTCGACCCGGTCACCGCCTCCTATGTCTTCGAGGCGCTTGGCGCGCTGGTCAAGCAGTCCGGCCTTGCCGCGCTGATCGCGACCCACAATCACGAACTCGCCTCGCGCATGGACCGCCGGGTGACGTTGGCGGATGGCAAGGTCGTTCCGTTGTAGGCCCCAACTTCCTCATCCTAGGGTCTGCGCCGCGTCGCTGCGCTCCTTGCTCCGCCCTAGGATCACGAAGTGATTGGTGCGTGTCCCGATCGCAAAGGCATGCGATGCGCCCTGCGTCAGCACCGCCGTCACCCCGTCAACCTTTCCTTAACCCTGCCCAAACCGGCTGTCAGGATTCGTCGGCATGCCGCTTTCCGCTCATTGACTTTCGAACAAAGTTAGAACAAAATACGAACATATCAACAACAGGAGAGAGTTATGAGCGATCTTGTTCAGGACGTCGTTTCGTTGGTGTGCATGAGTGCGTTTCTCGTTTCCATGGCGGTCTGGATCGGCGCCATGTGATAAATCTGCGGTTGGCCGCAGTGTTTAGGCGGACAGGAGGGCGTTGTGCCGTTAAGCCTTTCTTGCCGCCGTGCCGCTAGGGTGCCCTGCCAAATACAGGGAGCAAAACCTTAGGTGTCGCCGATCGTGACGGCCCTTCTCGTGGTCGGTAATCTCGGATTGATTTTCCTTTTGATGACCGCGCCGCTCGGTTTGCGCACGGTGAGGCTCAGCCGCGTGGTCGCAATGGACCGGCAGCGCCTCTGGCAGGCGCTGTGGCCGCTCGGCAGCGGTGCCGGCTGGTCCGGCGAGATACTCTCGGCCCAGCCGCTGGACGGGCAGGGCACGGCCCGCATCCTGCTGTCGTGGGAAGGCCGGGACGGCCAGCCGATCGAGCGCAGGTCGCGCTTCGAGGACGTCGTCGAAGGCAGTCGTTTTTCGATGCGGGTCATCGAGGATACCGCGCTCGACGCGTCGTTCTGGAAGGATTTTTACGAGACCACCGAACTCACCTCGGAAGGCGCCGGCACGCGCGTCACGCTCAGCCAGACCGATCGCTATCGCGGCGTCGCCTTCCTGGTGTTCCGCTACTTCGCCATGCGCCGCGAGCTCGGCAAGCTGGAGGTCTGGGCGACGACCGGACAGTATCGCAAGGGCGGCTGGTTCGAGCATCCGCTGAGCCAGGTCGGTTTCGCCGTTCTGTCGGCTTTCATCCTTTGGCCGTTCTTCGGACTCAATCTCGGCGGCCTGGCGCTGGCCGCGATCCTGACCTCGGTGGTCGCCCTGCATGAGCTCGGCCACATGGCGGCCTTCCGGCTGACCGGTCATCGTAAGGCGCGGATGATCTTTATCCCGCTGCTCGGCGGCATCGCCATTGGCGGCCGGCCTTATGACAGCCGCTTCGAGGTCGCCTTCGTGGCGCTGATGGGCGCTGGTTTTTCCGCGTTCCTGGTACCGCTGCTGATCGTCGCCAGCGGGCTCGCATCCGGCGAGGGACATCGGCTCGCCGCGGCCCTTCTGGCGACGCTTGCCGGCTTTGCCGCGCTGTTCAACATCGCCAATCTGGTGCCGGTGTGGAAATTCGACGGCGGTCAGGTGCTGCGCCAGATCTGCCCGGGGCCGGTCGCCCTGGCGCTCGCCTCGTTTTCCCTGCTCTCGGCCTTGCTATGGCTTGGCTGGCTGGCCGGCTTTTCCCAAAGCTTTCTGCTGGTGGCGGGCGCCGTCTTTGCCATCCTCAGCCTGATGACAGTGGGTAGCGGGGTAAAACCGCGCCACGAATTGAAGCCGATCCGCATCTTCGACCGTTTCGCCATGGCCGGCGCGCTGCTGGCCGTCTTCGCCATTCACGGTTTCGGGCTGTTGTGGGCCTCGGCGCGGTTGCTTTGAGCGTTGGTCGAGGCGAGACTCAGCCGGCCTTGCGAGCCGGTTCTGCAGAAGTTGACTCCGCTGCCCCGAAAACATCCTCGAAGGCGGATTTCAGCGCCAGGTCGAAATCGCCCATGGTCACGGGCAGGCCGAGGTCGACGAGGCTGGTGACGCCGTGATCCGGCACGCCGCATGGCACGATGCCGCTGAAATGGCTGAGATCCGGCTCGACATTGACGGCAATGCCATGAAAGCTCACCCAGCGCCGCAGCCGGATGCCGATGGCCGCGATCTTGTCTTCAGCCGGCGAGCCGTCGGGCAGGGACGGGCGCTCGGGCCGCACCACCCAGACTCCGACGCGGTCCTCGCGGCGTTCGCCGCGTACATTGAAGGCGGCAAGCGTGCCGATGATCCACTGCTCGAGCGCGGCGACGAAGGCGCGCACATCCTCGCGCCGGCGCTTCAGGTCAAGCATGACATAGGCAACCCGCTGCCCCGGCCCGTGATAGGTGTATTCGCCGCCGCGTCCGGCGGCAAAGACCGGGAAACGGTCGGGGTCGATCAAGTCCTCGATGCGGGCGCTGGTGCCGGCGGTGTAAAGCGGCGGATGCTCGACCAGCCAGACCATCTCGGCGGCCGCACCCGTGCGGATCGCCTCGGCGCGCGCTTCCATCAGGGCCAGCGCATCGGTGTAGCCGGTCAGGCCAGGCTCGATGCGCCATTCGACCGGCGCTGATCCGGGCAAGGGCAGGAACGACGTGGCGATCTGGCTGCGTTCGGTCATGGCTTTTTCGTTTTTCGCGTGATGCACGCCGGCTTGGCGAAACCGCCTTGCGCTCTGGGGCCAAATGCATTTGCCCTTCATATGGCGGTATCCGGCTGAAACGTCCAGTTCGCCACGCATTTCGGCCTTCGCGCACGACCCCGAAGATAGGAACGATCTTCGGAAAGGATCATGCGCCAAATCAAAGTGCTGCTGCGTCCTTTGCGCGTCCCACAGGACGCGCGGCGCTGTAGAGGCCGATATGCCAATTCGCGGCGATTATTGCGCGCCGCGCCCTTGTTTCGCCGGAAACGATTTGCTACACGCCGCGAGCCGGTTCGTTCCGGCTCCTACCACGGGCGGTCGTGGCGGAATTGGTAGACGCGCAGCGTTGAGGTCGCTGTGGGGCAACCCGTGGAAGTTCGAGTCTTCTCGACCGCACCATAATTTTTCGGCCATTGAAATCATTGCGACTTCTCAGGCCGTCGACGCCAAATCATCGCCTTTGGCGCTTGAACCGGCCGCAGCAGAGTTGCAACAAGAGGTCGCAGAGCCGCACGCGAACGCCGCTTGGCTCGCACCGGCCAGCCTCCTGCACCCGAGTCCCCGGCTTTGGCGGTGGCGGGCAGGGGATGTGGGTGACCTAAGCGGCGCGTCGTTGAGGGAAATGGAGACCCGGACGGGCTCGACGAGGGTCAACGGCCGTCACGACGGTGTGGTGGTGATCGCAATAGACGCGATCCGGCGACGTCGGCCCGGCACAAAAACGGTAGCCACCGGGTACCGAGCGGTCTTCGCTCACCGGGAAGCGGCACTGGTTGAGGCCTAGCTGAATGAGGGGGACGTCTCTAGACGCTGGTCTGATATTTTCATGCATGATGGTTTTCAATTTCCTGGTTCATAGCCATTGCCGGCTGACGGCCGCGGTGCGACCCGCCGGAGCGAGCTTCTCTCGTTTTGGAGGGCTGTGGACCACATATGGTGCTTATCGCACCGTCAAAGAAGCCCGGCGCCCCGCTTCTGCAGCCAAATCGTTTGCGACTTAAGGCCACACCCGCGAGCGCCCGAAGCACCTGTCCGGCCGGGATTTGCCGGCGCGCCGTTGCATAGCCTCAGTCCGTCGCCGCCGATCGCTTGAAGACGATGGTGACCCTGGTTCCCTCGCCGGCACTCGACTTGACGTCGAATTGCGCCTTGGCATTTTCGGTCAGCGACCGCGCGATCAAAGAGCCGAGCTTGCCTGGCCTGGGCCAGGTCTCACCCGTCGGCAGACCGATCCCATCATCGGCGACAGTCACCCGGCAACCATCGCCGCTGACGACGCTGTGCAGCGTGATCGTGCCGCCATCGCGCCCGACGAATGCATGTTTGAGAGCGTTGGTCAGCAACTCATTGACGACCAGGCCTGTCGGCATGGCAACGTTGATGGATACCGGATAGGTATCCACCTTAAGGTCGAGGCGGATACCTTCGACTGCGTGCGACGCCATGACGGCGGACGCGATCTGGCTAAGATACACGCCAAGATCCACCTCATCCTTCTGCTGGTCAGCCGACAATGTCTGGTAGAGGATTGCCAATGCGTCTACCCGGCCGGCAAGCCTTTCGAAACGCTTCTGGTCCGGTTCGGTGGCGTTGCGGGTTTCCATCCGGATCAAAGCGGTGATCATCTGCAGATTGTTTTTCACCCGATGCTGCAGTTCGCGCAACAGGGTGTCCTTCTCCCGGATGAGCTCCTCCGCGGGTCGCGCGTCCTCGGTCTCACCGTGTGCCGTGACGTCGACAAGCGCCACCAGCCGGAAGCAGAGCTTGCCGTTGTCGTCCTCGATAACGTTGGAATAAACGTCGACGATTGCCGGCTTGTCCTCGCCGCGCTCGAGGCGAAATGTGCCGACGAAATCGGTGTCTTCAACGACAGCCTCGGCGAGCGGCCTGTCCTTCTGCCGATGAAGCCCCCTGCCGGAAAGGGCCGCCCAGTTTTCCCGCGCAAGCTTCGGCGCCTTGAGGTCCGAGAGCTTCTCGAATTCGGGATTGGCGTAGACGACACGCTCCTTCGCGATCAATTCCGAGACGGCGATCGCGATCGGCATCTGGTCGAGAAATTTCTTGAACTGGTCGCTTTCCAGCGCGGTGGCGAGGTCAGGCGTATCGAGCAATTGCTCGACAGCGTCAGCCTTATCGGAGTCTGTCATCTCGGCGCCTGCGTGATGCGTGGAAGCCATCAATATCAGGCATGCAATTCACCCGCCATCTCCAATATCGAAGGGGATACGACAGCGTCACTACTGGTGCGGGCCGCGTCGCGCAGCGCTCCACCGCCTGCCGCTCACGAACGAACTGGACAGAAGGCATTTTTCTCAGGGCCGCCGAACTTTGAAAAGAAATGTCTATGGAATTTGTAGAATTACGCTTTGAATGGGATCTCGGTACTGCTCACCAGCCTTGGCGGCCTTCGCCTCCTGAGTTGAGATCAGTGCTCTCGTTACCAGGCAAGTCGGCTCTCGATGAGGGAGTTGCTCCGCCGATCGCTATGCGGCCGGCAGACGGCGGAGCATTGCCACCAGCCCCGCGGCCTTAGAGGACAGAGGTTCCCATGACCAGACTTACCCCCGTAGAGCAGATCATCCCGGATGCCGATATCGTCCCTCTTACCGGACGCGTCGGCGCAGAGATCAGGAACATACGGCTCTCCGGCGATCTGCCGCAGCAGACGGTCGCGGCGATCAACCAGATCCTGTTGCGGCACAAGGTGGTGTTCTTCCGCGACCAGGCGCATCTCGACGATGCCGGGCAGGAGCGCTTTGCCCAGCGTCTCGGCGACCTCGTCCCGCATCCGACCCAAGGTCCCGTCAAGGGAACGGCGTCCATTCTCGAACTCGATTCCAGCCGTGGCGGCGGTCGCGCCGACCAATGGCACACCGATGTCACCTTCGTCGACGCCTATCCGAAATTCTCCGTTCTTCGCGGCGTCGTCATACCGCCGGCCGGCGGCGACACCATCTGGTCGAACACCGCGGCCGCCTATCAGGATCTGCCCGAGCCGTTGAAGCTGCTCGCCGACAATCTTTGGGCGGTTCACAGCAACGCCTACGATTACGCCGCGGTGCGGCCGCGTGCGAGTGCTGCGGAAAAGAAGCACTTCGAGGAAATCTTCACCTCGACGATCTACGAGACCGAGCATCCCGTTGTCCGCGTCCATCCCGAAACAGGCGAGCGCTCGCTGCTGCTCGGCAATTTCGTGCAACGGCTGATCGGTCTTTCCAAAAGCGATTCGGCGAAGCTCTACGAGGTGTTCCAGTCCTATGTCACGGCGCCGGAGAACACCGTGCGCTGGCGCTGGAAGGCCGGCGATGTGGCGATCTGGGATAACCGCGCGACGCAGCACTACGCCGTCAACGATTACGGCGACCAGCACCGGGTGGTGCGTCGCGCCACGGTCGACGGCGACGTTCCGGTCAGCGTCGACGGCCGCCGCAGCGCCACCCGCACCAAGGTCGCGAAGCCGGCAGCCGACAAGGCTGCCTGAGGTTCGGGCTGGCGCAGTCGGACTCGGGGGCTGCTGTCACGCCGCCTTCTTCATCCCCGCAAGCGTATCCGCCACCACCTCGCCGAACGAGGACGGCGTCGGCACGATGATCACCCCGGCGTCTTTCAGGATTTCGACCTTTTCCTGCGCAGACTCGCCGAAGGCCGAGATGATGGCGCCGGCGTGGCCCATGCGGCGGCCTTTCGGGGCGGAGAGGCCGGCGATGTACGCGATGAGCGGCTTCCTCATGTTGTCGCGCGCCCAGATCGCGGCTTCGGCTTCCTGCGGTCCGCCGATCTCGCCGATCATCACCACGGCGTCGGTGTCGTCATCCTGTTCGAACAGTTTCAGCACGTCCTTGAAGGAGGAGCCGTTGATCGGGTCGCCGCCGATGCCGACGCTGGTCGAGACGCCGATGCCGAGCGACTTCATCTGCGACGCCGCCTCGTAACCCAGGGTTCCCGAGCGGCCGACAATGCCGACGCGGCCGGGGAGGTAGATGCTGCCGGGCATGATGCCCATCAGCGCCTGTCCGGGCGTGATGACGCCGGCGCAGTTCGGGCCGATCAGCCGCATGCGGTCCTCGTAGCGGTAGCGCAGCATGTAGCGCTTGACCTGCATCATGTCCTGCGACGGGATGCCGTCGGTGATGCAGACGCAGAGTTTAATGCCGGCGTCCGCCGCTTCCATGATCGAATCGGCGGCAAAGGGCGGCGGCACGAAGACGATGCTGGCCTCGGCGCGGGTCTCGCGCACCGCGCCCTTGACCGTGTTGAAGACAGGCAGGCCGAGATGCTTCTGGCCGCCTTTGCCGGGGGTGACGCCGCCGACCAGCTTGGTGCCATAGCGTTTCATGTCGTCGGCATGGAAGCTGCCGATCTTGCCGGTGAACCCCTGGACGATGACGCGGGTGCTGCGGTTGAGCAGGATTGCCATTTTCTGGACCTCCCTAGAGCATGATGCCGAAAAGTGTGAAGCGGTTTTCGGACGACATCATGCTCCATCTGGTTGATTTTAGAGACGGATTCAGATTTCAGGTCGATTCGACCTGAAATCATCCGGCTCTAGGCTGCTT
The DNA here is from genome assembly GCF_040320665.1 of Mesorhizobium sp. M0626. NCBI lineage: Bacteria > Pseudomonadati > Pseudomonadota > Alphaproteobacteria > Hyphomicrobiales > Phyllobacteriaceae > Mesorhizobium > Mesorhizobium sp. M0626. Next base: position 101,873 of record NZ_JAMYQD010000002.1, on the reverse strand, counting down.
TTTTCTTGGTGGCCGAGCGCCATGCGGCGACGGCTTTTTCGGCGGCTTCTGCAAGCGTGCCGGCAACGATCACCGCCTCGCCGGAATCAGCCAGGATGCGGCGGCCTTCCTCGGCCCTGGTGCCGGAGAGACGGACCACCAGCGGCACGTTGACGCCGACCTCGCGGATCGCCTTGATGACGCCTTCGGCGACCCAGTCGCAGCGGTTGATGCCGGCAAAGATGTTGACCAGGATGGTCTCGACATTCTTGTCGCCGAGCACGGCGCGGAAGGATTTCGCCACCCGCTCCGGCGAGGCGCCGCCACCGATGTCGAGGAAGTTGGCCGGTTCGCCGCCGGCGATCTTGATCATGTCCATGGTCGCCATGGCGAGCCCTGCGCCATTGATGATGCAGCCGATGTTGCCGTCGAGGCCGACATAGGAGAGGCCACGGTCGCTGGCAAAAGTTTCGCGCGGATCTTCCTGGCTTTTGTCGCGCAGCTCGGAGATTTCCGGCCGGCGGAACAACGCGTTCTCGTCGAACGACATTTTGGCGTCGAGCGCGATCAGATTGCCGTCGCGGGTCACCACCAGCGGATTGATCTCCAGCATCGAGGCGTCGTAGTCGCGGAACACCTGATAGCAGGCGAAGATGGTTTCGGTCGCCTTGCCGATCAGATTGTGGTCGAGGCCGAGCCCGAAGGCGATCTCGCGCGCCTGGAAACGCTGCATGCCGACGCCGGGATCGACCGATGTGCGCAGGATGGAGTTCGGTGCCTTCTCGACGATGTCCTCGATCTCCATGCCGCCGGCAGCGGACGCCACGATCATGACGCGCTCTTCCTTGCGGTCGAGCACGAAGCCGACATAGAGCTCCTGCGCGATATCGACGGCTTCCTCGAGATACAGGCGCGAAATCAGCTTGCCGCGCGGGTCGGTCTGCTGTGTCACCAGCTTGCGGCCGAGCATGCCCTCGGCCGCGCTGGAAATCTCCTCGTCATTGGCGCACAGTTTGATGCCGCCGGCCTTGCCGCGGGCGCCGGAATGCACCTGCGCCTTCAGCACCCATTTGGCGCCGCCGATCTCGCGGGCCCTGTAGGTCGCCTGCTCGGGGCTGTAGGCCAGCCCGCCGCGCGGCACATGCACGCCGTGGCGTGCCAGCAGTTCCTTGGCCTGATATTCGTGGATGTCCATTTTGTCCTCCCTGAACAGTCAATGCGTGGCGACGCGCGGCTCGCTAGAGAATTGGCTGGCCCGTTCGATTGCCTCGTTGACCACCAGAACATTGCGCGCCATGCGTTCCGACGCTGCGTCGATCATCTTGCCGTCGAGTGCGGCCGCTCCCTTGCCCTGCGCCTCCGCCTCCTTCAGCACTTCGAGGATGCGCCGGGCGCGGGTGACCTCTTTTTCCGGTGGAGAGAAGACGTCGTTGGCAAGCGCGATCTGCGAGGGGTGGATCGCCCACTTGCCTTCGATGCCCAGCGCCGCCGCGCGCCTGGCGCCAGCGATGTAGCCCTCCGGATCGGAGAAGTCGCCGAACGGCCCGTCAATGGCGCGCAAGCCATAGGCGCGGCAGGCGACGGTCATGCGCGACAGAGCGAAATGCCACTGATCGCCGGGATAGTCGGGGTTGAGGCCGCCAATGTTGACCGTGCGCGCCTTGCAGCTTGCCGCATAGTCGGCGACGCCGAAATGCATGGCTTCCAGCCGGCCGGGTGTCGCGGCAATCGCCTCGACATTGGCCATGCCGAGCGCGGTCTCGATCAGCGCTTCGAGGCCGACGCGGGTCCTGAAACCCTTTGCCATCTCGATCTGGTTGACCATGGCCTCGACCATGTAGAGGTCGGCCGGCACGCCGACCTTCGGCACCAAAATGGTGTCCAGCCGGTCACCGGCCTGCTCCATGACGTCAACCACGTCGCGGTACATGTAGTGCGTGTCGAGGCCGTTGATGCGCACCGAGACGGTCTTGCCCTTGGCGCGCCAGTCGATGTCGTTGAGCGCCTGGATGATGTTCTTGCGGGCGCGTTCCTTGTCGGGCGGGGCGACCGCATCCTCGATGTCGAGGAAGATGAAGTCGGCGGCGCTGTTGGCCGCCTTGTCGATCATTTCCGGGCTGGAGCCTGGAACCGCCAGCTCGCTGCGCTGCAGCCGTAATTTCTTGAGGTGGTTGATGGTGTGGCTCATTGTCGGCTCCTCAGGCGGCTTCGGCGACCGGCACGGCGGCCGAGGCGCGGAAGTGCTGGATGGCGGCGCCGACGCCGGAGCCGGGCGCCAGCCGTACGCCGCAGTCGAGCAGCGCCATTTCGGCGGCCGAGAGCGAGGCCAGCACCATCACCTCGTTCAGCCAGCCGAGATGGCCGATGCGGAAGACCTTGCCGATCACCTTGTTGAGGCCGCCGCCGAGCGCGGTCTGGTATTTCTGGTAGGCGCGCTTGACCACATCGCCGCTGTCGACGCCGTCCGGCACCAGGATGGCGCTGACGGTGTCGGAGTGCCATTTAGGCGTCTTGGCGCAGAGCTTCAGGCCCCAGGCGTCGACCGCCTTGCGCACGCCTTCGGCGAGGCGATGGTGACGGGCGAAGATGTTTTCCAGCCCTTCCTCGGCGATCAGGTCGAGCGAGGCGCGCAGGCCGCGCAGCAGCTGAGTAGCCGGCGTATAAGGGAAATAGCCGGCGTCGTTGGCGCGGATCATATCTTCGAAGGAGAAGAAACAGCGGCGGTGGGTGGCGCTCCGCGAGGCCACCAGCGCCTTCTTGCTGACGGAGAGGAAACCGAGGCCGGCGGGCAGCATGAAACCCTTCTGCGAGCCGCTGACCGCGCAATCGACGCCCCATTCCTCCTGGCGAAAGTCGATCGAGCCGATCGACGAGACGCCGTCGACGAAGAGCAAAGCAGGGTGGTTGGCGTCATCGAGCGCGGCGCGGCAGCCGGCGACGTCGCTGGTCACGCCGGTCGCGGTCTCGTTTTGGGTGCAGAAGACTGCCTTGATGCGGTGCGCCTTGTCGGCCCTGAGCCGCTCGGCATAGAGCTCGAGCGGCACGCCGGTTCCCCATTCGCAGTCGATGACATCGACCTCGAAGCCGAGCCGTTCGGCCATGTCGACCCACAGATGCGAGAACTGGCCGAAGCGCGACATCAGCACGCGGTCACCGGGGCTGAGCACATTGGTCATCGCCGCTTCCCAGGCGCCGGTGCCGGAGGAGGGATAGATGAAGACGCGGCCGGTCTCGTTCTTGAACACCGTCTTGATGTCTTCGAACAGCGGTAGCGTGAGATCGGGGAAGGATGCTGCACGCATGTCCTCCATCGGCAGGTTCATCGCCTGGCGGACCTGTTCGGGAATGTTGGTCGGTCCGGGAATGAAAAGATGGGTGAAACCGGCCATGTCGCGAACTCCTCCTGATCCAGCAAAGCGGTGATGGGGAGTTTCGTTTCGACGGCTAATGGCAACAACACCTCAAGAGGTAACATCTTGCCGCGCGCGGGTGGGGGTTGCCTACCCGGGTGACCTACCCGCGGCTCATCGCTTTCCTACCCGAACGGCTGCTTCTGGGTACGCCGCTCGCGCGCGTAGAGCGCGACGGCCATCGCCCGGTTGCGGACGTCGAGCTTGTCGTAGAGGTTCTTGAGGTGGTATTTCACCGTGTTCTCCGAAATCCCGGTGCGCGTCGCGATCTGCAGATTGGTCCAGCCGTCGGACAGCACCGCCAGCAGCTCGCGCTCGCGCACGGTGAGCAGCGACAAGGGTGTGTCGTTGACCTTATTGATGTCGATGTAGGGGATGCAGATGCGGCCATGCGCGACGGCCAGGATGGTCTCGAAGATGATCGCCGGATCGTCGAACTGGAAGCAGTAGCCCTGGGCGCCGAGCCGCACGCACTGCTTCAGGATGCCGATGTCGTGGTCGTTGGAAAACACCGCGATGCGCACGCCGAGCTTGCGGCTGTGAACCTCGGCCAGCACATCGGCGCCGTCCATGTCGGAGAGCTTCCAGCCGATAACGGCGACGTCGAATTCCGCTTCGGCTGCCAATTCCAGAAAATGGCTGCCGCTTTGCACGCAGGCCCTGAGATCGAAGCGCCCGTCGCAGTCCAGCATGTCGCGCAGCGCCGATATGACGAGCGGATTGCGTTCGGCCACGACCACGCGCACGCGCCGTTCCTCGATTGCCTTCTGCGTCTGCGACCTGATCTTCAAGGGCTTCCGGCTGTTCTGGTTGTCGCCTGGGCGGGTCCGGCCTTTGCCTGGACCTGCATCATGACAATTCTGCCCCAACCGTGCTGGGGTGCTCTTTCCCCAGCGACATGTGCTGTCGCGCCGCCTGAATCCTGGGCGGCGTCATATCCTGATGAAATCGCTCTCTCCCCATATGCCGGGCGGGGCGCATTTCGTTTGATATTCCCGTGCGTTGCGCGCTAGACCTGACAGGCACCTTTTCCGAAATTCCCATGGCGGGAGCCGCTGGTGGAACGCCAGGACGACCACACGACCGGCGCCAAAGCCGCTGACGACGCCCACGCCGACATCTATGGCGAGGACGGCGCCGTCCTGTCATCATTCCTGGCCCAGATCGGGGCGGCGATCGCCGATCGCGATACGCTGACGCTGAAGCGCGAAGTCGACGACCTGCACCAGTCGGAACTTGGCGATCTGCTGGAGGCCCTGCACCCCGAACAGCGTCGCGCCCTTGTCGAACTGCTCGGCGCCGATTTCGACTTCTCGTCGCTGACCGAGGTCGACGAGGCGATCCGCCGCGATATCGTCGACAATATGCCCAATGAGCAAATTGCCCAGGGCATGCAGGACCTCGATTCCGACGACGCGGTCTACATTCTCGAAGACCTTGAAAAGGAAGACCAGGACGAGATCCTGTCGCAGTTGCCGTTCACCGAGCGGATCAGGCTGCGCCGCTCGCTCGACTACCCGGAAGAGACCGCCGGTCGCCGCATGCAGACCGAGTTTGTCGCCGTGCCGCCGTTCTGGACCATAGGACAGACCATCGACTACATGCGCGAAGACAAGAACCTGCCCGAGCGCTTCAGCCAGATCTTCGTCATCGATCCAAGCTTCAAGTTGCTCGGCGCCATCGACCTCGACCAGATCCTGCGCACCAAGCGCACGACCAAGGTCGGAGACGTGATGCACGAGACGAGGCACGCCATTCCGGCCACCATGGACCAGGAAGAGGCGGCGCGGGACTTCGAGCAATACGATCTTCTGTCCGCCGCCGTCGTCGACGAGAACGAGCGGCTGGTCGGCGTGCTGACCATCGACGACGTCGTCGACGTCATCCAGCAGGAGGCCGAGGAAGATCTGCTGCGCATGGGCGGCGTCGGCGACGAAGAGTTGTCCGACAGCATTCTTTCGACCTCGCGCTCGCGCGTGCCCTGGCTGCTGGTCAACCTGTTGACGGCGTTCCTGGCGGCATCGGTGATCGGCCTGTTCGACCGCACCATCGAGCACATTGTGGCACTGGCCGTGCTGATGCCGATCGTGGCCGGCATGGGCGGCAATGCCGGTTCGCAGACCATGACCGTCACGGTACGCGCGCTGGCGACCAGGGATCTCGACATCTACAATGCCGGCCGCATCATCCGCCGCGAAATGGGCGTGGGTTCCATCAACGGCATCATCTTCGCCGTGCTGATCGGCATCGTCGCGGCCGTCTGGTTCCGCGATCCCAATCTGGGCGGCATCATAGCGGCGGCGATGATCATCAATATGTTCGTGGCAGCCCTTGCCGGTATCCTGATCCCGCTATTGCTCGACCGGTTCAAGATCGACCCGGCGGTGGCGTCGGCGGTTTTCGTCACTACGGTCACCGACGTCGTTGGCTTCTTTGCCTTCCTCGGGCTGGCCACCTGGTGGTTCGCTATCCCTTGAGAAAGAGGCGTTGCGGGTTCAATTGACTTTTACGTAAATGTGGTGCGAGGCTTGCGCGGGGTTTCATGCCGAGTCCGGCTTGGAACGGGGTTGATCGGAATGCGTTGGAAATCCCGGGCGACCGGGCGTTTTCCGATGTTCCGACATTTGGAGCAAAGATGCGGGAATATTACTCGATCACCGAACTGACCCGCGAATTCGACGTGTCGACGCGGACGCTGCGCTTCTATGAGGACGAGGGGCTGGTGCAACCGGTCCGGCGGGGCCGCACAAGGCTGTTTCGCCCATCTGACCGGCATCTGATCCGTCAGATCATGCGCGGAAAACGGCTCGGCTTCTCGATCAACGAGATCCGCGAAATCATCCAGATGTACAAGGAACCGCCCGGCGAGGTCGGTCAACTCAACCTGATGATCAAGCGCATCGAGGAAAAGCGCGAGGATTTGCGCCAGAAGCGCCGCGATCTCGAGGAGACGCTGGCGGAGCTCGACCAGGCGGAGGAGTCTTGCGTCGAGCGGCTGGTGGAGTTGGGGGTAAATACCTGAGCGGATCGTCGAGCGTTTGCGCGCCCGTCGCAAACGTTCGCGATTAGCGGAGCCCTTCCACACTTCGTCATTCTAGGGCGAAGCAGGAGCGAGGCTCCGTCGCGGAGACCCTAGAATCCATTCCGTGACATTGGCCGTGGAGTGCAGCGGTGCAGAATTCTGGACGTGGCAACGCCTGTACGTCGCGGCATGGATCCTCGGGTCTGCGCTGCGCCGCTACGCTCCTTGCTTCGCCCGTGGATGACGAAGAGATGGGCGTTTCGGCTAGTCGCCAAGGCATGCGAACCCTGCCAGCGATCACACCCGCCTCAGATCCAGCGCCTGACCCGCTTCGCATAGTCGCGGTACTTCTTGCCGAATTTGGCGAACAGCACCTTCTCCTCGCTCTCGATGGCGACCTTCTGCGTTGCAAAAGCCGCGATCAGGGCCAGCGGCAGGAACCATACGATCCCCGAGACGAAGGCGACGCCGATCAAAAGCAGCGTGTTGGCCAGATACATCGGGTTGCGCGTGATGCCGAACGGGCCAGACGTCACCAGATGCTCCGGCACGCCATTGGGGTTCATCGTCGTTTTGGCCCGGATCATGGTGCGGATAGCGGTGAACCAGAGGGCTGCGACGGCAAACAGCACCACAAAGCCGGCGGCAAACAAAAGGTCGCCCAAGAGGTCGCCGATCCAGGGCAGGGGATAGAACAGGCCGAGCACGATGCTGATGGCGATGGCGGCGATGTAGATCAGCGGCGGCCACGGGATCAGCCGTGGTCTCGGTAGATCGGGTTTTGCCAGCCCGGGTTTTGCTAGCTTGTCGGTCATTGTTGCCCTCCCTGCGTCATCGGACTCTCCTCCGTCCTTGCGGTGCAGATGCCGGCGAGTTCACCGAGATGCGCTTTGAACTCCGGGGTCTGGTCACCATTGTAGAGCCGGTCGAATGCCGCTTCGCTTTGCAGCGTGTCCAGCATGCACACACAATAGCTGGTGCAGAACTCCGTGTCGCGCTGCTGTTCGCAGGATACCTGGCATTCCTTGAGGAAGACCACTTCCCGTGTCTCGACCGGCGCCGGCGCGATCTGCGAGAACAGCCAGACGCAGCCGAACAGCAGCGGCTGGTGAATCAGGTAGAAAGCCAGGCTGTGGCGGCCGATGAAGGTGAGCGGCCTGGTCCAGCTTCCCGATCCCAGCGTGGCCAGCCGCGCCAGCAGGCCGGTGGTGGACGCAAACTTTGCCGCGGCGATGCCGAGAAGCACGGCGCCGAACCAGGGAAACAGCGGCACGTAATCGTTGGAGCGCGGGTTGATCGCCGACAGGCCGACCCACCACAGCGCCGGATGATCGAAGGCTTCGGATCGGAAATAGATCGGCCCGGCGATCACCACCGCCGCCACGACAAGCGTCAGCAAGGACGGCAGCCGCAAGAACAAAAGGCCGAGCAGGCTGGCCAGCGCGATCTCGTGCAGGATGCCGAAGAAGATGAAGCTGTCCGGCGTGATGAAGTACGTGACCGCCGATATAGCGGCGGCCGCGACGGCGACCATGGCAAAGCGTTTCCAGAAGCCGGTCCAGCGGATCTGCCTGCCATGCGCGAGAAACAGGCTGACGCCGACCAGGAACAGGAAGGTCGAGGCGATGCAGCGCGCATAGATCTTCCACCAGCCGACGGCGGTGAGGCCGGGATCGGTGTAGTGGAAATTTTCGAGATCCCAGGTGAAGTGGTAGCTCGCCATGGCGATCAGCGCGATGCCGCGTACGACATCGATGGCGACGATGCGCTTCGGTTGATCTCGCTTCAGTTGATCTCCAGGGGGTGCGGTATGGATGCTCATGGTCTCGCGATCTGATTCAGCCCCAAAGACGACTATCACGGTTGCACCGGACAAAAGAAGGCCGCCCTCTACGCTCCGGGTCGCGCCGTGCGGCTGCATCGGGCGGCGCTTTAGGCCAGAGCCGGAAAGCCTTTGGCCGAATTCGCTTTTTGCCGGGAAGGGGTCGGTTTCCTGTTACCGGCGGAGGAAGCGCCAGCGCAGATTTGACGCCGCGAGTCTGATTTGGGGATCAAATGTCCACCCATGTGCGCCATCCGATCTGGCTTCCGGCCCTGCGTCCGGCGGATGCCCGCACCTTTGCCTCGCTCTATGCGGTCGAATCCTTCGCCCGCGCCACGGTATCGAGCGTCATCCCGATCCAGGCTTATGAGATTCTGCACAACGAGCAGATCGTCTCGATCCTCTACACCATCGTGGCGCTGCTCGGCCTGTCGATGACCTTGTTCATGCCGATGTTGATCCGCAGGTTTGCCCGGCGCTGGGTCTATACCGCCGGCGCCTGCCTGCTGGCGATAGGCTCTCTGTTCTTCGTCACCCACACGCTTGCCGGGCAACTGACAGGCATGCTGTGCCGCGTCATGGGGGCGAGCGCCCTGTCGATCACGCTCAACCTCTACATCATGGACCACATCCGCAAGACCGATTTCATGCAGGCCGAATCGCTGCGCATGGCGTGGTCGATGCTGGCCTGGACCGGCGGGCCGACACTCGGCATCTTCCTCTACACACGCTACGGCATCTATGCCGCGCATGGCGCGGTCGCGGTGTTTGCGTTGGCCTTGCTGGCGCTGTTCTGGACCTACAGGCTGGGCGACAACCGGTCGATCCGGCCGGGCAAGACACGGCCGGCCAATCCGCTGGCCAATATCGGCCGCTTCGTAGCACAACCCAGGCTCAGGCTGGCCTGGCTGATCGCCTTCGGCCGCTCCTGCTTCTGGACGACGTTCTTCGTCTACGGGCCGCTGTTCATGGTGATTACCGGCGAGGGCAAGCTTGCCGGCGGCCTGCTGGTTTCGGCCGGCAATGCGCTGTTGTTCATGGCGATCTTCTGGGGCAAAGCGGGAAAACGCTTCGGCGGCCGGCGCACCATGACCTTCGCCTATTTCGCGATGTCGGCGACGCTGCTTGCGGCGGGCGCGGTCGGCACTACCGCGCCGCTGCTTACGGGCTTTTTCCTGCTCTGCGGCGCCTTCTTCACCATCGCGCTCGATGCACTGGGCTCGACCGCCTTCATGCGCTCGGTGCGGTCCTATGAGCGGGCGCAGATGGCCGCGGTCTACCGCACCTATCTCGACTTTTCCGAACTGACGCCGCCGCTGGTTTATTCGGTGGTGCTGGCGTTTTTCGGCCTCGGCTCGGTGTTCGTGACGCTGGGCATTCTGGCCGCGGTTTGCGGCTTTATCACCTGGCGCTATCTGCCGAAGTCGCTTTAGTCGCCGATCAGGCGGTTGCCTCAAGCGCTGCATGCCGCTCGCGCACCCAGTTGTGGAAGCGGTGCAGATCGTACTCCTCCGGCATCAGCACGCCGGCCTGGTGGCGCATCGAGCGCAGGCCTTTCTGATTGATCTCGCAGATCGCGGCATCCTCCTCCAGCACCTGGGTGCCGAAGGCGACGACATTGTCGATGTCCGTCTCAGCCAGCGCCTCGGGCGCGAACAGCCATTCGGCGGTGAGTTCGGTCTGTTCGGGACCGAGCGGCATCAGTCGCACCGTCCTGACATAATCGACATGGCCGACGATGAACATCGAGGGCAGGCTGGTGGCATAGGTCTGTCCGGCCGCACGCTCGGCTGGCGTCAGGCCCGGTAAGACCGGGCCATGGGCATGTCCGTCGCGCGACCAGGTCTCGGCGCCGGCGCGCAGGCCACCCGAAAACTCCGGCGCGTCATTGTCGGCATGGCGGACCCAGTCGGGGTCGTCGTGCCGGCTCATCAGGCCGCGGCCGTATATCGGCACCAGCCGAGACAGGTCCTTGTGGACGCCCGGGCAATGCAGGCACTCGTTGAAGTTCTCCCAGAAGATCTTCCAGTTGCAGTTCATCACCTTGCGCAGGACATGCCCTGATACCAGCGTTTCCAGCGGCCAGTTGGCGAGGTCGCCGGATGCGGGATCGAAGGAGGTCCCGGCGGAGCCGGCCGCAGCCTGCTGAAGGTTCACAAAGACAAAGCCGCGCCACACCGACAGCGCCACCCGGTAGAGCGGATGATCTGCCTTGTCGAAACCATCTGGCAGCGATTTCGAGGGAACGCGCACGAGATCGCCGCGCAGCGAGTAGGACCAGGCATGGTAAGGGCAAGTGATGAGCCGCGCTTTCAGCCGGCCCTCGCTTTCCTGGCAAAGCTGCGAGCCGCGATGCCGGCAGGTGTTGTGGAAGGCGCGCAACTCGCCGGTCTCGTCCCGCAGAATGACGATTTCCTGCGTGCCGACGCGGAATGTCCTGAACGCCAGCGGCTGGGCGAGGTCGGCCTCGCGGCAGACGAGCAGCCAGCTTTTGTGCCAGATGGCGTCGAGATCGCGCTGGTAAGCCTCGCTATCCCAATAGGCCGACGACGGTAGCGTCGGTTCGGCCCGGCTCAGGCCGTTATAGGGGTCGCGCTCGCTCGGGCTGGGATGCATGGCTGGCTTCCTATGAAGCGTCAGCCGACACCCCGGCAAATCGTTTGTCAATCAGAGTGCCGCATTGCCGGTTGCAGGCGCGGCGCATAATCATGTCGTGGACATGGGACATTCGGAAATTGGGGGGATTCGGAAAGTGGCCGCACGACAGATGTCGCTTACGCCGGAGCTGGTCGCGCGCTGCTGGCGCGAGATCAGGGACCCCGGGCCGGATCCGGACGCGATGCATCTCGATGACGCCGACTATGACGCGCTGCTGGATGAATTGCAGGTCGAACTCCCGGATAGCGAACCGCTATGGCTGTTCGGCTATGGATCGCTGATCTGGAAACCGGAAATAGATTATGTCGAGGACCGCGTTGCGCTGGCGCGCGGCTGGCATCGGTCCTTTTGCATGAACATGACGCGCTGGCGCGGCACCAAGGACAGCCCCGGCCTGATGATGGCGCTGGACCGTGGCGGACAATGCAAGGGCGTCGCCTTCCGGCTGACCGAAAGTAACCGGCGCGGGCAGTTGGGCCGGCTTTTCCGGCGCGAAGTCACGCTGAAGCCGACAAGCTACCGGCCGCGCATGCTGAAGCTTGCAAGCGAGGCCGGACCGCTCAGGGCATTGGCCTTCGTCATCAACCGCAACGGCCTGACCTATTCAGGGCCGCTCGACGAGGGCAAGGTCGTCGAAAGGCTGGCAACGTCCTGCGGGCACTGGGGGTCGGGCGCCGACTATCTCTACAACACGGTGAAAAACCTTGAAGAGCGCGGCATTCACGATCGCCATCTGTGGCGGCTGCAGCGGCTGGTTGCCGAGCGGATCACCGCGTTGAACCCGTAACGCCGCATGGCGCATTCGCGCTGTTGGCCGGCGGAATTTGGTTTGCCGGATGCGGCCGTTTCAGCCTATAGTCATGCATGTCGTCGGTTCCGTTAGGGACCAAGAGGGAATGCGGTGAGGGCTGACTTGTTGCCCAATGCCGTGGCTGCCCCCGCAACTGTGTGCGGTAGTCCTCTCCAAGCCACTGAGGATTTTTTCCTCGGGAAGGTGGGGAAGGGCGCTGATCCGCGAGCCAGGAGACCTGCCGGCGACAGGGAACTGACTTCGATGCCCTCGGGTGGAGGGCGAAAGGACAAGATATGAATACCGCTTCCGTCTCCCTCGGCGCTTCCGTCTCCTCGCAGTCGCGCTTCATGCAGCTCGTGCTTAGCGCGTTTCTGGGCATTTTCGTCGTCGGCGTTGTCGGTTTCTCGCATATCGATGCGGTCCACAATGCGGCGCACGACTATCGCCATTCGATGGCGTTTCCCTGCCACTGACGAGGATCTGACATCATGAACCTGTTTCGCAACGTCGTGTTCATCGCGGCGATCGCAGGGCTCGTGGCGGGTGTCGCTCTCGCCTGCATGCAGGCCTACGCCACCGTGCCGCTGATCCTCAAGGCCGAGGTCTACGAAAAGGCTGGTGGCGGCCATGAGCATCAGCATGCCGCGGCGCCCGCCGCCAACGCTGCGGACACCGATGCCATGAGCACCGCCGCGCCGGCGGAAAATGCGGTGAGCAGCGCAGCACCGGCTGAAGCAGCCGCGCCGGCGGAGGACGAAGGCTGGGCGCCGGCCGACGGCTTCGAGCGTTTCGCCTTCAGTGTCGTCGCCAATATCGTCACCGGCATCGGCTTCGCGCTGGTCCTGGTGGCGGTTTCCGAGTTCGCCGGCGGCATCGGCAGCTGGCGCCAGGGCGTGTTCTGGGGTCTGGCGGGCTTTGCCGTGTTCACGCTGGCGCCGGGACTCGGCCTGCCGCCGGAACTGCCGGCAATGCCGGCAGCCGATCTCATGCAGCGCCAGATCTGGTGGTGGGCAACGGTGATGGCAACCGCGATCGGCCTTGCCCTTATTACCTTCCGCACGTCGGCGCCCCTGACCGTGCTCGCCGTCCTCCTGATCGTCGCCCCGCATATTGTCGGCGCGCCGCAGCCTGACAGTTTCGTAACGCCGATCCCGGAGGGCCTGCATCATCAGTTCGTGGTGGCGGTGACGCTGACCAATCTGGTGTTCTGGCTGGTGCTCGGCGCAGTTGTCGGCATAGTGCACTCGCGCTTCACCGGCACCGCGACCAGCCTGCGCGACAGCTTTGCCTGATCGCAGTTTGACCTTCATCATCGGCGGTGCGCGCTCCGGAAAGAGCGCGCATGCCGAAACTTTGGCGACGGCGTTGCCGCCGCCATGGGCCTATATCGCCACCGCGCAAGCCTATGACGGCGAAATGCGCGAGCGCATCGCGCAGCACCGCTCGCGCCGCGGCGAGGGATGGGCGGCCATCGATGCGCCGCTCGATCTTGCCGGCGCGCTCGAAGCCTTGCCGGACAACCAGCCGGTGCTCGTCGATTGCCTGACGCTGTGGCTGACCAATCATATGCTGGCCGATCATGATCTGGAGGGGGAGTGCCTGCGGCTGGCCGACGTGCTGTCGCGGCCGCGCGGACCGTGGTTCGTGGTCTCCAACGAAGTCGGACAAGGCATCGTGCCCGACAATGCGCTGGCACGCCGGTTCCGCGATGCCGCCGGCCGGCTCAACCAGCAGGTCGCGGCGGTAGCTGATATGGTGCTTCTGATGGTGGCGGGGCTGCCGCTCAAGGTGAAATAATGACCGATATTGACGCAAAAGACGAGGAACGCCATCGCGCCAAGATGGCCAAGCGCAAGGCGGTGCAGGACGCCGAGGTCGCGGAAAAGACGGTCGAGAAGGGGCTGCTGATCGTCAACACCGGCCCCGGCAAGGGCAAGACCACCGCCGCCTTCGGGCTGGCGCTGCGCATGCTCGGCTACGGCAAGCGCGTCGGCATCGTCCAGTTCATCAAGGGCAAATGGCACACCGGTGAAAAGGATGCTTTCGCGGCATTCGGCGACCGTGTCGTCTGGCACGCGATGGGCGAGGGGTTTACCTGGGAAACGCAGGATCTGAAGCGCGACATCGCCGCGGCCGAAGCGGCCTGGGCCAAGGCGCTGGAGCTAATCGCCGATCCCTCGATCAACCTGGTTGTGCTCGACGAACTGAACATCGCGCTGCGCTACGACTATCTCGATCTCGACAAAGTGGTGGCGGGGCTGAAGGCGCGGCGCGAAGGCTTGCATGTCGTCGTCACCGGCCGCAACGCCAAGCCGGCGCTGGTCGAGGCGGCGGATCTGGTGACGGAGATGGGCGTGACGAAACATCACTTTTCGGCGGGCGTGAAAGCGCAGCAAGGGATCGAGTTTTGAAGGTCTAACTTCGGGAGATCACCGTTGGAACAAGCCGTGATTGTCTACCTTCTTCTGAGCGGCGGTCAGTTCGGGGCGCCGGAAGAGCGGCAATCGGTCCAAGTTCTGGAGGATCGGTTGGAAAAAGCTGTTTCAAATGCGCATGTCGGCGAATTTGATGGTGACGAGTTTGGTGGGGGCAAATGCACCCTCTATCTGTACGGGCCAGACGCCGAGAAGCTTTTCCTTGTGATTGAGCCTGTGCTGAAATCCTCGGCTGTGGCCGCCGGCGGTTACGCGATCAAAAGATTTGGCGCGGCGGTGGATTCAAACGCCAAGGAAGTCCGTGTCTCTTGGTGAGTCAGGCGGCGCATCTACTGCGAGATCAAAACATCCAGGTAGATGACGACCGCGGAGAGCAATCCAAACAGCGCGATCAGCAGATAGTCTGCTATCTGGTAAAGTTTCAGCGCCCGCCGGATGTCGGTGCTGTCGGCCTCGCGGCGGCCGCCTTCGCCCATATAGGCGTCCTCGACGATGACGCCGCCATAGCTGCGCGGGCCGGCGAGCGCCAGGCCGAGTGCGCCGGCCATTGCCGCTTCCGGCCAGCCGGCATTGGGCGAGCGGTGCTTTTTGGCGTCGCGCCGCACTGCTTGCCAGGCGTTGCGGGGATCGGCGCCGTCAACGAGAAAGGCGGCGGCAACGATCAGCAACGCGGTCAGCCGGGACGCCGGCAGGTTGATCCAGTCGTCGAAGAGTGCCGCCGCGCGGCCGAAGGCCTCGTGGTGCGGGGTGCGGTGGCCGATCATCGAATCGGCGGTGTTGGCGGCCTTGTAGGCGACGCCGCCGGCCAGACCGCAGACACCTGTCCAGAAGGCGGGCGCAACGATGCCGTCGGAGAAATTCTCGGCCAGGCTTTCGATGGCGGCGCGGCTGACGCCGGCATGGTCGAGCTTCTCTGGATCGCGGCCGACGATGCGCGCAACCGCAATGCGGCCGAGCGCCAGCCCGCCGGTATCCAGCGAATCGGCCACCGCCTCGACATGTTCGGTAAGGCTCTTTTGCGACAGCAGCGACGAGGCCAGGATTGCCGTGATGATCATGCCGGCAGGAAAGAGCTGCCAGAGCAGGATTTGCACGATGAAGGCGATTGCCGCCGGCACCAGCACGATCACCAGCAGCGCCTGCACGCCGCGGCGGCGACGCAGCGCGTCGGAATCAGTGTCGCGGTTGAGCCTGAGGTCGAGAAAGGCTATCAGCCTGCCGAACCAGGTGACGGGATGGCCAACGGTACGGAACAGCCAGTCCGGGTAACCCAGGATGCGTTCGATGGCCAGCGACAGGAAAGCGATCAGGATCGACATGAAGCTTTCTGATGGAGCGATTACTGTGGTGGATCACGGTGGATCCCTTGGCCGGGCGAGGGCGCTCTTCCCTCACGCGCCACAACCTTTCGTCGATCTCTCGACAGGTATCAATCCGCACTCCTACCCGCTTTTCGAGCTGCCCGCCACCGCCCTGTCACGATTGCCGGAGGCCGCGCGCCTGCGTGAGCTGGCCAGGGTCGCGGCCGGCGCCTATGGCGCGCCTTCGGCCGAGAATGTGGTGGTCGCCCCGGGCACGCAGATCCTGCTGCCGCGCGTCGCCTCGCTGGTGAGCCCCGGCAAGGCGCTGGTGCTCGGGCCGACCTATGCCGAGCATGCCAGGGCCGCCGCGATTGCCGGCCATGCGGTGGCGGAGGTCGACGATTTCGAGGGGCTTGCCGGAGCCGAAATTGCCATCGTCGTCAATCCCAACAATCCCGACGGGCGAGTCGTGTCGCGGGAAAGGCTGCTTCGGCTTGCCGAGACATTGCGCGCCATAGGCGGTCTGCTGGTCGTCGACGAAGCCTTCATGGATGTCGGCCCGCACGCGGAAAGCCTGACCGGCGATGTCGGGCGGGGCGGCATCGTCGTGCTGCGCTCGTTTGGCAAGTTCTTCGGTCTCGCCGGCCTGCGACTCGGCTTCGCACTTTCCGATGCAGCGACGGTCGAAAGGCTTGGATCGCAATTCGGCCCTTGGGCGGTCGCCGGCCCAGCGCTGGAATACGGCATCCGCGCGCTTGCCGACAGCGGCTGGCAGGCCGACATGCGGCGGCGGTTGGCGCAGGATGCGGCGCGGCTCGATGCGCTGCTTTCGCGCTTTGGCGTTGCTGTCGCCGGCGGCACGACGCTGTTTCGCTATCTCCGGCTTGCCGATGCACCGGGGCTGTTTTCGACGCTCGGTGAGCGCGGCATATTGCTCAGGCATTTTTCCGAGAGTCCCCAGGTGCTCCGCGCGGGGCTGCCTGGAAGTCAGGAGGAATGGCAGCGGCTTGAATCGGCGCTTGCCGACTGGGGCGCACGGCGCGACGATGGGTCGAAGGAGATCGCGCCATGATCCATATCTGTTCGCTGGCAAAGCTTGAGGAGACGGTGGCCAAAAGCGGCGCCGTGCGCGTGCTGTCGCTGCTCGCTGCCGGCACCGAGGTGACGCGGCCGGCCTCAATCGCGAGGGAAAACCACCTGCATCTGGTCATGCACGACATCGCGGTGGCGCAGGACGGCATGACCATGCCCGGCGAAGACCATGTGCGCAATCTGCTCGATTTCGCCCGGAAATGGGACCGCGCCAAACCCATGGTCGTCCATTGCTATGCCGGCATCAGCCGCTCGACCGCCTCGGCCTATATCATTGCGGCGGCGCTCGCCCCGAAGCGCGACGAAGTCGAACTTGCGCAGACATTGCGGAAGCTTTCGCCCTCGGCGACACCCAATCCACGGTTGATCGCCGTCGCGGATGCTCTTCTCTCACGACAAGGCCGCATGATCGAAGCGATCGAGGCGATCGGACGCGGCGACGATGCTTTTGAGGGTACGCCTTTCGTGTTGAAGATCGACGGCTAAGGCGGCCCGCTATGCCAGCCAGTCGGCAAGCTTCGCCTTGCGCACATCCTTCAACAGGGTGATGAAGCCGTCGGCCTGATGCTCCGCCGTCAGTCGGCCTTTCTCGGCCGTGGCAATGCTGGCATCGCCGACCACGCCGTTGGGGTTGAGATCCCCAGCGATCCAGGCGAAAGCGTGCGTTCCGGTGTGGCGCAGCAGCGCAAATTCAGTTTCGGCGCGGGCGACCTTGGAGGCGAAATTGTCGGCCTTGGCCATGTCGACTAACTCCGGGCGAAAATGCAGCATCAACGAGGTCTCGACGTCGCCGCCATGGATGCCATGGCGGTCTTCCAGCTCGGTGTACATGCCGGCGGGGCGGCCGAAGCGCTGCCAGCTGGTCTTCACCGCCAGCATCCTCTCACGCACGCGCAGCTCGCGCGTGACGATGCCCATGATCTCTTCATTGCCGCCATGCGAGTTGACGACGATCAGTTTCCTTACGCCTGCGCGGGCAACGGACAGGCCAAGCTCGGTCCAGGCATCGACCAGGGTGGCCGCCGGCAGGGTGAGCGTGCCCGGCGCCTGCAGATGCTCGTTCGACTTGCCGACCGTTTGGACCGGCAGGATGCGGATGTCGAGATCGCCGGGCAGGCGGGCGATGACCGTCTCCAGCATGCCATTCATGATCGAGGTGTCGGTTGATACAGGCAGATGCGGGCCGTGCTGCTCGATCGCCGCCACCGGCAGCACGGCAATCGTCGCCTCCGGATCGATCGCGGCGTATTCGGTGGTCCGGTAGTCGCCCCACCACATGCGTCTGTTTGCAACGGTCATGTCATGCCTCTTGACTGTGAGGGAGACCTAGCGTGCCAAACGTCGCCTGTCGATCACCCAGCCGCAATCGCCTCGACCTCGACCTTGAACTCCGGCCGCGCAAAGCCTGACACGATCATCAGCGTCGAGGCGGGCGCGGGGCTGGCAAACAACCGGTCGCGGACGTCCATATAGGGCCGCAGAAAGGCGCGGTCGGTGACGTAGGCGTTTATGCGCACGATGTCGCCTAGCCCCAGCCCGGCTTCAGCTAGAATCGCCGCTATGTTTTGAAAGCAGAGCTCGGCCTGCGCGCCGGCATCCTCGGGGATCTGGTCGTCCGCCGTGATGGCGACCTGGCCGGAGCACAGAACCAGCCGCTTGCCTGGCGGCACCTCGACGCCGTGGCTGTAGCGGGCGAAAGGCGGCTTGATCGACTTCGGCGCGAGGTATCTGAACATGGCAATCTCCTGTCTGCGAGACCAGCCTAAGACGTGACCGATAGTACGTTCAAGATGTGGTGCATGGCACAAGGGCGATTGTGGACAGGCGTCCAAAAAATAGGCACGATGCCTCCCGCACAGCATGACCCGTCCGGTGTTGGCAGTGACTGCCGCGCAAGCAGGCGGCCTGGGCGGTGGCATGTGTCTTGCTTCTTGGATCAATGGTGTCGAGCCCGGCGCGTGACGCTCCGGAGCCAACAAAGGGTGGTGTCGATGTACGGAAAACAGAAGATTTCAGCGCTTGCGGTCGCGCTGCTTGGAGCCGGCACGTTCGGCGCGGCAGCAAACGAGAAGGTCACCTTCGGCACCAACTGGCTGGCCGAGCCCGAGCATGGCGGCTACTACCAGGCCGTCGCCGACGGCACCTACGCTGCATGTGGCCTCGACGTGACGATTTCGCAGGGAGGTCCGCAGGTCAGCGGGCGGCCGCTGCTGCTGGCCGGCAAGCTCGATTTCTACATGGGCGGCAATCTGCTGTCGGCCTTCGACGCCGTCCAGCAGGGCATCCCGATGCGCGTCGTCGCCGCCGATTTCCAGAAGGACCCTCAAGTCATCATGTCCCACCCGGGGCAGGGGCTGGACAAGTGGGAGGATTTGAAGAACGCCGACCAGTACATTCTCGGCGACGAGGGCGTCCAGACCTTCTTCCAGTGGATGGTCATCGAACTCGGTTTCGATGCCGCCAAGCGCGTGCCCTACACCTACAACACCGCTCCATTCCTAGCCAACAAGAAGTCGATCCAGCAGGGTTACGTCACCTCGGAGCCTTTTGCGGTCAAGAAGGAAGGCGGCTTCGTGCCCAACCAGTTCCTGCTCGCCGACTATGGCTGGGACACCTATTCGACGACGATCGAGGTGATGCAGGACACGATCGACAAGCGGCCGGAGGTGGTCCAGTGCTTCGTCGATGGCTCGGCCAAGGGCTGGTACAACTACCTCTACGGCGACAACAAGGCCGCCAACGAGATGATCAAGAAAGACAATCCCGACATGAGCGACGAGCAGATTGCCTTCTCGATCGAGCAGATGAAGAAGTTCGGCCTGGCCGATTCCGGCGACACCGAAAAGCTCGGCATCGGCGCCATGAACGAAGACCGGATCAAGAGCTTTTATGACAAGATGGTCAAGGCCAAGGTCACGCCCGAGGGCATCGATATCAAGAAGGCCTATACGCTGGCCTTCATCAACAAAGGTGTCGGAATCGAGCTGAAGAAGTAATCGTGAAGCTGGAAAAGATGGCGCAGGCGCCCATGACGGCATCGGGTGAAGGCCCGATGCTGCTGACGCTGCGCCATGTCGGCAAGGTGTTTTCCAATGGCGTGACTGCATTGAGCGACGTCGATCTCGCCATCCGCGAGGGCGATTTTGTCAGCCTGCTCGGGCCGTCCGGCTGCGGCAAGTCGACGGCGTTGAGGCTGATCGCGGGCCTGTCGACGCCGACATCCGGTCAACTCGACTGGGGCGGTTCGATCGACCGCGCCAATATCGGCTTCGTCTTCCAGGAACCGACGCTGCTGCCCTGGGCCAATGTCTTCGACAATGTCTGGCTGCCGCTCAGGCTGAAAGGCGCGTCGCGCGCCAAGGCGGCGCCGGCGGTGACGGAGATGCTGGAGCGGGTGCACCTGACCGGTTTCGAAAACGCCGTGCCGCGCGAGCTTTCCGGCGGGATGAAGATGCGCGTCTCGATCGCACGCGCCATGGTGACGAAGCCGCGCATTCTGTTGATGGACGAGCCGTTCGCCGCACTCGACGAGATCACCCGCTTCAAGCTCAACAACGATCTTCTGGAGCTGTGGCAGGACGAGCGCTTCACCGTCGTCTTCGTCACCCACAGCGTCTTCGAAAGCGTGTTCCTGTCCAACCGCGTCGTCGTCATGGCGGCGCGGCCGGGCCGCGTCCATGCCGAGTTGGCAATCGATGCCGCCTATCCACGCGACGAGGTGTTTCGCACCTCGCCCGACTATGCCGCGCTCTGCCGCCAGGCCTCGGACATCCTGGTCAACGCCATCAACACATCAGCCGGACCGCACCATGACGGCCATTGATCAGAATGCCGCAACGCTCGACGCGGAAGAGGCCGGCCGCGTACGCCAGGAGCGGCTGGAGCGGATCGGCCGGTGGGTCTTGCCTTTGGCGATCATGATCCTGGCGATCTGGCTGTGGGACCGCATTTGCGTGTGGAACGCGATCCCGCAATATATTCTGCCGCGCCCCGGCGTGGTGCTGTGGACGCTCTATAGCGATGCCGGGCTCCTGTTCTCCGCGCTGCTGGTCACGTTGCGCATAACCTTTCTCAGCCTGCTGCTCGCGGTCGTCGGCGGCGTCGGACTGGCGGTGCTGTTTGCGCAATCGAAATGGGTGGAGATGTCGTTCTTTCCCTTCGCCATCGTGCTGCAGGTAACGCCGATCGTGGCGGTCTTCCCGCTCATCAACATCTATGTGGACAACCAGACGGTGAAGCTTTTGCTTTGCGCCTGGATCGTTGCGTTCTTCCCGATCCTGTCCAACACCACGCTCGGCCTCAATTCGGTCGACCGCAATCTGCGCGACATGTTCAAGCTCAACGGCGCGACGCGCTGGCAGCAATTGCGCTATCTCAGACTGCCGGCGGCCATGCCGTATTTTCTAGGAGGCTTGAAGATAGCCGGCGGCCTGTCGCTGATCGGCGCCGTGGTGGCCGAGTTCGTCGCCGGCGCGCAGGGGCAGTCGTCGGGGCTGGCGTCGCGCATCATCGAGGCCGGCTACCGCCTCAACGCGCCAAGGCTGTTCGCGGCGCTGATCCTGATCTCGCTCACCGGCATATTGATCTTCCTGGTGCTGTCGCTGGTGTCGCATCTCATCCTGCGCCGCTGGCACGAGAGCGCGCTGAAGCAGGAGCGGTAGGGGGTTGGGTGACGTGATTGAGATGCTGGCGCGAAACACCCCCCTCTGGCCTGCCGGCCATCTCCCCCTCAAGGGGGGAGATTGGACGTCATCCGGGATTTCGCCAATTATCGACGTTGGAAGACGGGTGCTGTCGGAAAAGCTGCCAATCTCCCCCCTTGAGGGGGAGATGCCCGGCAGGGCAGAGGGGGGCGGTCCTTGATACCGACCTCTGGCTCGTACCATCTCACCAACGTCCGCCTTCACCGGTCGCTGACATCAGGTCTTGCCACCACTTACGATACTGACGGCTTCGCGCTGGCCGACATCGCCGTCGCCGACGGTAAGCTCTCCAGCATCGCCGCGCACAAGAAATCAAAAGCGCCAGCCACCGCCATCGACCTTGCCGGCCGCATCATCCTGCCGTGCTTCGTCGATTGCCACACCCACATTGACAAGGGCCATATCTGGCCGCGCAAACCCAATCCCGACGGCAGTTTCATGGGCGCGCTCAATGCCACCGGCGCCGACCGTGCAGCGCGCTGGAGCGCCGAGGACGTGGCGCGGCGCATGGATTTCTCTTTGCGCTCGGCCTACGCGCACGGCACCAAGGCCTTGCGCACTCATCTCGACAGCGTGCCGCCACAGGAGGAAATCTCCTGGCCGGTGTTCGAGGCGATGCGGGAGAAATGGCGCGGCCGCATCGAATTGCAGGCAGCCTGCCTGCTCGGCATCGAAGGCGTGCGCGACAGAAAGTCGTTCGAGAGGCTGGCCAAGCGTGTGGCTGCGGCCAAGGGCGTGCTCGGCGTCGTCACCTATATGGTGCCGGATCTCGAAGAGCTTCTCGACAAGGTGTTCGCCGAGGCGAACAAGCACGGGCTCGATCTCGATTTCCACGCCGACGAGACCGACGATATCGCGGCGATCTCGCTGAAGAAGATTGCCGAGGCCGCACTCTGGAACGGTTTTGAGGGCAACATCCTGGTGGGACATTGCTGCTCGCTGGCGCGCCAGCCGGACCTCGACGTGCTCGATACACTCGACAAGGTGGCCAAGGCGCGGCTGGCGGTGGTGTCGCTGCCGATGTGCAATCTCTATCTGCAGGACCGGCGCGCCGACCAGACCACGCCACGCTGGCGCGGCGTGACCTTGCTGCACGAGATGAAGGCGAGGGGCATTGCGGTCGCGGTCGCCTCCGACAACACCCGCGATCCTTTCTATGCCTATGGCGATCTCGACATGCTGGAGGTCTACCGCATGGCGACGCGCATCCTGCATTTCGACCATCCGGTCGGCGACTGGCCGCAGACGGTGGCGGCGACGCCGGCCAAGGTGATGCGGCTCGACGGTGTCGGGACACTGGCAGCCGGTGGCAGCGCCGATTTCATCGTCTTCAAAGGGCGGAGCTGGACGGAATTGCTCTCGCGGCCCGAATCGGATCGCATCGTCGTGCGCGCGGGACGAGCGATCGACAGACAATTGCCCGATTACGCCGAGCTCGACGGACTGATGGTGGAATGATGGATGTTTCGGCGCTCAAACGCGATCTCGACGGGATAAAGCTCGACGACAATCCGGCCATCATCCAGCAGAAGAGCCGCGACTTCTACTGGTACAGCCCGGTGCTGAAGCAGCAGCTCGACCACGTCACCGGCGACCTGATCGTGACGCCCAGGAACGAGGCCGAACTGATCCGCGTGCTTGCCGCTTGCCACCGTCATGGCGTTCCGGTGACGCCGCGCGGCAGCGGCACCGGTAATTACGGCCAGGCGATGCCGCTGTCGGGCGGCGTGGTTTTGAACCTTGCCGAGATGAACGAGATCAAGGCCATAGCGCCGGGCCGCGTCGTCACCGGGCCGGGCGCGATCCTCGCCGACATCGACAGAGCGACGCGCGCGCATTCCGGGCAGGAACTGCGGCTGTCGCCGTCGACCTACAACACCGCCTCGATCGGCGGTTTCATCGCCGGCGGCTCGGGCGGCGTTGGCTCGATCAATTTCGGCGGTCTGCGTGATTTCGGCAATGTGCTGCGCCTGCGCGTCGTCACTATGGAGGCGGAGCCGAAGGCGCTCGAACTCACCGGCGAGGACCTGCACAAGGTCACCCACGCCTATGGCACCAACGGCATCATCACCGAGGTCGAGATGCCGCTGACTGCAGCCTATGAATGGATCGACGTGATCGTCGGCTTCGACGCTTTCATGCCGGCAGCCCGCTACGGCAACGCGCTGGCACGCCAGGACGGCATCCTGACCAAGCTGATCACGCCGATCGCCGCGCCCGTGCCGCAGCTCTATTTCAAGCGCCACCAGAAGTTCTTCCGGGACGGGCAAAGCATCTGCGTCGTCATGGTTGCCCGGCATGGGCTAGACGCGTTCCTCGCCTTCACCCGCCGCGCCGGCGGCGAAGTCATCTTCAATGCGGCGACGGCAACGGACGAAGAGAAAAAGGGCCTGCCGCCGGGCTTCGAACTGGCGTGGAACCACACCACGCTCAGGGCACTGCGGGTCGATCCCGCGATCACCTATCTGCAATCGCTCTATCCGTTTCCCAACCAGCTGGCGCTGGTGGAGAAGATGGACGCGATGTTTCCGAACGAGGTCTTTTCGCATCTCGAATTCGTGCGCCTCGACGGCAACATCACCTGCTTCGGCCTGCCGCTGGTGAAATTCACCACCGAGGCGCGGCTCAACGAAATCATCCGGCTGCATGAGGAGAATGGCTGCCCGATCTTCAACCCGCACCGCTACACGCTGGAAGAGGGCGGCATGAAGCAGACGGATGAAATCCAGCTCGCCTTCAAGCGCGAGACCGATCCGCAAGGCCTGCTCAATCCCGGCAAGATGATCGCCTGGGAAAATCCGGATTACGACTATCGCTCGGGCCGGACTTTTTTGTTCAAGGGTTTGCAGAAAGCAGAATGAGCAGAGGTTTGAGCTTGAGCACCCCCCTCTGTCCTGCCGGCACAGGCCCTACGCTGCCGCTTCGGGCGTTCGTCGTTTGGAAAGCCAAGCAATTGGCTTCCCATCGGCTTCGCCGACCACTTCTCACCCCCCGCAAGGGGGGAGATTGGCAGCCTGAACGCCGCAGCCAATCTGACACGCTGACAATTAGTGAAAGCGATGCGGCAGTCCGATCTCCCCCCTTGAGGGGGAGATGCCCGGCAGGGCAGAGGGGGGTGCCTCGCGCCGACCCCGGCAATGCCTTCCCATGAAAGTCCTCGTCCTTTACGCACACCCGGTGGAGATCAGCTTCAATGCAGGCCTGCACCGCACGATCGTCGAGCGGCTGACGACCGCCGGCCATGAGGTCGACGATTGCGATCTCTATGCCGAGGATTTCGACCCCAGGCTGACGCGCGGGGAGAGGCTGGATTATCATAACCAACGCAGCCCTGCGGACCCGGCCGCGCCCCATGTCGAGCGTTTGCTGCGGGCTGAGGCGCTGGTGCTGTCATATCCCGTCTGGAACTACGGTTTTCCGGCCATCCTGAAGGGTTATTTCGATCGCGTGTTTCTGCCCGGCGTGTCGTTCAAATTGGCCGACGGCAAGGCGCAGCCGTCGCTCCACAACATCCGCAAGCTGACCGCCGTCACCACCTATGGCGGCAGCCGCTTCCGCGCCATGCTGATGGGCGATCCGCCACGCAGATTGGTCAAGCGGATGCTGCGCGCGACGATCAGGCCCGGCGCCTCGGTGTCCTACCTCGCTCATTATTCGATGAACCTGTCGACCGACGAGACGCGGGCAGCCTTCATGGCCAAGGTCGCGGCCGGGATGGATGAATTCTGATGCGCGTGCTGGTGGTCTATTGCCATCCGGTGCCCGAAAGCTTTTGCGCCGCCATCAGAGATGCCGCCGTCGATGTGCTGAAGGCACGCGGCTGGGAGGTGCGGCTGCTCGACCTCTATGCGGAGGAATTCGATCCGGTGATGGGCTGTGAAGAGCGACGCGCCTACAATGAGCGGGCGCCGGAGGATCCGGCCCTAAAACCGCATTTCGAGCATCTCGCCTGGGCTGAGGCGATCCTGTTCATCTATCCGACCTGGTGGTACGGGCTGCCGGCCATGCTGAAGGGCTGGCTCGACCGGGTCTGGGCGACCGATGTCGCCTTCAAGCTGGGCAAGGGGCGCATCACGTCGCTGATGACACATGTCACCAGGGTCGGCGTCATCACCACCTGCGGCGCGCCGACCTGGTGGAGCGTCGTCGTCGGCCAGCCCGGCCGCAAGACCTTGCTGCGCGGTATGCGCGCGCTGTGCGCCCGCCGCTGCCGGACGTTTTTCCTGGCGCACTACCTGATGGACGCCTCGACGCCAAGGACGAGGGCGGCGTTTCTGGTGAAGGTGCGGGCGAAGCTGGAGCGGTTTTGAGCTTCTTCACCCTCCCCCTTGTGGGGAGGGTCGCGCAGCAAATGCCGCAAGGCGGCTTTTGCGAAGCGGGGTGGGGGGTCTCGTAGGGCGCACCCCCACCCCGTCTCGCAATCGCCGCTTCGCTCCGACTGCGAGCCGACCCTCCCCACAAGGGGGAGGGTAAAAAGGTGCTACATCCTCGTCCGTTCCGCCTTGGGATCGTACATCGGCTTCAGCGATGCTTCCGCCGCAAAACGCTCGCCGGCGATCTCTATCTCGTAGGACGAGGCCAGCACATCCGCCTCGCTCTCGCCCTGGCAGGGCACATAGCCCAGTCCGATCGCGCCGCCGAGATGGTGGCCGTAATTCCCCGATGTGATCGGGCCGACGATCTTGCCGTCGCGCAGGATCGCCTCGTTGTGGAAGAGCAGAGGCTGCGGGTCCTTCAGCCGGAACTGCACCAGCCGGCGCGACAGGCCGGCTTCTTTTCTCTTCAGCACCGCATCGCGGCCGATGAACTCGCCCTTGGCGGTTTTGACCGCAAAGCCGAGGCCGGCCTCCAGCACATTGTCCTCGTCGGTGATGTCGTGGCCGAAATGCCGAAACGCCTTTTCGATGCGACAGGAATCGAGCGTATGCAGGCCGCAAAGTTTCAGGCCGACATCCGCCCCCGCCTCATCGATCGCCTCGAAAACATGGGCAGCCTGGTCGGTAGAGACATAAAGCTCCCAGCCGAGTTCGCCGACATAGGTGACGCGGTGGGCGCGGGCGAGGCCCATGCCGATCTCGATCTCCTGGAAGGTGCCGAATGGATTGTTGTCGTTGGAGAAATCGTTGGGGCTGACTTTCTGGATCAGCTTTCGCGCATCCGGACCCATCAGGCAGAGCACGCTTTCTGCCGCCGTCACATCGGTGATGACAACGAATTCCTCGCCGACATGCCGCCGCAGCCAGGCGAGATCGCGTTGCAACGTCGCGCCCGGCACGACGAGGAAATAGGCCGTGTCCGACAGCCGCGACACGGTAAGATCGCTCTCGATGCCGCCGCGCTGGTTGAGCATCTGGGTGTAGACGATCTTGCCCGGCGCCACGTCCATATCGTTGGCGCACAGCCTTTGCAGGAAGGCACAGGCGTCGCGGCCTTCGACACGGATCTTGCCGAACGAGGTCATGTCGAACAGGCCGACCTTGTTGCGGACCGCCAGGTGCTCCTCGCGCTGGTTGTCGAACCAGTTCTGCCGCTTCCAGGAATAGCGGTATTCGCGCTCCTGCCCCTCTCGCGCAAACCAGTTGGCGCGCTCCCAGCCGGCGACTTCGCCGAACACGGCGCCGCGCGCCTTCAGCTGTTCGTGCAGGGGCGAGCGCCTGACATTTCTGGACGTTGCCATCTGCCGGTAGGGGAAGTGATCCGCATAGAGCAGGCCGAGTGTTTCGGAGACACGCTCCTTGAGATACCTACGGTTCTTCTGGAACGGCTGGGCGCGGCGGATGTCGACTTCCCAGAGGTCGAAGGGCGCTTCGCCGTCATTGATCCACTGCGCCAGCGCCATGCCGGCGCCGCCGGACGAGACGATGCCGATGGAATTGTAGCCGGTCGCCATCCAGTAGCCCGACAGCTCCGGCGCCTCGCCGAGATAGTAGCGGTCGTCGGGGGTAAAGCTTTCGGGGCCGTTGAAGAAGGTGTGAATGCCGGCGGTTGCCAGCATCGGCATGCGATTGACGCCCATTTCGAGGATCGGCTCGAAATGCTCCATGTCCTCCGGCAACTGGTCGAAGCAGAAATCCTCGCTTATGCCGTCCATGCCCCAGGGCTTGGCCACCGGCTCGAAGGCGCCGAGCATCATCTTGCCGGCGTCTTCCTTGTAGTAGGCGCATTCATCGGGAACGCGCAGCACCGGCAGCCGGCCAAGGCCGGGGATCGGCTCGGTGACGAGATAAAAATGCTCGCAGGCATGCAGCGGGATGGTGACGCCGTTCTGGGCGCCGAGCTCGCGCGCCCACATGCCGGCGCAGTTGACGACGATGTCGGCCTCGATCGTGCCCTGGTCGTCGCCTTGCGCCCACGACACACCGGTGACGCGACCGGCCTTGGTATGGACCTTGGTGACCTTCACATTCTCGACGATGGCGGCGCCACGCTGGCGGGCGCCCTTGGCCAGCGCCATGGCGATGTTGGCCGGATCGCACTGGCCGTCGAGCGGCAGATGCACGGCGCCGACCACATCGGACACGTTGAGATGCGGGTACATCTCCTTGACTTCACCAGGCGAAATCTCGCGCACATCGACATCGAAGGCGCGGGCGAGCGAGGCCTGACGGTAAATCTCGTGCTTGCGCTCCTCGGTCAGCGCCACGGTGATCGAGCCGACCTGGCGCATGCCGGTGCCGACTTCGGTCTCGGCCTCCAGCTTGACGTAGAGGTCGGCCGAATATTTCGCCAGCCGCGTCATGTTCTGCGAGCCGCGCAGCTGGCCGATCAGGCCGGCGGCGTGCCAGGTCGTTCCCGAGGTCAGCTGCTTGCGTTCCAGCAGCACGATGTCGGTCCAGCCGAGCTTGACCAGGTGGTAGGCGACCGAACAGCCGGAGACACCGCCGCCGATAATAACCGCGCGGGCCTTGATGGGAATGCTTCTGGTCATGCGGCCTCGCGGCGATAGCCGGATGCGAAGCGGCGCAGGCGTTTTGCGGCTTCCTGAAGCACCGGTTCCGGTTGGCAGAGGCTGATGCGGATGTGGCCGGCAGCGGCCTTGCCGAAGCTGGAACCCGGCATGACGCCGACACTCTCCTGGTCGAGAAAGGCCCAGGCGAATTTCTCGTCGTCGGGCTCGACGGCGGAGATGTCGAGCATGACATACATGCCGCCCTCGGAGCCGTGCACGCTGACATTGTTCATGCCGCGCACGGCGTCGAGCAGGACGGTGCGGCGCGCCGCATAGCGTTCGGCGATCTCCTTGACGCCAAAGCGGTTCTCCAGCGCCTCGGCGCAGGCGATCGAGATGAAGGCCGGCAGGCCGTAGGTCGTCACCAGATTGAGATTGGTCAACAGCGTGATCATCTGCGTCGGGCCGGTCAGCCAGCCCATGCGCCAGCCGGTCATGCCGTGGCTCTTGGACATCGAATTGATGACCAGCGTGCGCTCGGCCATGCCGGGCAGGCCGCGCGGCGAGATGTGCTCGCCGCCGCCGAGCGTCCAGTAGACCTCGTCCGACAGCAGCCAGAGATCGTGCTCGCGGCAGATCTCGGCCAGCTCTTCCAGACGCTCACGCGAATAGACGGCGCCGGTCGGGTTGTTCGGCGTGTTGATCAAAATGGCGCGCGTGTTGGGCTTGAGCGCCGCGCGGATCATCTCGGCGTGCGGCTGGAAACCGTCTCCGGCCGGCGTCTCGACGACGGTGAAGCTGGCGCCGGCGGCGCTGAAGGTGTTGGGATAAGTCGCGTAGTAGGGCGCCACCACGATAGCGTGGTCGCCCTGGTCGAGAACGGCCTGCACCGCCGCGTAAAGGGCGGCCTGACCGCCCGGCGTGGCGATCACCTGGTCGGGGCTCGTCTCGACCCCGGTGCAGGCGGTCGAGGCCGCCGCCATCGCCCTGCGCAGGCGCGGAACGCCGGGAAGCGGGGTGTAGTGGTGGTTGCTGCCGCGAACCGCCGTCACGCAGGCTTCGATGGTCTGGCTCGGCGTATCGAAATCATGGTCGCCGACCGACAGCATGATGATGTCCTGGCCCGCCTCCTTGCGGGCCCATGCCTCGGTGTGGACCTCCCAGCCATCCTTGCCCGAAGGCACGATGCCGGAAATGCGCGATGACGGTCTGGGCATCAGGATACTCCCGAGATTTCGTGGCCGGCCTGTTCGAGCCAGTCGCGCAAGGCGGCGATGTGGGCAGGGCCGACTTCGCAGCAGCCGCCGACGATGGTGGCGCCAGCGGCGACCCAGCCGAGCGCCTGGTCGGCATAGGCATCCGGATCAAGGTCGTGGCGTGCGTGCAGCACTTCGACCGTTCCGCCATGCTTGAGCGCTTCGACAGAGGTGAAGCCATTGGCATAGGCGCCGACCGGGCCGCCGAGAGCAATCAATTCGGGCAGTGCCGCGGCGATAGCTTCTGGCCGGCAGCAATTCACCAGGCGCGCTGCAACCGTCAGGCCGTCGAGGGCGTCCGCCGCTGCCGCTATTGTTTCGCCGCTGCGCAGCCGCGGCGCGCCGTGATCGGCGAGAGTCCAAGACACCCAGACAGGTTTGCCGCTTTCCGACGCAGCGGTAACGGCCGCACGGCCTTCCTCGGCTGAGGCCATGGTCTCGCACAGGAACAGGTCGACGCCATCGGCCTGCTCGGCGACGATGCGGCGATAGATGTCCAGCGTCTCCTGGAACGATATGGCCAGCGCCGGCGCATAGCTGCCGAACAGCGGTGACAGGCAGCCGGCGATCGCTGCATCGCCTGCCTCGTCGCGTGCCTGTCTTGCCAATTCGATGCCGCGCTTCTGCAAGGGCTTGAAGAGATCTTCTGCTCCTTCCCGCGCGAGCCGCTCCGGCGTTGCCGAATAGGTGTTGATGGTGATGACGCGAGCGCCGGCCCGGATGAATTCGGCATGCAGGCCACGCACCAGATCCGGCTCGTCGATCAGCACCCTGGCCGACCAGAGCGGCGTCGGCTCGGAGCTGCTGCGGCGGACCAGTTCCTGGCCCATGCCGCCATCGGTGAGAATGACTTTCTTCATGCTCTCAGTCTTTCGTTTTTCGGATCCCACAGCGGCTCGTCTTTCTGCACGACCGCCCTGAAACGATCGCCAAAAATTTCAATCTCGATCGCGGTATCGGGTTCAGCCAGGTCGGCGCGCAGCATGCCGAGCGCGATCGATTTGTCGATGCGATGCCCCCATCCGCCGGACGTCGTCTCGCCGACGATCTTGCCGTCATGCCAGAGCGTCGACACGGACGGCGCGTCGCAATCGCCTGGGTTTTCGACCACCAGCGTGACGAAGCGCTTCTTCACGCCTTGCTGCTTTTCGTTCTGCAGGGCTGCCTTGCCGCGGAAGTCGGGCTTGTCCCATTTGACGAAGCGCTCGAGCCCGCCCTGCAGGACCGTATAGTCGGTCGACAGGTCGCCCTTCCAGGTCCGGTAGCCCTTTTCGAGGCGCAGCGAATCCAGCGCGTACATGCCGAACGGTTTCAGACCGTGTTTTTGTCCCGCCGTCCAGACGTCGTCGAAGATGGCGGCGGTGTCTCCCACCTTGGTGTGGATTTCCCAGCCGAGTTCGCCGGCGAAGGATACCCGCACCAGCTTCGCCCAGCGGCCGGCGATGGTGGTTTCCTGATGCGTCAGCCAGGGCAGCGAGAGATCCGCGCCACAGACCTCGGCCAGGATCTTGCGCGAACTGGGGCCGGCGAGGATTTGCGTCGAATAGTCTTCGGTTCTGTCAGTGAGGGTGAAAGCCGCGTCCTTCGGCAGGCGCGACTTCAGCCATTCGAAATCGTGCCACTGCGCTACCGCCGCGGTGATCAGCGTCATCTGCTCTTCGCCATGGCGCACCACCGACATCTCGGTGACGATGCGGCCCTTGTCGTCGGCGAAATAGGCGAGGCCGATGCGGCCGGGCTTGGGCACCAGGCCGGTGACCTGCAGCGCCAGCCATTCGGCTGCGCCAGGACCTTCGAGGTTGAAGCGCGAGAAGCCGGGCAGGTCCAGAATGCCGGCGGCGTCGCGCACCGCCAGGCATTCTTCGCGCACGCGGTGCTGCCACGGCCCGTCGCGGCGGAAGGTGAGTGTTGCTTCTTCCGACGTGTCGTCACCGGGTTGCGCATACCAGGTGGCACGCTCCCAGCCATTATAGGCGTCGAACTGGGCGCCGAGCGCCTTGATGCGATCGTGAATCGGCGACAGCTTGCGGTCGCGCCCGGCCGGCCAGGCATGGCGCGGGAACTGGATGGCGTATTCGTTGCCGTAGATCTCCATGCCCT
The DNA here is from genome assembly GCF_040320665.1 of Mesorhizobium sp. M0626. NCBI lineage: Bacteria > Pseudomonadati > Pseudomonadota > Alphaproteobacteria > Hyphomicrobiales > Phyllobacteriaceae > Mesorhizobium > Mesorhizobium sp. M0626. Next base: position 70,413 of record NZ_JAMYQD010000002.1, on the reverse strand, counting down.
TGGCGACGCTATAGTCGGGGGCGGCCGCAAAGCTGGTGAAACGGCGCGGATCGCAAGACCACATGTCCCATTCGGTCTGGCCCTGCGTAACCCATTCGGCCAGCACCTTGCCGGCGCCGCCGCCCTGGGCGATGCCGAAGGTGAAGACACAGGCCTCGAACGCGTTGGGAACGCCGGGCATCGGACCGATCAGCGGATTGCCGTCCGGCGCGTAAGGGATCGGCCCGTTGATCACCTTGGACAGGCCGGCAGTGCCCAGGATCGGCACGCGGGCGACGGCATCGGCAAGGTAGTGCTCGAGACGGTCGAGATCGTCGGGGAATAGCTGGAAGGAAAAATCCTCCGGCATCGGGTCGTTGTGGGTCGCCCAATGCGCGCGGCAATTGCGCTCATAGGGGCCGAGATTCATGCCGTTCTTTTCCTGGCGCAGATAGTAGGAGGTGTCGACGTCGCGCAGCAGCGGCAGTTTCTTGCCCTGCTCCTTCGACCAGGCCACCAGTTCGGGGATTTCCTCGAACAAGATGTACTGATGGCTCATCACCATCATCGGGACGTCGCGGCCGAACATTTTGCCGACTTCCGCGGCTCGGTAGCCGGCGGCGTTGACGACGATCTCGCAACGGATCTCGCCTTGCGGCGTCTCGACAACCCATTCGTCGTTCTCGCGGCGCACGCCCGTGGTTGGGCAGAAGCGGATGATCTTTGCCCCCATGTCGCGCGCACCCTTGGCAAGTGCCTGCGTCAGCTGCGCGGGGTCGATGTCGCCGTCGTTCGGATCGTAGAGCGCGCCTTTCAATTCATGCGTCTCGATGAAGGGATAGCGGCGCTTGATCTCATCAGGGCCGACAATGTCGATGTCCATGCCCTGGTAGCGGCCCATGCCCTTGGCGCGCTGGAACTCCTGCATGCGCTCCTTGGTGTGGGCGAGCCGCAGCGAGCCGGTAATGTGGTAGTTCATGGGATAGTCGACGGCATCAGCCAAGCCGCGATAGAGCTCGGTCGAATAGCGCTGCATGTTCATCAGCGACCAGGACGACGAGAAGGTCGGCACATTGCCGGCGGCATGCCAGGTCGAGCCCGATGTCAGCTCGTTCTTTTCGAGCAGCACGCAATCGGTCCAGCCCGCCTTGCAAAGGTGGTAGAGCGAGGAGGTGCCGACGACACCGCCTCCGATGATCACCACGCGTGCCGTCGTCGGCAAACCGGCCATATTCTTCTCCCAAACCTGAAGCGCGCTGCGCTTCTATTTTTTGCTTGATGCATGTCGTTGTCCCAAAACCGCTGCACACTTTGGGCGAGATGCATTCAATAAACAGGCGGCGAAACCACCCAGATGACCACGGCCGGCTCGCTGCCGGGATTGCGCCAGCGGTATGGCTTGCGCTCGAAGCGGAAGGAATCGCCTTCGACAAGACGGTGCCAGACGCCGGCGATCTCGATCTCGAAAATGCCAGAGGCGATGTAGCCGGCTTCCTCGGTCGGCCGCAGCTGCTCGCTCTTCATCTCGGCGCCCGGCGCGAAGATCGAACGCACCATCTCGAAACTACCGCCGAGATCGGGCGACAGAAGCTCCTCCACCAGGCCAGATTCGCTTGTGCCAAGCGTGCGCCGGCTGCCGGCGCGCACGACAAAGCCGCGCTCCTTTTCGATCGGCACGTCGTGGCTGAAGAACAGGCTGAGCGGCACGCCGAACAGGTCTGCGAAAGCCCTGAGGTCGCCAAGTGAAGGGATAGACAGGCCGCGCTCGACCTGGCTGACCCAGCCGACAGAGCGGCCAAGCTTCAGCGCGATCTCAGCCAGCGTCAGCCCGCGCGCCTTGCGCAGCGCACGGATGTCGCTCGCCAGCAGGCGCTCGTCAGGTCCCTGCAATGTTTTGGGGATAGCTGGGGCCAAAACGCTCACTTGATGAAAATCTGGAAATGAATTTCATGAGAGCTCATGTCCGTGAAAAAATCAAGCGGATTTTCATGGGCACACAAGATTTGCTTGCGCCATTTTGGCGGTTCATGCAAAGGCTCTGGCACGAGCGGCGGGTGTGGGAATGCGGGTCGGCGACCAAGGATTGAAATCTGCGCAAGGTCTTCTCCGATAGCCGGTTCGGCTTTCGAAGTGTGCGCAAAGGGACGGCCCATGCTGGAAAAAAACGGCCTGGCAGCGCATAACGCGGCTGTTGTCGACGAGGCGATCATCTCGCGCCGTTCAGTGCGCGCCTTCCTGCCCGACATGGTCGATGACGAGACGATCCGAGCCATTCTTGGCGTCGCCGCGCGCGCGCCTTCGGGCACCAATATGCAGCCCTGGCGGGTCTATGTCGTCAAGGGCGAGGTCAAGCAGCAGATCACCGATGCCATCCTGAATTCCGGTATCCGCGCCGAAAAGGCCGATTGGGACGAGTATCGCTATTACCCCACCCAGTTCTTCGAGCCGTATCTCACCCGCCGCCGCGCCAACGGTTTCGGGCTCTACGGGGCACTCGGCATCGGTCGCCGCGAGGTCGACAAGATGCGCGCCCAGCACGACCGCAACTTCGTCTTCTTCGACGCGCCGGTCGGCATGATCTTCACCATAGACCGGCGGCTGAACCAAGGCTCGTGGATCGACTACGGAATGTTCCTGCAGAACATCATGGTGGCGGCGCGAGGCAGGGGCCTGCACACCTGCCCGCAGGCCGCCTTCGCGCCCTATCACCGGCAGATCCGGCCGGTGCTCAACATTCCCGACGAGGAGATCGTCGTCTGCGGCATGGCGCTAGGCCTCGAGGATACGTCCAAGCCCGAAAACGATTTTCGGACTGACCGCGTGCCGCTGGAAGAGTGGGTGACGTTCAGCGAATAAAGGCCGGCCAGCCGGCTCTGTTTTGGCGCAATTCCGGACGGAAAACCGCTTCACACTTTCCTGGAATTGCTGGTAAAGCGACCACCTCGAGTTTGAACGGGGTTGCGGCCTTTTTCATCACATTGTTAACTCAGCATGGTACGCTGCAGGCACCTCGGGAATGACAGCCATGCGAATTGAACCTGAAATCGGCGGCGCGTCGGTCGTGTTGGTGGGGCATTTAAATCCTGCTATATTCACTCCACATTGGTTGAGTAGCCAAGACCTGATCACGGCCCAGGAAGCCGACGCGGCGAACATCCTGGTTATCCATCCTGAGGCCACCAAGTTCGAGTTGGCTAATATGACCGTGACAGTCAACACTGGACAGTTTTCACTAGAGACTACCCAAGCGCCGTGGGTGCCGCTTGTTGATTTGGTAGGGAGGATTTTCGTTGAAAGGCTGCCGCATACGCCCATTTTCCAGTTTGGCATAAATAGAAACGTCCACTTTAGTGTCGAGAAGGAACCGGTTCGAAACGCGATCGGAAGGATGTTGGCGCCTCTGGAACCTTGGGGTACCTGGGGCGAGCAGATTGGCGCTCGAGACGTGCCTAATCGCGGTGGATTATCGCATCTGACGATGCGGGAGCGATGGACGGAAGGCGAATTCAAGGGTTCTTTGAACGTGACAGTAGAACCTTCTGTCAGGATCAGCGGAAATACAGGCATGTACGTGAGAGTGAATGACCATTGTGAAATTATTGATCATAACGATCTTGACGCGACTGCAAAAATACTGGCTTTCTTGACTGCTCGATTCGAAACCTCCATTCGGAAATCAGAGGGGTTAGTCGATCAAGTCATGTCTCTGAGAGATTTCGTTACCGCTCATGCTTAACGTGACGTCCACCAAAGCTATCGATAACACCCCGACAGAGTGGCGAACTGGTTGGGACTGGAGAGTGGGCGTAGACCGATTGACGGTGCCTATGCCTATCCGAGAGGCTGAAACAAACTTCGTCAATCTGCCCGAAAAGGAGCAAGAGGAGATACGCGACGAGATCGCGCAGAAGCCACCCCAGCAAGAGACCGACCCCGCAACACTTCACAACAAAACGCGACGCGTCCCATTAATTGCAAGGGGTGTTGCAACGCGACCCTCTTTCATGCAGGCGTTGCAGGAGTGGGAAGGCTATGTGACGGCTATCTCTGATGAAACATTCACTGCACTGCTTATCGATGTCACTGCGGGGAGCAGTACAGAAGAAGAAGAGGTCGAACTGCTCCTCGATGATTTGTCCCAAGGTGATCTCGAACTACTGAAGCTTGGAGCCATCTTTCGCTGGGTGATCGGTTATCTTAGGGATCCTAACGGATCGAAGCGTAGGGTATCCCAAATAGTTTTCCGCCGGCTACCAGCTTGGACAAAAATGGACTTGTTGTCCGCTCGACAGCGCGCGCAGGACCTGAAGTCGGCCCTAGTCTGGGAAGATTAGCGGTGAAACCGCCTTTGGCCAATGAGGTCGAGGTGTGTCTGCTGGGGCCGGGGTTTGGCGAGTCCAGCGCAGTCCATGTAGGCGGCGGAAAATGGATCATCGTCGATTCTTGTATTGATCGCACCACGAAAAAGCCGGCCGCTCTGGCATATCTCGCCTCGATTGGTGTGGATGTAGCCCTCGCCGTAGAACTTATTATCATAACCCACTGGCATGACGATCATATTCGGGGTTTAAGCGAAGTTGTCGGCCAATGCAAAGCCGCCCGCGTTGGCCTCTCGGCAGCATTTAGAGAGGATGAGTTTCTTAACTTCGTCGAGTTGTTCGGCCGATCAAAGAATTCGATCGTCAGCTCTGGAGTCGATGAAATCTCAGCTGCGGTGAACACTCTGAAGCGATCTGGCCGAAAGGTGACTGCGATCACAGCGGCCAAGCGTCTTCTTCAGAGGCCCTCAGTCGACGGGCTGCCAGAAGTAGAGGTGTGGGGGCTTTCACCATCGGACGCACAGTTCGGCCTAGCCATGGCCCACATCGCATCGCAGCTGCCTAAAGTAATGTCACCGAAGAGGCGAGTTCCCGAACCTGAGCACAATGATCTATCTGTTGCCACATGGATCAGAGTTGGAAATCAAGCCATTCTGCTGGGTGCCGACCTGGAGGAAGTTGGGAGGCCAGATCTTGGCTGGAGTGCCGTTTTGGCAGATCCTGGACGACCGCCTGGAAAGGCGATCCTGTTCAAGATTCCCCACCACGGCTCATCAAACGGACACCATGATGGCGTTTGGTCGGAAATGTTGTTTAGCGAGCCGACAGCGATGCTCACTCCCTATAGCAAAGGATGGGGCCTCCCAAGAGATACCGATGTTGACCGTATTCTTGGATACGCTCCACAAAGTTACACTACTGCCACGTTGTCGCCCAGCAAACTTCGCCGATATCGGCCGCGAGCAGTCGAAAAGACAATCTCAGAGGTAGCGCAGAGAATCACCGCCGCTCTTACTCCGGCGGGTTTCGTACGCGCCCGCTTTACCCCGCCGGGTGCCCAAGTTTCGATAGCACTTAGCGGCAATGCATGCCATCTCGCAGACTATGTGAGAGAGGAATCATAGGTGGTTTTCAGCTTGGGAGCTAACCCTTTCATCCGATTCTCAATGGCTTCCGTGTTGTCGATGAGGATGCGCGGAGCACACACGAATTCAGCCTCGAGGATGGCGTGCCCAGGGACTTCGCCAAATGACGAGAATTGCGGACCTTGGGCCACCTAAGCCCGGCATGCCTCACACGCCGCGCGACGGGCACGAACCTACCCGATCTGCGGCCAGCAGGTCGACCGGCGCGACTTCCGGCAGGTGATGTGGCACGAGCAGCCGGATCACGAGCCCTTGGAATTCGACCAATGCCCCCAACCAAGTGCTTGCAATCCGGCTGGCCTTGAGGCCAGAACGGCCGTTGGCCCTACTGCACCTCGTAGCCGACCTCCTCGCTGGCATGGCAGAGCGCCTTCCAGAACGAGCGGGCGAAGGAGCGGAAGACATAGATGTCGAACTGGTCGGCGCCGGTGCGCTGGATTTGCGCGAAGACGTCGTGATGGGTGGTCGAGCGGCCGGCGCCGATGGGGAAGGCGGGCAGCGCAAAGTCGATGGCGAAGAATTTCGCCAGCACCCATTCGGCCTTCGGTCCGGCGATGCGGATCGCGGTGCGGCCATGCGACAGGTCGGTGACCGTGCCGATGGCCGGGGTGACGACCTTGGCAAATGCCGACGCCAGGTCCTCGGCCTCGTCGACGACGGTGAATTTTCCTGGCGCGAAACCGAACACGGCCTTCACGCCATCGGCAATGCCGCCGCCGGCGCCATCGGGTAAGCCGAGGCCGGTGACGGTGCGAATGGCTGATATCAACTTCTTTTCCTCGCCCGGCCATGCGGCGAGCTGAAGGATCGAACCGGGCCTGGCCTCGGTCAGGATGACATCAACGCCGTGCTCGAAATTACCGTGCGAGCCCGGATGGAAAACCGGCTCGAGCGGCGACAAGCGCTCGGGCAATTGGCGTTCGGGTGATTGGCGCTCAGCCATGCATGCGGCTCCCGTCCGGGTCGTAGAAATGGTTTGAGACGATCTCGACCGGCCCGAACCGCTTGCGCAGCGGATCGGAGACAAACGCGCGGGTGCCATGGCGCGCCTTGCCGGCTTCGACCAAAGCGAGCGCGATGTGCTTGCCCAGCGCCGGCGAGTAGCAGCAGGCGGTAATATGACCGATGGAATCGTGCGGATTGGCCTCGTCCAGCTCCTCGACGATGTGGGCGCCGCCATTGAACGGCCGGTTGTCGAGCGAGACCAGGCCGACCAGCTGCAGCCGCTCGGGCGCGATCAGGCCTTCGCGGTCCATCATTGCCGAGCCGATGAAGGGCTTCTTCTTGGACAGCATCCAGTCGAGATGCAGGTCGCGCGCGGTGGTGCGGCCGTCGATCTCGGCGCCGGTGACATGGCCCTTTTCGATGCGCATCGTGCCCAGCGCTTCCAGCCCGTAGGTCACCAGGCCGAACGGCTTGCCGGCCTCAACCAGCGGTTCCCAGACATGGGTGCCGTAGCCGGCGCCGGAATAGACCTCGAAGGCCATCTCGCCGGAGAAGGACAGCCGGCAAATCATCACCGGCACGCCGGCAATCTGCCCGTGCACGATGCCCATGAAGGGCAGGGCTGTGTTGTCGACCGCTGTGCCGGTGACGCAGGCGGCGAGGATAGCCCGCGCCTTCGGCCCGCCGATGGCGGCACCCGCCCATTCGTCGGTTACCGAGGTGACGTGCACCTTCAGCTCCGGCCAGATGACGTCGAGGAAATATTCCAGATGCTGCATCACCTTGCCGGCGTTGGCCGTGGTGGTGGTCATCAGGAAATCCTGCTCGGCGAGCCGCCAGGTGGTGCCGTCGTCGAAGGCCAGCCCATCCTCGCGCAGCATCAGGCCGTAGCGGGCCTTGCCGACGGGGAGGGTAGAAAACATGTTGGTGTAGACGCGGTCGAGGAATTCACCGGCATCCGGTCCCTGCACGGCGATCTTGCCCAGCGTCGAGACGTCGACAATGCCGGCACTTTCGCGCGTCGCCCTGGCTTCACGGACATAGGCCTGCTCGACCGTCTCGCCGGCAAGGCCGTAGATCATTGGTCGATACCAGAGGCCAGCGGAATACATCGTTGCGCCATTGGCGAGGTGCCAGTCATGCATGGGCGTCAGGCGCTCGGGTTTCAGATCGCCGAAGCGTTCGGCGGCAAGCGAGCCGATCGACACCGCGGAATAGGGCGGGCGGAAGCGCGTCGTTCCGACTTCGGGGATCGGTTTGCCCAACGCCTCGGCCATGATGGCGAGGCCCGGAACGTTGGAGTTCTTGCCCTGGTCGGTCGCCATGCCGAGCGTGGTGTAGCGCTTCAGATGCTCGACGGAGACAAAACCTTCGCGATGCGCCAGCCGCACGTCTTCGGCAGTCACGTCATGCTGGAAGTCGACGAAGCTTTTTCCCTTGGCTTTGATCTCGAACACCGGCGCCGGATCGGGGTTTCCCGGGGCTGCTTCGACATCCGGCAAAGCTGCCGGCGCAGCCGCTCCGCCCGCGGCGGACAGGCCGGCTGCACGGCCCTCAGTGATGGCTTCGACGGTCGAAAAGCTGCCGTTGAAAGCGCCGGCGCCAATCCATTGCCGAGTCGGTTTCGGCGGCAGGAAGGCCTGGCGGGCAGGGTTCCATTCGGCTCTGGCACCGGCCTGGCTGGCGAGATGGATGGTCGGCGACCAGCCACCCGACATCAGCAGGCAATCGGCGTGGATGCTGCGGGCGTCACCGCTGAGCGCGCCCGAGGTCATGTCGAAGCGCTGCACCTTGAGGCCGGAGAGCGCCTTGCCGCCTTCGGTGGCGACCACGGCATGGCCGGAGAGGATTTCGGCTTCGGCCTCGGTGGCGAGGCTGCGCATTTCGGCCGAAAGCTCGGGGCGCACATCGACGATGGCGACAATAGCCGCCCCGGCCTTCCTCAGCGCCAGCGCCGAGCGATAGGCGCTGTCATTGTTGGTGAACAGCGCGATCCTGTCGCCGGGCAGCACGCCATAATCGTTAGCATAGCGCTCGGCGGCATGCGCCAGCATGACGCCCGGCCGGTCATTGCCGGGGAACACAAGCGGCCGCTCGAAAGAGCCGGTGGCCAGCACCACCGTCTTGGCGCGGATCGCCCAGTAGCGATGGCGCGGCTCGCCCTTGCCGGGCGTTTCCTTGTGGTCGGTGACGCGCTCGAGCGCGGCTAGCGTGTTGCCGTCGTAATAGCCCCACACCGTGGTGCGCGGCAGCAGGCGGACCGTGTCATGGCCTTCGAGCTGGCTGACGGCGCGCGCCGCCCAGTCGGCGGCCGGCGCGCCGTCGATGGCCTCGCCGGACCAGTTGGCCGAGCCGCCGAAACGCGGCTCGAGTTCGGCCAGGATGACGCGCGCGCCCTGGTCGGCAGCGGCCTTGGCGGCTGACAGGCCGGCCGGGCCGGAGCCGACCACCAGCACGTCGCAAAACGCGTTCATGCGCTCGTAGCGCGAGGTGTCGGCGGCAATACCGGCGCGGCCCAGGCCGGCGGCGCGGCGGATGAAATGCTCGCAGAACATCCAGAAGCGGGTGCCTTTCAGGGGGCCGAAGACAGGGCCCATGAAGGTCTTGTAGTAGAAGCCGGCGGCCAGGATCTTGCCGCCGAGCTGGTTGACGGCGTTGATGTCCCAGGCGAGCGAGGGAAAGCGGTTCTGGCTGACGGCCACCAGCCCGTCATAGATCTCGACCATGGTTGCGGCGATGTTGGGCTCGCGCACTTCGCCGCGCAGCACCGTCACCAGCGCGTTCGGTTCCTCGACGCCGGCCGAGAGCAGGCCGCGCGGGCGGTGGTATTTGAATGAGCGGCCGAAAAGCGTGACGCCGTTAGCAAGCAGCGCCGAGGCCAGCGTGTCGCCGGCATGGCCGGTGTAGGGCGTGCCGTCGAAGGTGAAGCGGATGGTGCGCAGCCGGTCGACGCGGCCGCCGGTCTCGGTGCGGCGCGGGCTCACGACTTGCCTCCGGCTTTGTGCCGGGCGGCGGCATTGTGGTCGCCGCGGGCGAAACCGGTGCTGGAAATCTCATGCGTGACCGTGTTGCGCACCATCCTCAGATGGGTGCGGCAGCCGCCCGAATGCTGCCAGATCTCATTGTGGTCGCCGGCCGGGTTCAGCCGATCGTAGACATAGGCGTTCCAGGCGTCGAGGTCCTGCGAGTTGGGCTGCGGGCGCTCGCGGTTGCCGTCGCCCTGATAGGTGAACTCGATGACGTCGCGCGGGCCGCAATAGGGACAAGTGATAAGCATTTGTTTGAACCCTAATGCAGCCGGGGCGTTGCGCCCTGGCCCTTGTCGTCAATCACCAGGCCGCGATAAAAACGGTCGAGCGTGAACGGCGCGTTGAACGCGTGCGGTTCGTCCTTGGCGATGGTGTATGCGAAGCACCAGCCCGAGGCCGGCGTCGCCTTGAAGCCGCCATAGCACCAGCCGCAATTGAGATACATGCCCGGCAGCGGGCCGGTGGTGATGATCGGCGAACCGTCCATCGACATGTCGCAGACGCCGCCCCATGAGCGCAGCATGCGTACACGCGCAAGGCCGGGAAACAGCGCCAGCATCTCGCTCATCACCTCATCGACGATGGGCAGGTTGCCGCGCTGAGCGTAGCTGTTGTAGCCGTCGATGTCACCGCCGTAGACGAGGCCGCCCTTGTCGGACTGCGACATGTAGAAATGACCCATGCCGAAGGTCAGCACCGTGTCGACGAAAGGTTTCAGCGATTCGGTGACGAAGGCCTGCAGCACATGGCTCTCGATCGGCATCCTGTCGATGCCGGCAAGCTGCATCACCCGTCCGGTGCTGCCGGCAACGGCCACGGCAACTTTCTTGCCGCGGATCTCTCCGCGCGTCGTTTGCACGCCGGTGATGCGGTCGCCGTCGCGCAGGAAGCCGGTGACCTCGCAATTCTCGACGATGTCGACGCCGCGTCGGTCGGCGCCGCGGGCATAGCCCCAGGCAACCGCATCGTGACGGGCGGTGCCGGCGCGCGGCTGCATCAGGCCGCCGACGATGGGAAAGCGCGCGGAGGCCGACATGTCCAGCGCCGGGACCAGGCGCGCGATCTCGGCGGTGCTCATCAGCTCGGCATCGACGCCGAGATGGCGCATGGCGTTGCCGCGCCTTGCCAAGTCGTCGAACTGGCCCGGCGTGTGAGCCAGATTCAGGCAGCCGCGCTGCGAGAACATGACGTTGTAGTTGAGGTCGTGCGAAAGGTTCTCCCACATCTTCATCGAATGTTCGTAGAAGCGGGTGTTGGACGGCAAAAGGTAGTTGGAGCGCACCGCCGTGGTGTTACGGCCGACATTGCCGGAACCCAGCCAGCCCTTTTCCAGCACCGCGACATTGGTGATGCCGTGCTCCTTGGCCAGATAGTACGCCGTCGACAGGCCGTGGCCGCCGCCACCGATGATGATGACGTCATAGGAAGCCTTGGGGTCGGGCTTGCGCCAGGCCGGCTTCCAGTCCTTGTTTCCCTTGAGCGCGTTCGTGAGAAGCGAAAGGGCTGAATATTCCGCCATTCTTCATGTCATCCCTAGAGCATGATGCCGAAAAGTGTGAAGCGGTTTTCGGACGACATCATGCTCTATATCTTTGATTTGTAGAGCCGGATGATTTCAGGTCCAACAGACCTGAAGCCATCCGGCTCGGGTGCGATGCGGCAGACTATAGAGCAGGCGGCGGGCGCAAAGCCAAGATTGCGCCATGGCTTTTCGACTGGCCGACTCCCGCAAGGCGCCCAACTGTCATGACCTCGCCACGACTTGCTCCACGGGATGAGCGTCTCTATCAAGGACCGCTTTAGAAGCGGCCTTGCCGCCCTTTGAGTCGCCACCATTATGCTTTTTCGCTTCTTTCGCCTGATCCTGGTCCTCGCGCTCGTTGCCTTGGCGCCGCATTCGTTCGGCGCGATGGCGCAGGGGCTGGGCCAGGCGCCTGCCGGGCTGGTCGCCGACCAGCAGAAAATCCTGCAGGGTTTGACGACGAAAACCGACGCTCTGGAGAAGAAAGTCCAGGAGGACGGCGTCGACGACACCACCCTCGTCGAGATCCGCCTGCAGCTGGAAGAGCTGTCGCGCGGTGCGCTGAACAGCGCGCTGGCGTTTCGTTCGCGGCTGGGAGAGATCAATTCGAGGCTCGAGCAGCTTGGCGCCCCGCCGGCTGCCGGACAGCCCCCTGAACCGGACATCGTGACCGGCGAGCGCCAGGCGCTGGCGTCGGAAAAGGCGGAGATCAACGCCGTCATCGCCGGGGCGCAGAACCTGTCGATTCGCATCAATTCGCTGATCGAGAAGATCGGTAATATGCGCAGCGAGCTGTTTCGCAGCGGCCTAACCAAGCGCTATGTGCTGTCCGATGCACTGAGCCCGCAGGTGTTTTCCGACGCAAGGGACGAATACGCCAATTTTTACAGGGCGGTGTCGTCGTGGCTGAGCTTTGCCTTCAAGTTCAAGTTCCAGGCGATGCTCGCGGCGACCCTCATGGCGCTTGCGTTGGCCGTGGTGCTTCTGGTCGGTGGGCGCCGCCTGTTTGGGCGCATCTTCGAGCCCGACGCGTCGGTTGAAGATCCGACGTATCTCAGTCGCCTGTCGGTGGCGTTCTGGTCGACCTTGCTGCCGACGCTGGCGGTCAGCGCCTTCCTCGCCTCGACGGTGTTCCTGTACAACTACTACAATGTGCTGCGCGGCGACATAGGCGTGTTCCTCAACGCTCTGGCAGCCGTCATCGCCATAGTGTTCTGTGTCAACCGCCTGACCAATGCGGCTCTGTCGCCCAGCATGCCGAACTGGCGTCTGATCCAGGTCGAGACCGGCCCGGCGCGTTGGCTGGTGCGGCTGACGACGGCCATGGCAGTCGTCATCGGCATCAACAATTTCCTGTCGATCGTCAACGACAAGATGGGCTCGCCTCTGTCGCTGACGGTGGCCAGGAGTTTTGTCGCCACCGTGATCGTCGGGGTCATCCTGATCCTGATGGCGCTGCTGAAGCCTTACAAGGACGTCGCTGGGCGCTGGCGCCGCTGGCCGGCCTGGCTGCGCTACACCTGTGTCGCGCTCGGCCTGTTCACGATTGCGGCGGCGCTGTTCGGCTATATCGGTCTTGCCATCTTCGTCTCGTTGCAGGTCGTGGTCACTGGCACCATCCTGCTCACCGCCTATATCGGCTTCCTGTCGGCGCGCGAGATCGGCGAGGAGGGTGGTTTCGCCGGCACGTCCATCGGGCGCTGGCTGAAGACCAATTCCAGCTATGAGGACACCGCGCTCGACCAACTCGGCCTCGTCGTCAGCGTCGCCATCAACCTGATGATCGTGCTGGTGTTCCTGCCGCTGATCCTGTTGATGTGGGGCTTCCAGCCCGGCGATATCCAGGCCTGGGGCTATAAATTGGCGACAGGCGTCACCGTCGGTTCGGTGACGATTTCGGTCACCGGCATCCTCACCGGCATCGTCGTCTTCATCATCGGCTATTTCCTGACCCGCTGGTTCCAGGGCTGGCTCGACGGCTCGGTTATGGCTCGCGGCAAGGTCGATACCGGCGTGCGCAACTCGATCCGGCTGGCGGTCGGCTATGCCGGCGTCGCGCTCGCCGGCCTGGTCGGCATCTCGGCGGCGGGCATCGATCTTTCCAATTTGGCGCTCGTTGCCGGCGCACTCTCGCTGGGTATCGGCTTTGGCCTGCAGAATGTCGTGTCCAACTTCGTGTCGGGCCTGATCCTTCTCGCCGAGCGGCCGTTCAAGGTCGGCGACTGGATCGTCGCCGGCGACACATCAGGCACGGTCAAGAAGATCAGCGTGCGCGCCACCGAAATCGAGACCTTCCAGCGGCAATCGGTGATCCTGCCCAATTCGAACCTCATCAACAACGCCGTCGGCAACTGGACGCACCGCAACAAGCTCGGACGTGTGGAGATCAAGGTCGGGGTCGCCTATGGCAGCGACGTCAAGCGGGTACACGCGGTCCTGCTTGAGATTGCGCGCGGCCATGCGCTGGTGCTGAAGAACCCGGAACCCTTCGTGCTGTTCACCAATTTCGGGCCGGCAGCACTCGAGTTCGAGATCCGCGTGTTCCTGGCCGATGTGCTGAACGGCGCCATCGTTCAGAACGATATCCGCTTTGCCGTTCTCGATGCTTTTGACGCCGAGCACATAGAAATCCCCTCGACGCCGCGCGCCGAGGTCAAGGTCAAGCAGACCGACGCATGGCCGATCGACGACGACAAGATCGAAGTCGAGTTCGCCGAGAAGGAGCAGGCGGAGGCCAGAGCCGCCACCGAGGCGAAGCGGCTGGCCAAAACTGGTCGCAAGGCCCGCAAACCCGATCCCAGCTAGGCCCCAAGCTCCTCCCAAACCGATTGCGGCATGAATGCGGCATTCAGTTGCGGTTCAGCTTGCATCTCATATAAGCTCACATGCAAAGGCGAGAATGCCTTGCGAAATGCAACAGAGGCGGTGTGGAAACACCGATATTGCAAAATGTGGAAGTCGCTCGTCGTCGCCATCGCTCTTACCGCAGCGAGTGGCTCGGCCTTTGCCGCCAGCGCGGTCAACAAGGATGCTGAGACCCGTACGCTGATCGTGACGGAAGGCGGCGGCAAGACGGAGTTGGCGCTGGCCGCCGGCGAAACCGTGGAATTCTGCCCGAACGGCTGTTTCGTCACCTTGCCCAATGGTGACCTCGAGGCCCTGACCGGCTCGGAAACGGTCGAAATCTCGGGTGGCGTTGCCCGCATCAAGTAAAGTCGGCAGGCAGATGTAGTAGAGGCCGGGCAATGCCCGGCCTTTTATTGTTCGCGGTAGCGATTGCTTAACAATGACGCGGGAAATATCGTGGCGCCTACCGGCTGCAACCGTGCGTTTTAACGTTCAATACGCCGTTCCGCCGCTATACCGGTGCGAAGACGCCGAAACACGGCGCAACCGGTTATGAATAGGGCAGAACGGACATGGATGCGCGGTCGGACAAGAACGCAATCCCGCTTGCGGTCGACCTCGACGGCACGCTGATTGCGACCGATCTTCTTTGGGAAGGCCTGTTCATCCTGCTCAAGAAGAATCCGCTCTATGTTTTCCTGGTTCCGTTCTGGCTGGCCGCCGGCCCGGCGCGGCTGAAACAAGCGATCGCAGACCGCATCGACATCGATCCGGCCTCGCTGCCCTATCGCGAAGCGCTGCTGCAGCGGCTGCGCGCCGACCATAGCGACGGACGCAAGATCGTGCTGGCGACCGGTACGCCACGCAAGTTCGCCGAGGCGATCGCCGCGCATCTGGGCGTCTTCGACTATGTGCTGGCGACCGACGGTCCCCACAACATGACCTCGGGCCGCAAGCGCGACGCGCTCATCGCCGCCTATGGCGACGGCGGTTTCGACTATGCCGGCAACAGCCGGCACGACCTCAAGGTTTTCGGAGCCGCACGCAACGCCATCGTCGTGGCGCCCGACCGCCATGCGAGGCGCTGGCAGGCCGCGCATAGCGCCGAAAGGATGCCGGCGCCGAAAAGGACATTGAAGACATTCGTCAAGATGCTGCGGGTGCATCAGTGGCTGAAGAATTCGCTGATAGCGGTGCCGATGGTGCTGTCGCATGAATACTTCAACATCAACATGATCTGGCAATGCCTGCTGGCGTTCGTCTCCTTCAGCGCCGTGGCTTCCGCCATCTACATCCTCAACGATTTCTTCGACCTTGCGCTTGACCGCAAGCACCCGACCAAACGCAACCGGCCTTTCGCCAGCGGCGCGCTGTCGATACCGTTCGGTCTCGGCGCGATGGCCGCTCTGCTGACGATCGGCATCGCCGCCGGGCTTCTGTTGCCGATCGAGTTCCTGGGCGTGCTCGCCGGCTATCTGGTGGTGACCACAGCCTATTCGCTGTCGTTCAAGCGCATGCTCCTGGCCGACGTACTGACGCTGGCGGGGCTCTACACAGTGCGTGTGCTGGCAGGTGCTGCGGCGACCGGGGTCGAAGTCTCGTTCTGGCTGCTCGCCTTCTCGATTTTCTTCTTCCTGTCGCTGGCGCTGGTGAAGCGCTATGT
This sequence comes from Mesorhizobium sp. M0626, assembly GCF_040320665.1. Lineage (NCBI taxonomy): Bacteria > Pseudomonadati > Pseudomonadota > Alphaproteobacteria > Hyphomicrobiales > Phyllobacteriaceae > Mesorhizobium > Mesorhizobium sp. M0626. The sequence continues at coordinate 54,964 of NZ_JAMYQD010000002.1, read as the reverse complement.
CGAACTGCGCACCACAGCCATTCCGGTGGGCGAGCGCATTGCCGGTCGCGGCTACCGCATCGAAGATCAGGAGATCGTCGCCCAGGCGGGCATGGCGTCGGCCTTCTCCTCGGCGCTGGTGCTGGCGCTCTACATGGACAGCGTCTCCGTGCGCGAACTCTATCCGCATCCCAGGCTGGTCTGGCCGCTGGCGCCGATCGTGCTGTATTTGACCATGCGGGTCTGGATCCTGGCGCGCCGCAACGAGATGAATGATGATCCGGTCATCTTCATCATTCGCGACTGGCGAAGCCAGATCGTCGTGGTGATCGGCGCCGCCCTTCTGGTCGCGGGAGGCTGGTAGGGCATGGCCGGCGAACGGTACCGGAGTTTTGGCCTCGCAACGCCGGCCGCAAAGCGAGCCATCGCGGCCGACGATGCCATCGCGCTGATGCGAAGCGGCAAGGCGACAAAGAACGCTCTGCTCGCCTATGGCAATGGCCGCTCCTACGGTGATTCCTGCCAGAACGGGCCAGGTGCGGTCGTGGACATGCGGCCGCTGAACCGCATCGGCGCCTTCAATGCCGAGACCGGCCTGCTCGAGGCGGAGGCCGGCGTGTTCCTCTCCGATATCATTGCGCACACTGCACCTTACGGTTTCTTTCCGACTGTCGTCCCAGGCACCCAGTTCGTCACCCTTGGCGGCGCGATCGCCAATGACGTCCATGGCAAGAACCATCACCGGCGCGGCACCTTTGGCTGCCATGTCGAGTCGTTCACGCTGCTGCGCTCGGACGGGCGGACCTACACCTGCTCGGCAACCGACAATGCAAGGCTGTTTGCGGCGACGATCGGCGGCATGGGGCTGACCGGCCTGATCCTGTCGGCCTCGATCCGGCTGATGCGGGTGCATTCGCTCGATATCGCCGAGAAGGTAACGCGGTTTGCCGATCTCGGCGAATTCTTCGAACTGGCCGAGGCCGCCGACCAGGCCAATGAATATGCCGTCGCCTGGATCGACCAGCTTGCCGGCGGCCATGGCCGCGGGCGCGGCCTGTTGTTGACAGGCAATCATGCCGAGTATGGCTCGCATGCGGCGTCTCGCGCCGGCTCCCGTTTTTCAGTGCCGTTCCAGCCGCCGTTCAATGTGCTCAACCGGCCGTTCCTCACCGCCTTCAACGCCGCCTATCGGTGGAAGAAGGGGCGCTCGCCGGGGCCGAGCCAAACCGGCTACCAGGGCTTTTTCTTTCCGCTTGATGGTGTCGGCGACTGGAATCGGCTGTATGGCCCGAAAGGTCTCTACCAGCACCAGAGCTTGGTGCCGGAAAATGTCGCGCGCCAGACCGTGCCGGCGCTGCTCGAGGCGGCGCGACGGGCCGGGCAGGGCTCTTTCCTCACCGTGTTGAAGCGCTTCGGCTCGATCCGCTCGCCGGGGCTGCTGTCTTTTCCGCGGCCAGGCTTCACGTTGACGCTGGATTTCCCCAATCGCGGCGACAGGACGCTGGCCCTGCTCAGCGAACTCGACGGCATCACGGTCGCGGCCGGCGGCGCGGTCAACCCGTACAAGGATGCGCGCATGGGCGCTGATACTTTCGCGGCCTCCTTCCCGAATTGGCAGCGGCTTGAAGCGCTGCGCGACCCGGCGTTCGTGTCCAGTTTCTGGCTGCGGACGGCGAAAAAGCTCAACGTCCGGCCAGGGCGTGTCGAGGCAGCTGAATAGGTACAATCCGAATAAGTCATGGTGAATAGATCGTAAGTTCCGTAGTTTACTCAAAGCATTGTCGTGACTTCACGAAATGTTTGCAGGTTAGTAATAGGACCGTTGCGAGTGGCGGGTGCAAAATATGAAATACATCGTCTTCATTCTGTTCACGGTCATGACCAATGCCGCCGCGCAGCTGATGCTGAAGCAAGGCATGATGTCGCTCGGTCCCATTTCGTTCGAAGGCACCAATCCGCTGTTGAGGCTGTTGCAGGTCGTTTTCAGCCCATGGGTGTTTCTCGGCCTGTGCACCTTCGTCATCTCGATGGCTTCGCATCTCTACGTGCTGTCCAAGGTCGAGCTCAGCTTTGCGTATCCGTTCCTCAGCCTTGCCTATGTCGCGGTTGCGATCTTCGCCTATTTCATCTTCCGCGAGGACCTCAATGCCTGGCGCATTGCCGGCATCGCCTTCATCTGCGTTGGCACCGTGCTGATCGCGCAAAGCGGTCGAGACTTGGGCGGGCGCGGGCATGACGACCAAACCGCTTCCATCATCCCCGACAAGATCCAGACAAACGAGATCGTTCGATGAGACATGTTATTTTCGGCGGCGACGGCTTCGTCGGCCGTCATCTTGCCCCGAAGCTTGTGGCCGATGGTGAAGAGGTTGTCGTTGCCGACATCGTCAAGAGCGACCTGACGCACTATCGCAACGTTCGCTTCGTCACCTGCGATGTCACGGATACGGCCTCGGTGGCCAACATCGGATTGAAGGCCGACGACATGATCTACAACCTGTCGGCCAAAATGCTGTCGCCGATCCAGGTGCGGGCCAAGCGTCACGACTTCTTCTTTCCGGTGAATTTCCATGGCACCGAACACATCATGCAGGCGATGGACAAGGCCGGCGCGTCCAAGCTCGTCCACTACACCACCGACATGATCTACGGCCATACGGTCACCCAGCCGATGACCGAGGAACATCCGGTCGCGCCGCTCGGCGAATATGGATGGTCGAAGCAGAAGACCGAGGAACTCGCCGCGCAATGGCGCAAGCGCGGCATGTCGATCTCGCTGTTTCGCCCGCGTCTGATCATCGGTCCCGGCCGGCTCGGGATCCTGGAAAAGCTGTTCAAACTGATCGACTGGAATTTTCCTGTGCCGATGATCGGCTCGGGCAAGAACCCCTATCAGTTCATCTCGGTGTTCGATTGCGCGGAAGCTGCCCGCTCGGCCTGGAAGGCAGGCGTGCCCAACCAGGCTTATAATCTGGGCTCCCTCAATCCGCCGCCGGTGAAGAAATTGCTGGGCGACCTGATCAAGCATGCCGGCTCGAAATCGCTGCTGATCCCGACGCCGGGCTGGGCGGTCAAGCGCACCCTCGACCTGCTCGATCTCATGAACATGCCGATCATGGATCCCGAACAATATCTGATCGCCGATGAGGAGTGCGTGCTCGACGTATCCAAGGCCGAGCGCCAGCTCGGCTGGGTGCCGCAATATCGCGACGAGGACATGCTGATCGCCGCCTACAGCGAATACCGCGCCAAGAAAGACGGGCTTGCCGTCACCGCCAATCATGTCCCCGCCGAATAAGTGGGACGACCAGGAGAACTCCGAAATGACCGTCATGGCCAAGCCTGAGCAGACGAACGCGCGCACCATGGTCGGCGCGCCGGCGTTGTCGCCTACCGCCATCGCCAAGCCCGACCTGATCAGCGTCGAGCAGGCGAAGGCGATGGATGTCGCGCGCATGACCGACCTGTTCAAGGCGCATCTCAATCCGGGCCAGCTGCATTTCATGAAGCTGCTCGGCTTCCACAAGATCAAGATCGAGCGTGCCGAAGGCATGTTCTACATCGACCAGAACGGCCGCAAGATTCTCGACTTCTTCGGCGGCTTCGGTTCGCTGGCCTTCGGCCACAACCATCCGCGCATCCTGGAGGCCAGGCGCAAATTCCAGGAGGAGAAGCGCCAGGAAATCGCCATCGCCTTCATGTCGCAATATGCATCGGCGCTGGCGCACAACATCGCCAAATGCTCGCCCGGCGATCTCGACATGGTATTTCTGGGCTCGTCGGGTTCGGAAGCGATGGAAGCGGCGGTGAAGCTCGCCGAGCGCGCCGCCGGGCCGAAGCGGCCGAAGGTCGTCTATGCCGAGAATTCCTTCCACGGCAAGACCAAGGGCGTGCTCGGCATCACCGACGGCCAGCTCTACCGCGCGGACTTCAAGATGGCTGAGAACACCGTGCGCATTCCGTTCGCCGATATCGAAGCGGTCGAGCGGCTGTTCCGCTCCGACCCGGAGGTCGGCGTCATCGTACTCGAGACCATCCAGGGCGGCGGCGGCATCATCCAGGCAGAGGCGCAATACTGGCAGAAATTGCGCGCGCTCTGCGACCACTATGGGGTGCTGTGGGTGGCTGATGAAGTGCAGTGCGGCTATGGCCGGTCCGGCCGCTTCTACGCCTTCGAACATTATGGCGTCGTGCCCGATGTGACGGCGCTGGCCAAGTCGCTCGGCGCAGGCAAGGCGGCGGTCGGCGCGATGGTCGCCCGGCGCGAGGTCTATATGAAGGCCTATGGCACGCCGAAGACGGCGATGATCCATGCCATGGCCACCTTTGGCGGCATGGGCGAGGCCTGCGTCACCGCGATCGAGGGCATCAACGTGCTCTATGATGAGGGGCTGATCGACAACGCCGCCACTGCCGGCGACTATCTGCTGCAGCGCCTGCAGGCGCTGAAGGAGAAGTACCCTAAGATCATCAAGGACGTGCGCGGCAAAGGCTTTATGATCGGGCTCGAGTTCCACGACTTCTCGCAGACCTTGCCGATGGTGCTACGTCCGATCGTCAGCGTCCTCGACGACAAGCTGAAGGGCTCGCTGTCGGGCTTCGTCGGCGCGCTGTTGTTGCGCGACTATGACGTGCTCGTCGCCTTCACCGAATACAACCGCAACGTCATCCGTCTCGAGCCACCGCTGATCTGCCAGCGCGAGCATGTCGACCGTTTCGTCGATGCTTTCGACAGCCTGCTGTCGCGCGGCATCGTGGGAATCGTCAAGGATTTCGTCAAAAGCCAAGTCCGTTAAAAGAAGTCCGTTGAGCGAAGTCCTGAGTCCGACAATGCTGAGCAAGTCTCCCGCCCCGCAAAACACACTCGACCGGCTGACTGCGGCCGCTCTCGCGTGGGGCGAGGGGACTTATGCGCGATGGGCGGCTCCGGTCGGCGCGATCGCGTTTTCGCTCTATATCCTGCTGACGGCGTTCATGGCCTTGACGATGCCCGACGCCAATTGGGACATGCTGCCCTATCTCGCCATCGCCGAGGAGGGCGCTTATCCCGATGCGCAGGCATTGCATGACTATGCCTACAGCACGGTCCAGGCCGGCGTGTCGGCCGGCGACTACAAGACGCTGACCGACGATGGTGGCGGTTTCCGCAGCCATATGGCGCAAAATGCCGCCGACTTTCACTCGCTGCTTGGCATGTACCGGATCAAGTTCCTCTACGCCGAGATTCTTTCGACGATGAGTTCGGTGATGTCGCCTGTCGAGGCGATGCGGGTGCTGCAGGTGGTCTCGGTGCTGCTGTTCGGGATGATCACGCTGCTGTGGCTGCGAACCGAAGGCGCGTTGGCGCTGGCGCCGGTGGCCGGCGCGGTGCTGATCATGGCCGATTTCGGCGACGCGGCACGCGCCTCGACCCCGGATCTGTTGTGCTCGGCGCTGTTCCTCGGCGGGCTGCTTGCCTATGTGCGCGGCCGCGAGGCAGCGACCGCTGTCCTGCTTTTCCTGGCCTTCATGGCGCGGCCGGACAATATTGTTTTTCTGGCCATCTTCGCCGTGCTGCTGCTGGTCTTCCGGCAGCGGGCGTGGGGCGCGCTGGCCGGCTTTGCCGCGTCCTTCGTCGCTTATTTCGCGATTTCGCATTGGGCGCAGCATCCCGGCTGGTGGCCGCATCTGTGGTTCTCCAGCATCGAGCAGCACTACAATATGGATGGCTTCGAGCCACCGTTCTCGGTTGGCGCCTATGTCAAGGCGTTCGCCGCATCCTTCATTCGCGCCACCAGCCTCAACAGTTGGGTCGGGGTCTGGGTTCTGGCGCTGGCCGGGTGGCTTGCGCTCAGCCGCGCCGGCTTCCGGCTCGATCGCCGCGCCGGCATCCTGCTTGCAGCACTGGTGCTTGGCGTGCTGGCGAAATTCACCGTCTTTCCGATCCACGACACCCGCATCTACTTCCCGAACCTTCTGCCGCCCTACCTTTTGCTCGTCGGCCCGATCATGGCGCTGTGGGCGTCGGCAAGCCTGAATGGAAGGCGGCCCATCGCCTTGCACGCCATACCTGGAGATAAGCCATGAGTTCCATTTCCGGCCTGGCCGCATCGCCCTTTCGCTCGGCCTGCCCGCCGGCCTGCTCGATCGGGGGCCGGCGTTGCGTGGCACGAAATTCCTGGCCAAGGCGGCGCTGAAGGCGCGGTTTGGCGGTGGGCAAGCCTTCCAGATGGTCAATGTCGGCGCTTGCGACGGCGCGCTGTTCGACGACGTCACGCCGTGGCTGCACCGCATTCCGCGGGCGCGGGCCGTGCTGGTCGAGCCGATCCCGTACAATCAGAAGCGGTTGCGGGCCAACTATCCCGACACGGAACGCTTCGTCATCGAACCGGTCGCGGTGACGAAGACCAAGGGCACGATCACCGTCCACACTTTCGATGCCGCGGCACTCGAGGCCGGCACGCTGCCGATCGAGTTCATCGGCTGCTCGTCGGTCACCGACACCAATCTGATGTCGGGCAAGAATGCCTGGGGCGAGGACGACGCCAATTTCAACAAGTTCGCGCCGCACGTGAGGGATATCGAGGTGCCGTCGGAAACGCTGCAGACGCTGCTCGACCGCAACGGCATCACGCATATCGACGCCTTCCTGGTCGATTGCGAGGGCGCCGACTGGATCGTCTTCGAACAGCTCGATCTCAAGCGCTATCGTCCGGGCATGATCAAGGTCGAGGTCGGCGCGCTGCCGGCCGCCGAAATCGGCCAGGTCGTGGTCAAGCTGAAGACATCAGGCTATCAGGTCGGCTTCCAGGCCGAGGACATCTGGGCCTTCGCCTGAGATAGATCGCCACTGGCGGCACGCCGGCGCGCCGGGTCGCGTCGCATCCGCGACGTGTCGCAAACAGGCGGTAGCTGCATCCACGTCCTCTGCATATTGTGCGCCATTCGAACGGGCGCGGACGCGCCCGCTTTATCCCCTTGGAGTCGCGGGCAATGGCAGAGTTTCCGAAACAGGCGAAGGTCGTCATCGTCGGCCTGGGTGGCATTGTCGGCGCGTCGATCGCGCATCATCTGATCGAGCGCGGCTGGACCGACATTGTCGGCATCGACAAGTCGGGCATCCCGACCGATATCGGCTCGACCGCGCATGCCTCGGACTTCTGCTACACCACGAGCCATGATTTCCTGTCGTGCTGGACGACGCTCTACTCGATCGATTTCTACGAAAAGATGGGCCATTACGCCCGCATCGGCGGTCTCGAAGTGGCGCGCGTCGGCGACGACAGCCGCATGGACGAGATCAAGCGCAAGATCGCCTCGGCCAAATCCTTCGGCACCCGCGCCCGGCTGATCGAACCGGCCGAGATCAAGGAAAAATTCCCGCTGATCGAAGAGTCCATGGTGCAGGGCGGCCTGTGGGATCCGGACGCCGGCCTGGTCATCCCGCGCTCGCAGACCGTCGCCGGCAAGCTGGTCGACCAGGCGGAAGCTACGGGGAAACTCAAATCCTTCGCGAACACGCCCGCCAAATCTCTCATCGTCGAGGAAGGCCGCATCAAGGGCGTCGTCACCGACCGCGGCACGATCATGGCCGATTATGTCATCGTCTGCGCCGGCATCTGGGGCCGGCTGATCGCCGAGATGGTCGGCGAAGACCTGCCGGTCATGCCGATCGACCATCCGCTGACCTTCTTCGGGCCTTACAAGCAATTCGCCGGCACCGGCAAGGAGATCGGCTGGCCGCTGTTGCGCGACCAGGGTAATTCGGCCTATATGCGCGACACCGGCGACCCCAGGACCGCCGAAGGCGGCCAGATCGAATGGGGTTACTACGAAGAGACCAATCCGCGTCTTTGCCATCCGCGCGATTTGCTGGAAAAGGATCAGGCGCGGCTGTCGCCGTCGCAGCGCGATCTCGACATGGAGCAGATCCTGGCGCCGCTGGAGCGCGCCATGGAACTGACGCCGATCCTGGGCGAACTCGGCTACAATGAAAGCCATTCCTTCAACGGCCTGTTGCAGGTGACCGCCGATGGCGGCCCGTCCATGGGCGAGAGCCAGAAGGTGAGGGGCCTCTGGTACGCCGTCGCCATCTGGGTCAAGGACGGCCCCGGCATGGGCAAGCTGATCGCCGACTGGATGACGGACGGCCGCACGGAAATCGACCATCACGCCATCGACTATGCGCGCTTCTATCCGCACCAGACGAAAGAGCAGTTCATCTGGGATCGTTGCACCGAGACGGCGATGAAGGTCTACAATCCGGCGGTGCATCCGCGCGAGCCGTTCTCCAAAGGTCGCAACATCCGCCGCTCGCCGTTCTGGGAGCGCGAGAAGGAGCTTGGCGGTTACTTCATGGAGCTGGGCGGTTGGGAGCGCGCGCATGGCTATGCCGCCAACGAGCATCTGCTGGAGAAGTATGGCAACCGGGTTCCCATACGTGAGAACGAATGGGACAACCGCCATTTCTGGCGGGTGTCCAATGCCGAGCACCTGGCGATGAGCGAGGATTGCGGCATCGTCAACCTCTCGCATTTCTCGATGTACGACATCGAAGGGCCGGACCATGTCGCGCTGCTGGAGTGGCTGTGCGCGGCCAAGATCGGTGGCGACAACAATATCGGCAAGGGTATCTACACCCACTTCCTCGACGAGGAAGGCATGGTGCGCGCCGACTTCACCGTCATCCGCATGGCCGACCGCTGCCGTCTGATCGACGGCGCCGACGCCGGTCCGCGCGACTTCCGCTACATGCAGCGCACCGCGCAGGACAAAGGCTTTGACGTCACCATCACCGACGTGACGGAAAAATATGTCACCATCGGCATCTGGGGACCGAACGCCCGCACGACACTGCGGAAAGTGGTCGAAAATCCGGATGGTCTCTCGCTCGAGAACTTCCCGTTCGCGGCGATCAAGCCGGTCAGGATCGGCGGCAAGGACGTCACCGCCTTCCGCATCTCTTATGTCGGCGAGCAGGGTTGGGAACTGCACATGCGCTACGAGGACGGCCTGGCCGTTTGGGACGCGCTCCGCTCGACCGGCGTGATGCCGTTCGGCGTCGAGACCTATGCCAACACCCGGCGCATGGAAAAGAGCCTGCGCCTGCAGAACGCCGACCTTCTGACCGAGTATAATCTGCTCGAGGCCGACCTTGCCCGACCGAAGGTCAAGGAGAACGACTTCTGCGGCAAGGCCAAACATGTCGAATACCGCGCCCGCGAACACCAGCCGGCGATCCTGTGCACGCTGGTGATGACGGAAAACGTCGATTCGAAGGGTGTTGCCCGCTATCCCGTCGGCACCATGCCGGTGATGGATCCGAAGACCGGCGAAACCCTTGTCGACGAACTCGGCCGCCGCTCCTTCACCACGTCGATGGCCTATGGCCCGACCATCGGCAAGAACATCGGCCTCGCCTATCTGCCCTGGGCCCACGCCCAGGAGGGCCGCAAGTTTGCCATCGAATATTTCGGCGAGACCTACCCGGTCGAGGTGGCTGCCGTCGGCTACAAGCCGCTCTACGATCCGGAGAATTTGAAACCGCGGAGTTGAGCGTCATAGGTTCCAACCAACACATCGAAGAGCCCGGCACCTCGCCGGGCTTTTCGCTTTGTCAGCAGCCGATTTTCGCTTACCTTCGGGCATGTCTGCATTTTCTTGCGCACGACATTTGTTTTCAGGCAGCGCCGCACTGGCGCTGGTGCTCTGGCTTGTGCCGCCGGTTCAAGCCGCCGAGCCGGTCGACGTCGAGCTGGTGCTGGCCGTCGACGTGTCGCTGTCGATGTCGCCGGGCGAACTCGAAATCCAGCGTCGCGGCTATGCTGCTGCGCTGACGCACGACAATGTTCTGCAGGCCATCGCCGATGGCGCCTACGGCAAGGTCGCCGTCACCTATGTCGAATGGGCGGGTGCGACCACGCAGCAGGTCGTCGTGCCGTGGACGGTGATCGCCAGCCGGGCCGATGCCGAGCGGGTGGCCGCGCAGCTTTCCGCCCATCCGCCGGCCAGCGCCCGGCGCACCTCGATTTCCGGCGCGCTGGAATTCGGCAGCGATCTGTTCGCCGAAAGCGGTTTTCAGGGGACAAAGCGCGTCATCGATATTTCCGGCGACGGGCCCAACAACCAGGGCGCGCCCGTCGACATCACCCGCGACGCGGTGGTCAAGCAAGGCATCATCATCAACGGCCTGCCGCTGATGACGCGCGGCGGGTTCGGCGGCGCCTATGACGTCAACAATCTCGACCGCTACTACAGCGACTGCGTCATCGGCGGTCCCGGATCCTTCATGATCCCGGTCAATGACTGGACGCAGTTTCCCGAAGCCATCCGCCGCAAGCTGGTGCTGGAGCTGGCCGGCGCCGCTTCGCCGCAACGGGCGCGCGAGGAGGCCGGGCATCCGCCGGTGGTGCTGGCGCAGGACCGGCCGACCGACTGCCAGGTCGGCGAAAAGATGTGGCGCGACCGCAGCTGGATGTTCGATGCGCGTTAGCGTTCGCATCATCACGCTGCCGTGAAGGGCCGGTTTCATTGACAAGCCCATGGGCGTCTGTGACACAATTCGGCATCCGAAAAAACAAGGGGAACCGACATGAACAAGACCATCGTCGCTGCCGCGGTATTGGCGCTTGCGGCTGCAATATCCGTGCCGGCCGAGGCTGCCACATCGGTCACCATCGGCATCAGCGGATGGACCGGCTTTGCGCCGCTGACGCTCGCCAAGCAGGCCGGCATCTTCGAGAAGCATGGCCTCGACGTGACCCTGAAGAAGGTGCCGCAGGCCAGCCGGCCGCTCGCCATCGCCAGCGGCGATCTGCAATGCGCCGCCACCACGGTCGAGACCTGGCTGGTGTGGAACGCCAGCGGCGTCACCACCAAGCAGATCTTCCAGCTCGACAAATCCTATGGCGCCGACGGCATTGTCGTGCGCAACGACATCAAGACCGTCGCCGACCTCAAGGGCAAGAATGTCGCGTCCTCGGCGCCGGGCACGTCGCCCTATTTCATGCTGGCCTGGGTGCTGAACAAGAACGGCCTGTCGACCAAGGATGTGACCGTCGTCAACCTGGAACCGGATGCGGCGGCGCAAGCCTTCCTCGCCGGCCAGAACGATGCGGCGGTCACCTATGAGCCATTCATCTCGGCGGTGCGCGACAAGTCCGATCAGGGCCACATATTAGCGACCACGCTCGACTATCCGATGGTGCTCGACACGGTCGGCTGCACGCCTGAATTCCTCACCGCCAATCCAGACGCTGCCAAGGCGCTGGCCGACAGCTATTTCGAAGCGCTCGACCTGATCAAGAGCGATCCGCAGAGATCCTACGAGATCATGGGCGCCGACGTGAAGCAGTCTGCGAAAGAATTCGAGGATTCGGCGAAATACCTGAAATGGGCCGACAAGGCGGAGAACAAGCAGTTCTTCACCAAGGAATTCCAGGACTTTTCCAAGACCGCCGGCGAGCTTCTGCTGCAGATGGGGTTGATCAAGGAAGCGCCAGACGTTGCCACGCTGGCCGACACCAGCGCGGTGGCGAACTGACAGGCCTCGCCTTTGACCATTGTGCGGCGGCGCCTAGGGCCGTCGCTCTCTCCTGGACAAGTGATGATTTGACGATGCGGACGATCTGAAGATGCGCCCCTTGCATCCGGTGTCGCCGGGCATTCGAACCGTGCTTGGCATTTCCTTCTTCGTGCTGTTCGTCGCCTTCTGGGCGTGGATCACGCTTGGCGGCCACGTCAACCGCATCTTCCTCGCCGACCCGCTGTCGATGCTGCGGGATGGTTGGCGGCTGCTGGTCGAGGACCGCTTCTGGCTCGACATATTGATCACCATCTGGCGGGTCTTCGGCGGGTTCCTGCTGGCGTCGATCGTCGCCGTGCCGATCGGCATCGCCATGGGCGCCTGGAAACCAATAGAGGCGTTTCTGGAGCCGTTCGTCTCCTTCGCCCGCTACCTCCCGGCTTCGGCCTTCATTCCGCTGCTCATCCTGTGGGCCGGCATTGGCGAGCTGGAAAAGCTGCTGGTCATCTTCGTCGGCTCGGTGTTCCAGATCATCCTGATCGTCGCGGTCAAGGTGGGCTCGACGCGGCGCGACCTGGTCGAGGCGGCCTATACGCTGGGCTCGACCAACAGCGGTATCGTCAAACGGGTCATCATGCCGGCCAATGCGCCCGAGATTGCCGAGACGCTGCGGCTGGTGCTCGGCTGGGCCTGGACCTATGTCATCGTCGCCGAGCTGATCGGTTCGTCCTCAGGCATCGGCTACATGATCATCAACAGCCAGTCGCGGCTGGCGACAGGGCAGATCATCTTCGGCATCATCGTCATCGGGCTGATCGGACTGTTGTCCGACTTCGCCTTCAAGGCGTTCAATCGCTGGCTCTTTCCCTGGAGCCTGGCATGAGCAAGTTGCTTATCGAAGGCGTCTCGCGAACCTTCGCCGGCGTGCGCGGCGGGCAGCCGGTCAAGGCGCTGATGCCGGTCGACCTTGCGGTCGCGGCCAACGACTTCATCACCATTCTGGGGCCGTCCGGCTGCGGGAAGTCGACGCTGCTCAGGATCGTTGCCGGCCTGGAAGCGCCGAGCGAAGGCCGTGTGCTGCTTGACGGCAAGGCGGTGACGCGGCCGGGACCGGATCGCGGCATGGTGTTCCAGTCCTACACGCTGTTTCCGTGGCTGACGGTGGCGCAGAATATCGCCTTCGGCCTGCGCGAACGCAGCATGGCCGAAAAGGAGCGAGACGGGATCGTCGCTTCCTATGTCGACCTCGTCGGGCTGAAGGGCTTCGAGAACCATTGGCCAAAGCAGCTGTCCGGCGGCATGCAGCAGCGCACGGCGATCGCCCGGGCGCTGGCCAACGATCCCGAAATCCTGTTGCTGGACGAGCCGTTCGGTGCGCTCGACAACCAGACGCGCGGACTGATGCAGGAACTGCTGCTCGGCATCTGGGAGCGGCGCAAGAAGACAGTGCTGTTCGTCACCCACGACATCGAGGAGGCGATCTTCATCGCTTCGCGGGTGATCGTGATGAGCGCGCGGCCAGGCCGCATCAAGTCGGATGTCGCCATCGACCTGCCGCATCCACGCCACTACACGCTGAAGACCAGCCCGGAATTCTCAGGCCTGAAGGCGCGGCTGACCGAGGATATCCGCGTCGAGGCGATGCGCACAGTACAGGCGCAGCCCGCCGAAGCCTGAGTGCGTTTTCGGATCAGGCCGCCAGCAATTGCTTGCGGTCGACGCGCTCCTGCTGCGGCGAGCGGGCATAGAGCTCGCGGTAGCATTTGGAGAAATGCGACGCCGAGACGAAGCCGCAGGCGACCGCCACTTCGACCACCGGCATCGACGACTGGATCAAAAGGTGTCGCGCGCGGTCGAGGCGGATTTCCAGGTAGTAGCGGGCAGGGGACCTGCCCATCTCGGTGCGGAACAGCCGCTCGATCTGGCGGCGCGACAGGTCGACGTGGTCGGCGATTTCGATCAGCGACAGCGGCTCGGAGAGGTTGCCTTCCATCAGTTCGATGATGGTCAGCACCTTGGAATTCTGCACGCCGAGGCGGGCGCGCAGCGGCAGGCGCTGGCGGTCGGTGGGGCTGCGCACGCGGTCGGTCAGCACCTGCTCGCACACGCGGTTGACCAGATTGTCGTCGAAATCGTCGCCGATCAGCTTGAGCATCATGTCGAGGGCGGCGGTGCCGCCGGCGCAGGTGTAGATGTTCTGGTCGATCTCGAAGAGGTCGGCAAAGACGTTGGCCTTGGGAAAGGCCTCGGAAAAGCCCGGCAGGTTTTCCCAATGGATGGCGCAGCGCTTGTTGGAGAGCAGGCCGGCGGCGGCAAGGATATGCGCGCCGGTGCACAGGCCGCCGACGGCGACGCCTCTGTTGTATTCCTCGCGCAGCCAGGCGAAGGCCGACCTGTTCTGGTAGCGCTCGACATTCATGCCGCTGCAGACGATGGCCATGTTCGGCCGATCCGGCCCGGCCATTTTCTTGCGCTCTTCCTCGAGCGAGGTGTTGACGGCGCATTCGACGCCGTTGGAGGCGCGCACCGGCTTGCCGTCGATGCTGGCGAGGCGCCAGCGATAGGCCTCATAGCCGAGCATGCGGTTGGCCGAGCGCAGCGGGTCGAGCGCCGTCGCAAAGGCGATCATGGTGAAGTCCGGGACAAGGAAGAATACAAACGATCGCTTGATCGGATGCTTTACGGCGTTCAAGGGAACCTCACGCGGCCATGGCGCGAACAGGATGTCGCGAACAGCACAGCGACATCAGGAAAAACCATTCCTGTCAATCGGCTAGGGGGCTAAGCGGAAACTATATTTGCGACATGGGTCGCAAATGAGCAATCGTCCGGGATGACAGGCACGGGCTGCCGACGGATTGGGCATGGTGGCGGCGGCATAGGTGCCAAAAATGAGAAACGCCGCTTCGGTCAAGCCGAAGCGGCGCTGTTATCGACTATCGGCAGCGGCAGGGAAGCGCTGAGCGCTAGCCGTTATCTCAGGCAACGAAACCGAGGCGCACCGCATTCATGGCACCGGTCTGGCCGGGCATGGTATTGGCAAGGCGCTGGCGCTCGAGAGCGGTCGTCAGGTTCATTTCGCGGCGGGCAAAGAGGCGGGCAAAAAGCTTCATCATCATCTCCTATCGGTTGCTCAGACGGGTCGCCTTCGCTTGATGGAGTGGGGCAGCTCGTTTGCTGACGGTGATATAGGCCTGCGTGAGCAGAAACTAAATCGCAAATGCGAAGCGCTTGAATGGAAATGCGACATCGTTTGCGACATTATTGGGCATGCTGCCCAAAATTTACGATTACTTACAGTGTGTTACCGGCGACATTGAGGCGCCATGCAAGTGACGCATATGCGCCATGCAGCGGCGACACGGCTCTGAAAATCATTTGAGTGCAAATAAGTTGGAGAAAGCCTGCAGGGCCAATAGAGAAGGCCTGCCGGGCTGGTCTGCGCGGCAGGCCTTCAGCACAAGGTACACAATGGTTTACTTTGCTCCAGCCCAGGATCCGACGCCGTGGCGTGCACCGGTCTTGGTGTCGGCAGCTTCAGGCCAGCCGATATCCTTCTGCAGTTCGATCGGCAGCGAGCGGATCGCACGTTCGGTCTGGAAGCGGGCGCGGGCCGCGCTCAATTCGGTCGCAAGCCGACCGATGGATGACAGGATAGACATTTCATTCTCCTTTGGTTGTGGCACGTCCCGCATGAACGCGTTCCGTCGCCTGGATATTCCGCATCGAGTGCAATTCCGTGTCAGGAGCGTTGGAGCCATGGCACGTCCTGCCTTCGATGGAGTTGACTATCCTCCCAATCTGATGTTCAATCAAACGAAATGGAATGATGCTTCACATCAGAAAAATTGAAGGTCGATCCCGATGAACGCCCCACTCAATCATCCGCTGCCGCTGCTCGATCTCGACGTTTTGCGCACCTTCGTGGCCATTGCAGAGACCGGCAGTTTCACCACGGCGGCCAATGCGGTGTTCCGCACGCCGTCGGCGGTCTCCATGCAGATCAAGAAGCTCGAGGACATTCTCGGGCGCTCTGTTTTCGCGCGGGATGCGCGCTCGGTGACGCTGACCACGGATGGCGAGATGCTGCTCGGTTATGCCCGCCGGCTGTTGTCGATCAACCGCGAGGTGGTGTCGAAGTTCATCATCCCCGAGATCGTCGGCGTGGTGCGGCTCGGCTCGCCGGACGACTATGGCGAGCGCGTGTTGCCGCATGTGCTGAAGCGTTTCGCGCAGTCGCATCCGTCGATTGCCGTCGACGTCACCATCGACCAGAGCAGCAATCTGCGCCGCCGCATGGACGACCGGGCGCTCGACATCACGCTGCTGACCAATTCCTACAAGACCAGCGCACTCGGCGCCGAGGTGCTGCTCACCGAGCCGATCGTCTGGGCCGGCGCCAAGGGCGGCAGCGCGCATCTGCGCGAGCCTTTGCCGGTGTCGCTGTGGGAAGAGGGCTGCGCCTGGCGGGCCGGCGCGCTCGATGCGCTGAGCCGTGAAGGCCGCAATTACCGCATCGCCTATATGAGCGCCCACACGGCAGGCCAGCGCGCCGCCATCATGTCGGATCTCGCGGTTGCACCGTTGCCGAAGTCGTTCCTGGGCAACGACATGGTCGAGCTTTGCCCGAAGGACGGCATGCCCGATATCGGCACCTACAATCTGGCGATGGTGGTGTCGCCGGATGCCAGCGCGCCGGTCAAGGCCGTCGCCGACCATATCCGTGCGACGTTCGAGCTTTTCCGCGAAACCGGCAAGTTCTAGAGCGGTTCACCGTTTCACGGAAACGGCGAGCCGCTCTAACTCCTTGTTTTGACTCAATTCCCAAGGGAAAGCGCTACACGCTTTCCCGGGAAAACCGTTTTACACTTTTCCTGGAATTGCTCTGCTATTCCGCTGCTTGGGCGGGGCGCGCCGCGAGAGCGGGTCGCGCCGTGCGCCGCGCAGTTGCGCGCCGCTTGGTGGGCTCACCTTCAAGGAAGGCGACGATGCTGTCCCTGGCGCGACGCGCCTCCGGCATCTCGATCAGCGGCCAGACGTGGAACATGCCTTCCTCATAGACGACGTCGATATCGACGCCGGCAGCGCGTGCCTTTTTGGCGAAGATCAGATTGTCGGGGCTGAGCAGGTCGTGCGAGCCGGTCAGAAGCAGGGTCTGCGGCAGCACCGAGAGGTCGCCATAGAGCGGACTGATATGCCAGTCCCTGCGATCGATGCCGGCACTGTACATGCGGATCGCTTCCAGCCCGCCGGAAATGCCGAGCCACGGATCGTTGCGTTCCGCCTCGAACATTTCGGGGTTGGACAGCGACATGTCGAGGCCGGGTGAAATCAGCACGTGGCGCGACGGCAAGGGCAGGCCTTCCTCAGCCGCCATCATGGTCAGCACGACGGCCATGTTGCCGCCCGCGGAATCGCCCATGAAGACGATGTCTTCAGCGTCGGTCTCATCCAGCATCTGCCGGTAGACGTCGCCGACCATGCCGAACATGGCGTGGAAATCATGCTCCGGCGCGATGGGATAGATCGGCACGGTGATGCCGAAACCCAAGCGCTCGGCCACCTCGGCGATCAACCCCCAATGATAGGATGTGATCTGGAAGACATAGGCGCCGCCATGCATGTAGAGGATGCGCCTGCGTTCGCCGGCCTTCGGCGCGATCTCGTAGACAGGGAAGCCATCGACGCTGCGCTCGGTGATATCGAGCTGCTCCCGCAGCAATGCCGGGGGATGATGATCCTCGGTCTTGCGGGCATAGGCGATCCAGCGCTGCAGGTTTTCCGGGCTGGCAAATGCCTTCTTGCGGCTGTGCCGGAGGATGAAGGAAACGAGGTGGCTTTTGAAACTGGGCATTCGCGTACACAAGCTCGGCCGCAGCCGACTAAGAGAATTCCCCCACTGTCTCGAAGATCGTACCTCCAGCCGAAATGTCAAGATTCTGGCCCAAGCCAACACGGTTGTTTGATCAGCCAGGTCCGCTGTTTTGCGCAGCGCGGCTCAGCGCCGGGCAGCAGCGCGGCGCGCAGCTTGATGTCGGTCGCAGCCGGGACCATGCGGCGGCCCTGGCGCTTGGTCAGCAATTTGCACTTGTCGGCGAAGGTCATCAGCGGCCCGAGCCCAGGATCAGACGCGACAGGTTGGTCTGGGCGTCGATGCGCGGCGACACGGGCCAGCCGATGTCCTTCTGGATTTCGGGTGGCAGGTTGTTCATGGCGCGCACGGCCTGTGCATTCTTCATGGCCGCACGAAAACGGCCCAGGGTCTCGAACATCTCTATTCTCCTTTGGAGCGTTGTGGCGGCGGAATAGTCCGGTCCGCCATTCGATGTCCGTTAAATGCTTCACGTCTGTATCGGACGGATTGCGCCAAAACAGCGTTTCGGTTTCCAGATCGGTGCGATCTGGAAACATTTGCATACAAATGAAATTGGGCGAATTGGCGGCCTTCGTAAGGCGGCTTATTCCCGGCTGCGCCTGGCGGCATGGCCTTCGCGCGAACGCCGGCGCGGGGCGGCGTCGCCGGCGACGCCATCCTCGCTGACGGTCTTGCGTGGCGGCAATTTCACCGCCGCCGACAGTTTCGGGAACGGATCGACCTTGTTGGGAAGCGCCATGGCGTAGACGAAATGCTCCTGGAATTTCGGCTCCAGTGCGGTCTCGATCTTCTCGATGTGGCTGACCGTGTCCTCGATCTCGCGGCGATAGCCGCGGTTGAGCAGCGCCATCCGCGCGCCGGCACCGGCGGCGTTGCCGACGGCCGAGACCTTGTCGAGGTCGCAATCCGGGATCAGCCCAAGCACCATGGCGTATTTCGGATCGATGAACGAGCCGAAGGCGCCGGCGAAATGGATGCGGTCGACGTGTTCGGTGTTCTGCTTTTCCATCAGAAGCTTGGTGCCGGCATAGAGCGCCGCCTTGGCAAGCTGGATGGCGCGCACGTCGGTCTGGGTGATGGTGATCTTGGGTTCGCCTTCCTTCAAGACATAAGAGAAGGTGCGGCCGTTGACCGTGACGCGCGGCGACCGCTCGGCCAGCGACCCGTCGATCACTCCATCCTCGGAGATGATGCCGGCGAGGTACATTTCGGCCACGATCTCGATGATGCCGGAGCCGCAAATGCCGGTGACGCCGGTCGCCTGCACGCTGTCGAGGAAGCCGGGATCGTCGGACCAGAGTTCAGAGCCGATGACGCGGTATTTCGGCTCCAGCGTATCGGGGTCGATGCGCACGCGTTCGATGGCGCCGGGGGCAGCGCGCTGGCCGCCGGAGATTTCCGCGCCCTCGAAGGCGGGACCGGTGGGCGAGGAGGCTGCGACAACCCGCTTGCGGTTGCCAAGCACGATCTCGGCATTGGTGCCGACGTCGACGATCAGCATCATCTCGTCCTGGCGATGCGGGCCTTCCGACAGCGTCACGGCCGCCGCATCGGCGCCGACATGGCCGGCAATGCAAGGCAGCATATAGAGGCGGGCGCCCTGGTTGAGTTTCAGGCCGATATCGGAGGCCTTGATGCGCACCGCGCCCGAGACGGCGAGCGCGAAGGGCGCGCCGCCGAGTTCGGTCGGATCGATGCCGAGGAACAGATGGTGCATGATCGGATTGCCGACAAAGACGGAATCCAGGATGTCGTTGCGCTGGACATTACCTTCCGCGCAGACCTTGTCGACCAGGCCCGAGATCGCCTCGCGCACGGCGACCGTCATGCCTTCGCGGCCGTCCGGGTTCATCATCACATAGGAGACACGGCTCATCAGATCCTCGCCGAAGCGGATCTGCGGGTTGGAGGTGCCCGACGAAGCGGCGACGCGGCCCGACAGCAACGATACCAGATGCATGGCGATGGTGGTCGAGCCGATGTCGCAGGCCAGTCCATAGGCCTCGTTCTTGAGGCCGGGCCAGAGTGCTATGACGCGGGCGATGTCGCTTTCGGCATCCTTGTGGATGGCCGCGGTCGCGGTCCAGTTACCCTTGCGCAGTATGCCTTGCACCTGCGGCATCAGGTAGAAGTCGAATTCGAGGTTTTTAAAGCCCCAATCCTTCATCAAGGCGATCTTGAGGCGGTCGAGATCGCCCAGCGGCTTGTGCATGTCGGGCTCTTCGATCTCGACATAGCACATGCGGATCGCCGCATCGCGGGCGATGACGCGCGTGTCGGCATCCTTGCGGATGGTCTGGGCGTTGATGACCGTGTCCTGCGGCACGTCGATGACGAGGTCGCCGAGAATCTGCGCCGAGCAGGACAGGCGGCGCCGCTCGGGCAGGCCGCGGACGCGCTCATAGCGCTCTTCCTTGGCGCCCTTGGGCGAGATGTGGTCGTTGGACGAGACGATCTTGTGCTTGGCGAAATTGCCTTCCTGCACTTCGATCTGGCAGCGACCGCAGGTGGCGCGGCCACCGCAGACGCTCTCGACATAGACGCCGAGCTGACGTGCGGCATCGAGCACCGGTGTGCCGACGGGAAACCGCCCGCGCTTGCCTGACGGCATGAACAGCACGAGCGGATCAGTAATGTTTGCAGGCGAGTTCACGATTGCGCGCTTATCCCCTGGCCATGCGGGCTTCACGGCCGCCGCGACGGCGCCCGCCATTGCCGCCGCCTTCGCCCGGAGCGTTAACGGCGGTGGGCGCTGCGACCGCCTGGCCGCCTTCGGCCGGTTTGTAATCCTTGTAGGTGCGGATCCAGTTGGTGCAGTTCTCGTCGGTGCCGTTGAGCACGTTGGCGCCGCGCACGGCTTCCATTTCCTGCGGGCGCACCGGGTTCATGATAGCGCTCGTCATACCGGCGCCGATCACCATCGGGATGAAGGCGGCGTTGATGCCGTGGCGGTGCGGCAGGCCGAACGAAATGTTGGACAGGCCGCAAGTGGTGTTGACCTTGAGCTCTTCGCGCAGACGGCGCAGCAACGCGAAGACCTGGCGGCCGGCATCGCCGAGCGCGCCGATCGGCATCACCAGCGGGTCAACGACGACGTCATGCGCCGGAATGCCGAAATCGGCGCAGCGCTGCACGATCTTCTTGGCGACGGCGAAGCGCACATCCGGATCCATCGAAATGCCGGTCTCGTCGTTGGAGATCGCGACGACTGGAACGTTGTACTTCTTGACCAGCGGCAGGATGGCTTCGAGCTTTTCCTCTTCGCCGGTCACGGAGTTGACCAGCGGGCGGCCCTTGGCGACCTTGAGCGCTGCCTCGATGGCGGCGGTGACCGACGAGTCGATCGACAGCGGCAGGTCGACCAGGCCCTGGACGATCTCCAGCGTCTGCACCAGCAGGCCGGGTTCGGTTTCGTTCGGATTAACGGAGGTGACGCCGGCATTGACGTCGAGCATGGTGGCGCCGCAGGCGGCCTGTTCCAGCGCATCCTTGATGACGGTCTCGAAATTGCCGGCGATCATCTCGGCGGCCAGCTTCTTGCGGCCGGTCGGGTTGATGCGCTCGCCGATGACGCAGAAAGGCTGGTCGAAGCCGATGATGATCTCTCGTGTCGCCGAGGCGACGATGGTCCGGGTCATGAAGTCTCTCCGCCTGATATAAAGATTTCTTTATATCGTTGTCTGGTTTCATTCAAGCAAATGGCTGGCCGTCCGCGCTGTCAGTGCGCGGTCTTCACCATATCCACCTGCGTTTCGGTAATGTCGTCGTGCAGTATGCTCTCGAGCCGGTCGGCGACCATCTGATCGTCGTGGCGGATCTCACGTTTCCATGGCTGGCGGCCTTTCAGCACACCCGATTCATCGACGATCTCGGCGACATATTCCTCCTGGCGGTAGGCCATCACATGGATGCCGGAGACACCAGGAATTTCCTTCACCTCGTTGATGATGTCGGTGCAGAGCTGCTTGCCTTCCTTCTTCTGGTCCTGCGCGCCTTCCAGCCGCTTGATGATGGTATCGGGAATATGAATGCCCGGCACGTTGGAGCGGATCCATTTGGCCGTCTTGGCCGAAGCCAGCGGGCCGACGCCGCACAGGATGAAAACTTTTTCCGTATGCCCCAAGTCCCGCGCCCTCTGCATGAAGGTTCTGAACATCGGCACGTCGAAGCAATACTGCGTCTGCACGAACTGCGCGCCGGCGGCGATCTTCTTGCCGAGATGGATCGGGCGGAAATCGAAGGGTGGCGCGAAGGGGTTGACGGCGGCGCCGAGGAAAATTTGCGGCGGCGTCGTCAACTTGCGGCCGGACAGGAACTTGCCGTTGTCGCGCATGATGCGGCAGGTTTCCAGCAACGACATGGAATCGAGGTCGAAGACAGGCTTGGCGCCGGGCTGGTCGCCGGCCTGGACGCCGTCGCCGGTGAGGCACAGCATGTTGGCGACGCCCATCGCCGCACCGCCCAGCACGTCGCCCTGGATGGCGATCCGGTTCCTGTCACGGCAGGCAATCTGCATGATCGGGGCATAGCCCATGCGGGTCAAAAGCGCGCAGATGCCGACCGAGGACATGTGGCAGTTGGCGCCGGAGGCATCGACGGCATTGATGGCGTCGACCCAGCCGTCGAAGATTTTCGCGCGGTTATAGACGTCTTCGGGATCGGCGCTGTCGGGCGGGTTGAGC
Source organism: Mesorhizobium sp. M0626 (assembly GCF_040320665.1). Lineage (NCBI taxonomy): Bacteria > Pseudomonadati > Pseudomonadota > Alphaproteobacteria > Hyphomicrobiales > Phyllobacteriaceae > Mesorhizobium > Mesorhizobium sp. M0626. The sequence continues at coordinate 32,925 of NZ_JAMYQD010000002.1, read as the reverse complement.
TCGGTGGTAACCGCGAATTCGCCGCGCCGCAGCACACGCTCCAGTCGGCCACGTGAGGAGTGGCCGGGCAGGGGATCGAGCGGCAGATGGATGCCGGCCGGGTTTTCATCGCGCTGGCGGCCGATCACGCGGCCGCTCCAGTGTTGGCTTTGGCCGCTGCTTCACGGGCCGCTGCCGACTGCGCCGTCACCCGCAGCCAGGCCGAGGTTTCGCGCAGCGACTGGTCGACCGGCTTCTGCACGGTCAGGATCCTGTCGCCATGCTCCATGTTCCGCGAGCCTTCCCAGGCCTTAACCCAGACGCAAGGCATATCGGGCTCGACCTCGCAATTGCCGTTGGCGCGCACACCGCCGCAAGGGCCGTTGCGCAGCTGCTTGGGGCAGTTCATCGGGCACGACATGCCGGTCGAGGACAGGATGCACTGGCCGCACATGCGGCAGTCGAACATGAAGCCCTTGACGCGCCTTTCGACAAACTTGATCGGCGCCTCGACGCGCCCATAGCCGAGGCCTTTCCAAAGCGGATGAAGAAGCAGGAACATGTCGGCGAACCTGGAGTAGAACCATTCGAGCAATCGCGAGTGCCGAATGGACCACAGCCTGATGGCAAACGACCGCTGCACGCGCCGCTGCGGCGACACGTCGGCCGGCTTGTAGTCGGATTTCGGCGCTGCTTTCTTGACCTGAGTGGCCTGGGTAACCGGCTGGGTAACCCTTGGCCCCTCTTTGGCAGGAGTGGTTTCAGACATTTTCTTTCCCGCCCGCCTTGACCAGAGCGACCAGCCGCTCGCGGTCGTATTTCGCGTCGATGTCGCTGAATGCCTTCTCGACCTCGGCTTCGAGGTCGTCGCCGACGGGGATCGGATCGGCCTTGCGCCATTCGGCGAGGTAATCGTCGGTGCCGCCGGCGCCGGTGCGCATGGCGCACATGTCGATCGCCTCGGTGAAGCGCAGCGGCAGTTCGCGCTTGGCGTTCTGCCGGCCCTTCTTGACGATGACCTGGGCGGGGATGTCGCGCCAATAGACGACAATCAGATCGGCCATGAATTCTCTCACTCCCTGTAGAGCGCCGTGCGTCCATGAGGGAAACGACGCTCCACCACTTTCTCCAGCAGGTGCGAGCATTGCCGGATGCGCAGTGGGGCTGCTTGTTATGGGACGACGCGCGCGCATTCAAAAGCGACGCTATTGGACGTCGCAAAAAGAAAGGCGAGATTCCGAGGGAAGGCTGGCTACCAAACCCGCTTGGTCAGGCCGGTCCAGAGATAGAACCAGATCGTCGGATGGTACCATTGTTTCGACGGCAGGCCGGGGTCGATCGTGACAAGCTTGCCGTCCAAGGCACCGCGGACCGCCTCGACGCAGATGTCACGCGAGAACGCCGCCTGGCGCAACGCATAGCTCGAAATAGTGTCGCCGGGCTCCGGCTTGCCGCGCGCCTGTTTCAACACGCCGCCGGTGTCGCCGCCGGCGTCGACCAGATGCACGGTGGTGCCGAAATTCTGGAGATCGCCGGAGGCCAGCGCCCAGTAGCCGCCATTCATGCCGCGGTATTTGGGCGCGATGCCGGCGTGGTAGTTGAGCACCGGGCAGGGCATTTGCGCCAGCGTCTGCCGGGACAAGAGCCGGCAGCCGGCGAGCAGCACCACGCCCGGGCGGATGTCGGCGATCGCCTGCAGGCAATCGGCTGCGTTGGCGGAGGAGACGTGGATGATCTTTTGTCCCGGCTTCGGCTCGGTCTCAAGCTTCTGATCGGCGATGAGCCGCTCTGCGTGGCCAGCGAAGAAGCGCTTGCCGAGCCTCGTCAACACCATCGTGCCGAGTTGACCGATGGCCGAAAACAAGCCCTGGCGGCGCACCCGGCCGAGCAGCAATTGTTTTTTGGATTCAGGGCTTTCGAGGATGACGCTGACAGGACCGAACTGGTCGGCGATGGCGTTGACGATTGCCCAGATGTGCGGCCCGCCTTCGGTGACGATGACGATCGCAGCACTTTTTTCAACCGCTGAGGCCATGGCGCGCTTTCTTGCCGGCGCGCAACCATTTGCCGTGCGCTGCCCGGCTCAATTCTGTGCCGGGCGAGGTTAAATCTTGATGACCGCCCGGCCAGCGAGAGACCAACGGATCAGCGCTTGAACTCGATGATGTCGAGTTTCGATTCGTAGTAGGGCGCCGGGAATTCGATGCGCCATTCATTGGCGCTGGTGCGGAAGGCATAGCCGACCTGGTCGCTTTCCGGGCCGCTGCCATAGGGTTTTGGCTTGTTGTCATTGACATAGCCGGAGCCGAGATAGATCGCGCGTTTTTCGCCATCGTCGAAGAAACGGCCCTTGGTGCGTTGCGAGCCGCTGACCTTTTCCAGCTGCCAGCCGGAGCCATCGTCCGTGACCTTGCACTTGAACCAGCCATAGATGACCAGCGGGCCGGTCAGGCCCACCTTGATGGTTCGGCATTGCCAGTTGCCGCTCAGGTCCTTGTCGGAAAAGGCCACTATCGGCTTTGCCAGCAGCGCGTCGAGTTGGCTGACCTCAGCCGGGTCTCCCGCTTTTGCCTCGGCCAGCGCCGCCTTGCGGGTCTCGCCATATTTGTCGAGGCGAACCTTGTCGGCAGGCGTGATGATCTTCTGCACCTCGCCGTCGCCGCGAGCGGGCAGGGCGAAACAGAGCAGGCAAACGGCGGCGAGCAGGACGCGAGCGGTCATCGGTGGTATCCATGTTGGCGCGGCTGGAGCAGCCGATTCTATCTTCCAGCGCACAACTTACCCATTCGCGGCGGCCTGTCATCCGTGCTTAACAGCGGTATGTTCCGCGGGAGGTGCGCGTGGGGGTTACAATCCATTTTGAGGGACAACTGCGCGGAGAGGAACAATATCTTGCGCTGTTGCAGGAAGTTGAAGCGCTTGCCATCGCTCGAGACTGGCGATTTCGGCCGATAGACGAGGCCGAAATGGTTCTCAACCGGGTCATCGACGAACGCAGCGTTGACTATATCGGCCCGGTCATGGGGATAGAATGCCTGCCGCATCCCAAGTCGGATCGCCTAAGGTTCGAGTTCGACAGGGACCTCTTCATGCAGCAATATTGCAAGACCCAGTTTGCGGGGTCGGAGGCGCATATCGAGATCATCGAGTTGCTTCGCAAAGTTGCTCCTTTTTTCGACAAGTTCGACGTCTTCGATGAAGGCGAGTACTGGGAACTGGGCGACCGCAAAATTCTGCAGGTCAATCTCGACACAGTCGACGCTCTGCTTGCAGAGGCTTTGCGCAAGGATCCAACTGCAAGAGGGCCGATCCGGTTAGACAACGGCCGCGTTGTCGATTTCGTGTCGGATCCGCAACCGGAGAGCAAATAATCCGAAGTCGGGCGCCTAACGCACTTCTTCTGGATGTGCCGCCACCCGCGCCAATTCAGTCGTCAGGTCGCCATAGCCGGTCGAGCGGCGCTCATAGGCGAGGCCAAGCATCTTCGCGGCCTTCTCGGCGACCTTGTCGAGTTCCGGATCGTCGGTCTGGGCGATGTAGATCAGCTTTTGGTAGTTGCCGAAATAGTCCTTGATCAGCTCCGGGTGCTTGTCGAGGCCGAGCGGCTTCATGAAGAAGGCGTCGAACTGGCGGCACAGGAAATCGGTCATGTAGAACGACATCATGTCGTCGTCGGCGACCTTCGCATAGGCGTCCATGCCCTGGTAGAAGGCAAAGCAGTGCGGCCCGGCCATGCGCTCGACGCCGTGCTTCTCCAGGACCCGGTCGAGCATGCCGCCGGTACCGCAATCGGCATAGCCAACGAAGATGTTGCTATAGCCTTCCGCCTTGGCCTTTTCGATCGCCTTGTCCATCGCCGGTGCGATGCGGTCGGGGTAGAAATGGAACTCCGCCGGCAGGCAGGTCAGGTCGAGATGGTCGAGCTTGAGCTGCTCCTTGACGGCCAAAACTTCGCGCGCAATCATTCCACAGGCGATGACCAGCAGCCTGTCGTCCTGATTCGGTTTCGTTTTTTGCATTCTGGCCATGGAACCCGGTCGAAGCGGCCTTCGTTGCTGTGGGGCGAATCTATCGAGAGAGGGATAAACCGTCCATGAAACTGTTACGCGTTGCGCCGATTGCAATCCTTGCCTGCGTCCTGGCGCTTACGGCCTGTGCCAACACCGTCCGTGGTGTCGGCCGGGATATCAAATCGACTGCCAAAGCCGTCGACGACACCGTCACCAAACCCTGACGCAGCCATCCGTTCCAATAGCTGGGAACAAAAAAGCCGCGCTGCAAGGCGCGGCTTTCGATTGTGGGCCAGACGCCTTACGGAAGAGATCAGGCTGAAGCGCGCATATTATGCTTGCGCTTCATGAAGTCCTTCGCGGTCTCGACCGCCACAGCCGCGTCGCGGCAATAGGCATCGGCGCCGACGGCCTTGCCGAATTCCTCGTTGAGCGGCGCGCCGCCGACCAGGACGACATAGTCGTCGCGGATGCCCTTTTCCTTCATCGTGTCGATGACGACCTTCATGTAGGGCATGGTCGTGGTCAAAAGCGCCGACATGCCGATAATGTCGGGCTGGTGCTGCTCGATGGCGTCGAGGTATTTTTCCACCGCATTGTTGATGCCGAGATCGATGACGTCGAAGCCGGCGCCTTCCATCATCATGCCGACGAGGTTCTTGCCGATGTCGTGGATGTCGCCCTTGACGGTGCCGATCACCATCTTGCCCTGCTTCGGCGCGCCGGTGGCGGCCAGCAGCGGGCGCAGGATGAACATGCCGGCCTTCATGGCGTTGGCCGACAGCAGCACCTCGGGAACGAACAGGATGCCGTCGCGAAAGTCCTCGCCGACGATGCGCATGCCTTCGACCAGAGCTTCGGTCAGCACCTTGTAGGGCACCCAGCCGCGCTCGAGCAGGATGTTGGTGCCTTCCTCGATCTCTTCCTTCAGCCCGTCATAGAGATCGTCGTGCATCTGCTGCACCAACTCGTCGTCGGAAAGCTCGGAGAGGATGATCTCGTCGTCGGCCATTTTTCTCGGGCTCCTTGCCGCGCGGATGCGATCACGGCGGCTTAAAATAATCGCGTCAATACCTAACCCGGCGGGGGCAGGTATCCATAGCTGATTTGCGACTTCCCGCAAAAGGAAAGCGACCGCAAATCTATTGGAATTCTTGTCGATTTTGCGACAGGCGTTGGCGCTGGCGGGCCGTTTCGAATAGGGTGCATGGCTACGATCCGGGCGAGAAGCCGCCATACGCGGCCGCAAACGGTTTTTAGGGAAAAACGATCATGAGTGAAAACGCGTCAGTCGACCAGGAAGCGTCCAATGCGCGACGTGGACGTGCTGCCAGCGGCGGCGCGGCTGCAAGGCGGGCGGCGCGCTCGGGCGGCGGACCGGGCACCCAGCTCACCTATATCAAGCGCAAGATCAACATCTATGAGGTCCTCAACGAGGAAGGCCTGGCGATTATCGAAAACAACACCGATACGGTGCTGGAAGAGATCGGCATCATCTTTCGCGACGACGCCGAGGCGCTGCAGCTTTGGAAAGAGGCGGGCGCCGACGTCAAGGGCGAGCGCGTGCATTTTCCCAAGGGCCTCTGCCGCTCGCTGCTGAAGACCGCGCCGTCCATCTACACCCAGCATGCGCGCAACACCGAGCGTTCGGTGCAGATCGGCGGCAACGCCACGGTCTTCGCGCCGGTCTATGGTCCGCCCTTCGTGCGCGATCTCGACGGTGTCAGGCGCTACGCGACGATCGAGGATTTCCGGAATTTCGTGAAGCTCGCCTATATGGCGCCGTCGATCCACCATTCGGGCGGCACGGTGTGCGAGCCGGTCGACGTGCCGGTCAACAAACGCCACCTCGACATGATCTACAGCCACATCAAATATTCGGACAAACCGTTCATGGGTTCGGTGACGGCGCCAGAGCGGGCCGAAGACACCGTCGCCATGGCCAAGATCGTGTTCGGCGACGAGTTCGTCGAAAACAACACCGTGCTGACCAGCCTGATCAACGCCAATTCGCCGATGGTGTTCGACGAAACCATGCTGGGCGCGCTGAAGGTTTATTCGCGTCACAACCAGGCTTGCATCGTCACGCCGTTCATCCTTGCCGGCGCGATGAGCCCGGTGACCGTTGCCGGCACGCTGACCCAGGTTCTGGCCGAGGTGCTGGCCGGCGCCTCTTTCACGCAGTTGATCCGCCCCGGCGCGCCGGTGCTGTTCGGCACCTTCGCCTCGTCGATCTCGATGCAGTCGGGCGCACCGACCTTCGGCACGCCGGAGCCGTCGATGGTTTCCTACGGCGCCGCACAGCTTGCCCGCCGGCTCGATCTGCCGTTCCGCACCGGCGGCTCGCTCTGCGCCTCCAAGGTTCCGGACGCGCAGGCCGCCTATGAGAGCGCCAACACGCTCAACTCGACCATTCTTGCCGGCACCAATTTCGTGCTGCATTCAGCCGGCTGGCTCGAGGGCGGACTGGCCTCCTGCTACGAAAAGTTCATGATGGACATCGATCAGCTCGGCATGACGCAAAAGTTTTCCGAAGGCGTCGACCTGTCGGAAAACGGCCAGGCGATGGACGCCATCCGCCAGGTCGGCCCGGGCAGCCACTATCTCGGCTGCGACCACACCCAGGCCAATTTCCAGACCGCCTTCTACCGCTCCAGCATCGCGGACAACAATTCCTACGAGCAGTGGCTGGCCGAGGGCGAGAAGACAGCGCCGCAGCGCGCCAACGAACTCGCCCGCCGCTGGCTGGAGACCTACGAGGCGCCTTATCTCGATCCGGGCATCGACGACGGGTTGAAGGACTACATCGCAACGAAGAAGGCGTCGATGGCTGACGCCTTCACCTGAAAGGAGCCCGAGTCAGGCGGGGCTAAAGTCGCCAACATCATCCACAAGGAAGTCTGGCGGAGCGCTTTCTCCGACCCGGACAAGAAGGGATGATTGCGCGGCGCCGGGCTGACGAGATAGCGGCCGCGCTTTCCGCCGACGGCCTCATCCTGCGCGGCGGCTTCAATTTCGCAACAAGCGAAACGCCGCCGCATAGCCCTTCAGCCGCCCCTGCCAAATCCGTGCTGTTGGTCGGGCAGGCGGGAGCGGCACCCTGGCCGCATTTCCTGCGCTGGCGCGACCGGCAACCGCAAACCATTGCTAATCCGCTCGACACATGGTCGCGCGAAGTGATCGGTGCGGTGGCGGAGAAATTCGGCGCGCGCGCCGTTTCGCCTTCGGACAGACCTTATCTGCCGTTCCAGCAATGGGCGATGCGAGCGGAGGGGCTGAGACCGTCGCCGCTGGGCATCCTGATGCATCCGCAGTACGGGCTCTGGCATGCCTATCGCGGCGCGTTGCTGTTCGAAGACGAGATCGCGGCTCCAGAAGCTCACGCATCGATTCACCTTTGCGACGCCTGTGTGGCAAAACCTTGCCTGAAATCCTGTCCGGTTGACGCCTATTCCGCGGATGGTTTCGCTCATCAGGCTTGCCTGGCGCATGTGCGGGGATCGAAGGGCGAACCATGCCGCGGCGGCGGCTGCCTCGACCGCAACGCTTGTCCGTATGGCACGGCCCATCGCTATCCGCTTGAGGTTCAGGCCTTTCACATGACGGCGTTTGCTGGCCTGTAGCGGCGTTGAACGCCTGCACAAAGTGTTGAACGGGATTGTCAGGGAACGGCTTGCCCTGCCAATGCCTGCTTATATGTATCGCACGACAATCAATGGGGCGAGCCATGGCGAAGCAGGACATTGAGATAGAGACCGGAGACGGCGTGGCGAAGGCGGGATTGTTCCGTTCGGCGACTGTTTCCCCGGTCAAGGCCGGTATCATTCTCTACATGGACGCCTTCGGTCCGCGACCGGCGCTCGACGCAATGGCGGAGCGGCTGGCGGGTGAGGGCTATGCGGTGCTGGTGCCGGATCTTTTCTATCGCAACGCACCCTACGGGCCGTTCGAGCCCAAGACCGCTTTCGTCGTCGAGGAGACCAAGGTCGCGCTGACGGCGTTGGTCCACGGCACGACACAGGACATGACCATCCGCGACAGCAGGGCGTTCCTCGACACGCTTACCGCTGAAGGTGTCACCGGACCGGTCGGTGTCGTTGGTTACTGCATGGGCGGGGCGCGGGCTTTGAATGCGGCTGCAACCTATCCCGATCGCATCCTGGCGGCGGCAAGCTTCCATGGCGGCAATCTGGCCAGCGATGCCGCGGACAGTCCGCACCGCAAGGCTGCAATGATCAAGGCGCGGGTCTATGTCGGAACGTCTGGGGTGGACCGCAGCTTTCCGCCGGAGCAGTCGGCGCGGCTGGTCGAGGCGCTGCGCGTGGCGGAGGTCGACCACGCCATCGAAAACTATGCCGGCATGGCGCATGGCTGGTGCGTGTCGGACCACAGCGTCTTCAACGCGGCCGGCGCCGAACGTCATTGGAAGCGACTGACGACGCTGTTCGCCGAGACGCTGATCTAACGAGGCGTTGCCTGAAGTCGCAACGAACGGGTAGAGACTGCACGATTGGCGCGGCCTGTTAAAACAGCGCCGGTCGAGCGGGAACGAACAGCCTGATGCAATCCTATGATGTCGTGGTGATCGGCGCCGGTGCGGCCGGAATGATGTGCGCCATCGAGGCGGGCAAGCGCGGCCGCTCGGTCCTGGTGCTCGATCACGCGGCAAAGCCCGGCGAGAAGATCCGCATCTCCGGCGGTGGCCGCTGCAATTTCACCAACATCCATGCGAGCCCGAAGAATTTCATCTCGGGCAATCCGCATTTCTGCATCTCGGCGCTCAGCCGCTACACGCAGCGCGATTTCATCGAGTTCGTCGAACGCCACGGCATCGCCTATCACGAGAAGACGCTGGGACAGCTGTTTTGCGACGGCTCGGCGCGGCTGATCATCGACATGCTGGTTTCCGACATGCAGGATTGGGGTGTGGAACTGGCGTTGTCGACCGAGGTGAGGAACGTCAGCAAGACCGCGGACGGGTTTGTGCTGACGCTCTCCGCTGGCAGCGTCGCTTGCAGCTCGTTAGTCGTGGCTTGCGGGGGCAAGTCGATCCCCAAAATGGGCGCGTCCGGTTTCGGCTACGAGCTTGCGGCGCAATTCGGCCTTGCGGTGGTGGAAACACGGCCGGCGCTGGTGCCGCTTACCTTCGACGCAAGAACGCTGGAGCGGCTGGCGCCTTTGGCCGGCAATGCCGTCGATGCCGAAGTCGCCTGCGGCAAGACGCGGTTTTCAGAAGCGATGCTGTTTACGCATCGCGGCTTGAGCGGGCCTTCCATCCTGCAAATATCGTCCTATTGGCGCGAGGGCGACGAGATCCGCATCGCCATGCTGCCGGGGAGGGATGTGGCGGAACTGCTTCGCGCCGCCCGGCGCGTCAACGGCAGGCAAGCGGTGCAGACGGTGCTTGCAAACCATTTGCCGAAGCGCCTTGCGCAAGCAGTCGCCGAGCGCAGTGGGATCGATGGCAATCTCGCTGATTTGACAGACCTGCAAATGAAAACCGTCGAAGCCGCCGTCAACGACTGGCGCATCAAGCCGGCCGGCTCCGAGGGTTACCGCACGGCGGAAGTGACGCTTGGCGGTGTCGATACCAACGGGCTCGATCAGAAGACGATGCAGGCGAAATCCGTGCCGGGGCTGTTTTTCATCGGCGAAGTCGTCGATGTCACGGGCTGGCTGGGCGGCTATAATTTTCAGTGGGCTTGGTCGTCCGGCTGGGCCTCGGGCCAGGTGTGCTGATATTCAGGTGAGGCCGGCCTGCAAACGACGGCTTTCAGTGCTTCCGGTGCTCGCGTACCAAAAGTACGCTCCACTCCGGTTCTCGAAATCCATCGTTTTCGGCTCGGCCTCACCTGAATCTCAGCGCACCTGTTGCGCGTGCATCCGTCGCCTCGGAAAAAAATCTTTCCATAACCCCAAGGATTGGCCATTAGCCTTCGTCCAACAGGCAAATGATGGCGATGATGCTGGATGAAAGCGAAGCCTCCGACGCCGAATTGATCGGGCGGGCGAAGGGCGGAGACAGGGGTGCCTTCGGCAAATTGCTGGAGCGGCACTACGACTTCGTCTATCGCGCCGCCTATCGCTGGTGCGGAAAGAAGGCCGATGCCGAAGACATCGCCCAGGAGGTCTGTGTCCGTCTCGGCAAGGCGATCCGCGACTATCGCGGCGGCGGCGCGTTCACGACATGGCTCTATTCCGTGACGCTGAACGCGGCGCGCGACATGATGCGCAAGACCACGCGCGAAAACGTCAAGACCGAGGCTTTCGGCGCCTACAGCATGATTTCGGGAGAGGCCTCGGCCGAGCCCGAAGATCCGACTGAGGCGCTCTGGGCAGCGGTGCGGCAATTGCCGGACAAGCAGCGCGATGCAGTACTTCTGGTCTATGGCGAAGGTTTGAGCCACGCGGCCGCCGCCGAGGCGATGGCAATCTCGGAGACGACGGTTTCCTGGCACATCCATGAAGCGAAGAAACGGCTGAAGACGTTGATGCGTTCAGCCGGGGAAGTGTGACCATGGTCGACGACAACGAACTCAACAGGCTGCGCGACGCAGCAGTACCGGCGCCGGGCGAAAGCGCGAAGGCACGCGCCTTCGAAGCCGCCATGAGCGCCTATGATCAGGAAAATATTTCTGCCGTCACCCAAGGATCGGTCGGCGGGCTTCGTCTCACAGAGCGAGCACAAAAGCTCTGGAGCGAGATCATGCAAAAGAAACTCATCGCCACGCCGGCCATTGCCGGGCTCGTCGCCCTGCCGATCGCCGGATACGCCACCTTCCATATGCTGAGGGAACAGCCGTTGCCGTTCGGCGGCGACGAGAAGATCACCGAGACGCTGGCCGACAAGCCGGCAACCAATGGGCCGGCGATCAACGCGCCGGTAAAAGAAAAGCAGGCGCCTGAAGGCGACAAGAAGACCGACGCCGATGTGCGAAGCCGCGACACCACTACGCCGCTTACGCCACCCGCGCCGCCGAAGCCCGAATCGACCGTTGCTGTCGCCCCGGCGCAGCAGGATGCGCTGGGACGCGGCGTGTTGGCCGAGCCTGCGCCAGTTGAGAGCCGCGAGTTTTCGCTTGACGGCAGTGCTGCTCCGGCCGGCGGCGCGCGGGTCAACCGCATGGCCGGCGCGACCGAATCCAAGTACCTGGCACAGCCTTCGACGATGCCGGCCGACCAGATTGCGCCGCAGGAGCCAAACCGCGACCGCGTCGAGGATTTCAAGACCAATCCGGTGCATGCAGCCCTTCAGGATCCGGTCTCGACTTTCTCGATCGACGTCGACACGGCTTCCTATTCCTTCGTCCGCGGCTCGCTGAAGCAGGGCTACCTGCCGCAGGCCGATACGGTCCGCGTCGAGGAGATGGTCAATTACTTCCCCTATGACTGGAAGGGTCCGGACTCGGCTTCGACGCCGTTCAACTCGACCGTCAGCGTCATGCCGACGCCGTGGAACGGGCACACCAAGCTGATGCACGTCGCCATCAAGGGCTTCGACATCAAGCCGGTCGAGCAGCCCAAGGCCAATCTGGTGTTCCTGATCGACGTCTCGGGTTCGATGGATGAGCCGGACAAGCTGCCGCTGCTGAAGTCGGCTTTCCGGCTGCTGGTCAGCAAGCTCAAGGCGGACGACACCATCTCGATCGTCACCTATGCCGGTGACGCCGGCACCGTGCTGATGCCGACCAAGGTCACCGAGAAGGACAAGATCCTCAACGCCATCGACAATCTGCAGCCGGGCGGCTCGACGGCCGGCGAGGCGGGTATCAAGGAAGCCTACAAGCTTGCCCAGCAGTCCTTCGTCAAGGACGGCATCAACCGTGTGATGCTGGCCACGGACGGCGACTTCAATGTCGGCCAGACCGATGACGACGATCTGAAGCGACTGATCGAGCAGGAGCGCAAGACCGGCGTCTTCCTGTCGGTGTTCGGCTTTGGACGCGGCAATCTGAACGACCAGATGATGCAGACCATCGCCCAGAACGGCAACGGCACCGCCGCCTATATCGACACGCTGGCCGAGGCCGAGAAGGTTCTGGTCGAGGATGCCTCCTCGACGCTGTTCACCATCGCCAAGGACGTCAAGATCCAGGTCGAGTTCAATCCGGACAAGGTCTCGGAGTACCGGCTGATCGGCTATGAAACCCGCGCCTTGAACCGCGAGGACTTCAACAATGACCGCGTCGATGCCGGCGATATCGGCTCCGGTCATTCGGTGACGGCCATCTACGAGATCACGCCGAAGGGCAGTGGCGGCGAGCAGATGGATCCGCTGCGCTACGGCCAGGCCGCGGTCGACAATGGCGGCGTCGCCAATGCCGACGAATATGCCTTTGTGAAAATCCGCTACAAGCTGCCGAACGAAGACGTCTCGAAGCTGATCACCACGCCGGTGACCTCGGCCAACGAGGTCGCGTCCTTCGACCAGGCCAGCACCGACCAGCGTTTCTCCGTCGCTGTCGCCGCCTTCGGCCAGAAGCTGCGCGACGAGGATGCGACCGCGAAGTTCGGCTACGACAAGATCATGGAGATTGCCACCGCCGCCCGAGGAGCCGACCCGTTTGGGTACAGGTCCGAGTTCCTTTCGCTTGTGCGCCTTGCCTCGGCGCTCGGCGGTAACCGGTAGTGGCAATAACGCCGGTTCCTTTCAGACGGGGGTCGTTCTGATACGGGGAACCGGCTACGGGCGGGTGAGGCAGGCCGGCGGGGGAAACCCTGCCGGCCTTTTTTCCGGGTACTGGCGATGTCCGGCCGATCATTAAATTGTGTGGCTTTTCCGGAACGTCATCGCAATGCTCCGAATGTTAGCCCATGGTTAGGGACTGGGCTTGGGGAGCCGGGAATTGCAGATCATGAACATTGGAAACACGACGCCGGCGGTGAGACACACGCAGGCGTCGGGAACGCTGTCGCCAGAATCCAGGCGCATCATGGATGACGTCGACGCAGCCCGGAATACCGCAAAGTCGGCGCTGACCAATGACCGCTTTCGCGTCATGCTGGAGCAGATCGGCAATCCGCAGTCGTCGGGTGACCTGGTGACGATGAATGAAAGCGCCGACAGCACCGCCCTGGATTTCACGACGGCGCTATCGCGTTACGCTGAAAACAGCGAATAAGTTCGATATCAGGCCCGGCTGCGGCGGCGTTCGCGGCGGGCTTCGCTGGTCTCGGCGGTGTTTTCCGTCGCCACCTTGTTGCGCATCGGACCGATGCGCTCGACGATCCCCGCGACGGTCGGGCGTTCGGATTTGGTGTGCGCGTCGAGCGCCTTGCGCATGGCGGCAAGGTGCTGGAACGAGGTGCCGCAGCAGCCGCCGATGATCTTCGCGCCGCCATCCACCGCCAGCCGGACATAGTCGGCCATTAGCTCCGGCGTGCCGGAATAATGGATCTCGGTGCCACGAAATTCGGGAATGCCGCAATTGCCCTTGACGATCACCGTCGCTTCCGGCTTCGCCTCCGTCATGTCGAGCAGCGAGGCCAGGATGTCGGAGGCGCCGACGCCGCAATTGGCGCCGACACCGAGCGGCGTCTCTGAAAGTCCGTCGACGACGCCGTGGATATCCCTGGGCAGCAGGCCCATCATGGTGCGGCCGGCAGTGTCGAACGAACCGGTATAGGTGTAGGGCAGGCCGACGCGAATGGCGGCTTCCGCCGCGGCACGGATTTCGTCCGGCGCAGACATGGTCTCGATCCAGGCGACTTCGGCGCCGCCTTCCTTGAGACCCTCGATCTGCTCGGCAAAAGCCTCGACTGCTTCGTCATAGGTCATGGCGCCGAGCGGCACCAGCAACTCGCCGGTCGGACCGACCGAGCCGGCGACGATGACTTTCCTGTCGGCCTTGTCGGCGACCGCGCGGGCAATCTCGGCGGCGCGCTTGTTCAGCGCATGCACGCGGTCCTGCGCATGATGCAGCTTCAGCCGGTGGCGGGTGCCGCCGAACGAGTTGGTGAGGATGATATCGGCGCCGGCGTCGACGAAATTCTGGTGCAGGCTGGTGATGGTGTCGGGCGCTGCCTCGTTCAGCAACTCCGGCGCTTCGCCGGCCTCCAGCCCCATGGCGAACAGATTGGTGCCGGTGGCGCCATCGGCGAGCAGCACGCCCTTTTCGGCCAGCAGAGCATCGATGGGATTGTTCGCGGTCATCGGATCGACTTTCAGTATTTGAATGGAATAAGGATATAAAGAAGTCTTTATGTCCAGTCAATGTGTTTGCGACCGGCAATTGCCGGGCGGCGCACCTTTCCGGGGTGTTGGGGATCAGGCAGAACCCGATGGAAATGACGCGCCGGCCAGATTGCGCGCGTAGGCGGCGGCCTCATGCGGGTTGATGTCGGCGGCGCGGATCAGATTGTCGAAATGCTGGGTCAGCGCTTGGACCGGCTGGGTGGCGTTCAGCACGACATACATGTCGCCGACATATATGGCGGCGCGGTAAGGGCCGAAGATGGTCAGCGGGATGGAATAGCGCATGCGGCCGTCATAGAGGAACAGGCGGAAGGTGGGGTAGAGATCGTCAAGCAGCGTCGCCATATGGGCAAGCTGCTGCCGGCGGTCAGCCTCGGGAAAGCGGTCCCAGACGCCCAGGCCGCGGGCGAAAATCTCCAGCGTGTGGCGCGGCATGCAGACCTCCATGTCGGTCTCAGGGCGCCGGTTGTACTCGATGCGGTACTGCGTCTCGCTCGCCTGAGCGAGGCGGCTGCGGTTGGTGATGTTGGCTTCGTAGTCGACCAGCTGGCGTGTGCGCAGGAGGTCGGGAATGCCGGCCGGCACATAGCGGATCTTGGTGCCTGCGGCCTCGGCGAACCATTTGGCGAGCAGCGTGCGGTCGAAGCCGTCGGGCGCCTCTTCGATCTCCAGGCTTTCGCGGATTTCGCCGGTGACGCCTTCGTCCTGGGAGAGGCCGAGGAGCCAGTCCAGCGAGATCTTGAATTCGGCGGCGATGTTGAGCAGCGTTTCGGCGCGCGGCAGGCGCGTCGAGGCGCCGGACATCAGTTGCGACAGCGCCGACCGATCGATGCCGACTGCTGACGCGAAGGCCGACTGGTTGAGGTCGGACCGTGTCAGGAGCAGCTTCAGACGCTCCCGAAAGATTGCCGACAGGTCCCGTTTGTCCACTGTTCGTTCTCCGCGCTCACTTAGGAAAAATTTGCGCCATAGCCGTCGAATCAGCACTCCAGGCGTAAATGAATCCCTAGGGTTGTTTACAATGTGTAACATCTGCGGTCAAAAATGCGCAAATGCAACATTTTGTACACTTTGTCTCGTTGAGTGGAATCGCTTCTCCTGACACTATGTTGTCAGGAACCAATTGGGGTTTCGGCGGCTGAGGGACAGTGGTCGATAGCATGACA
Source organism: Mesorhizobium sp. M0626 (assembly GCF_040320665.1). Taxonomy (NCBI): domain Bacteria; kingdom Pseudomonadati; phylum Pseudomonadota; class Alphaproteobacteria; order Hyphomicrobiales; family Phyllobacteriaceae; genus Mesorhizobium; species Mesorhizobium sp. M0626. The sequence goes on along the minus strand of NZ_JAMYQD010000002.1, from coordinate 17,575 downwards.
GGCAAGAGCATCAAGCGACGCAACGCAGCAGCCATCGAGTGGCCGACCGTGGTTCTCGCTTTCTTCTGTTACGGAATGTGGCTCGCTGCCGGGCTCCTGCTCTGGCCCTCTTATCCGATCCCGGCTCTTCTTCTCCTCGGCTTCATCCTGGCCTTGCAGTCGTCGATCATGCACGAAGTGCTGCATGGCCATCCGACGCGCAGCGCGCTCATCAACGAAGCCTTCGTCTTCCTGCCGATCGGCCTGGTCTGGCCGTTCCGTCGCTTCAAGACGCTTCATTTGCGCCACCACGCCGACGAGCGCCTGACCGATCCGCTCGACGATCCCGAGAGCTATTACCAGGCGCTGTGGATGCATGACGATCTGCCGCCGACGATGAAATTCCTGCTCAAGATAAACAACACCATGGCCGGCCGTTTCTTTCTCGGCCCTTGGCTGTCCTGCATCGGTTTCTTCGTCGACGACGCCAGGCATGTGATTGCCGGCGACAAGGTGATCGGCAAGGCATGGCTGCTGCATGCGATCGGCCTCGCCATCGTAGTGCCGATCGTGCAGTTCGGCTTCGGCATTCCCGTATGGCTCTACATTCTGGTGCCGGTCTGGCTCGGCCAGTCGCTGATCGCGGTCCGGACTTTCGCCGAACATCAGTGGTGCGAGCACCCTGAAGGACGCACGGTGATCATCGAGCGCTCGCCGCTGTCGTTCCTGTTCCTCAACAACAATCTGCACTTCGTTCACCACAAGACCCCGACCGTTGCCTGGTACAGGCTTCCAAAACTGTTTGCCGACCGCCGCGACGAGTGGCTGCGGATGAACAATGGCTACGCCTATCCGAACTATTTCGCACTGATCAAGGCCTACGCATTCAAGGCCAAGGAGCCGATCGTGCACCCGGTGCTGCGCCGCCAGCCCGAGCCGGGCAGGGCGTTCAAGCCGCGCATCAGGGCGCGCAGCATCAGCGGGCTTGGCAGCGCGCCGGTTCCGGCCGAGCCGCCGAAGGAATAATCCCCGGACATCCCGGTGTCGGCCAATTCTGATTGAACGCCGCGTTTTTGCGATCCTTTCCCGAGCCATGATGATTGAGTGTCGGCATGAGTGAATTGATTGCGGCATTGCCGATGTACGACTGGCCCGAAGTGCGCGGCGAGGTCGACGCGCAATGGGCAGCGTTGCGCGAGGCTTTTCGGCACAAGGGCATCGATGCGCCGCAGACAATCGTGCGCCGCAGTGGCGACCTGCCGCCGGTGCCGGGCGGTATCCGGGACGCCGAGGGCAAGCTAATCGCGCCCGATCCGGCGACACTGCCGCCGAACGAACTCGACCATCACCAGCTTTGGCTGCATCCGGCGCTGCTGTTCGCGCAGACCTGCTGGGGGCCGATGGAACTCGGCCTGAACAAGCATGTGCAGGTGGTCGGCCAGCCGAGCTACGACGCTTACGAAGGCGGCCAGGGCGAACTCTATTCCAGCGCGCTGGTGATGCGCACAGGCGAGGGATCGGAAGTTCGCTCGCCCGCGGATGGCAAAGCCTTGCTGCCGCTCGATCTGATGCGTGGCAAGCGTTTTACCTACAACAGCCTCGATTCGATGTCGGGCATCATTGCACTGGCGCGCGATCTGCAGGCCGCCGGCGAAAGCCTGGATATCTTTTCCTCGCGCAGCGAAAGCGGTGGCCATCGCGGCTCGATCGTCGCGGTCGCCGAGGGCAAGGCGGATATAGCTGCCATCGACTGTGAGAGCTGGGCGCTGGCGCAGCGTTTCGAACCTGCGGCAAACGCCGTGAAGGTCGTCGGCTGGACGGCAAGGCGCAAAGGCCTGCCCTACATCACCGCCAGGACGACGCCGGAAAAGACGCTCAAGGCTCTGCGCGAGGCGCTTGCCGGATCAGCCGAGCAGCCTCGCATCCAGCTTGTAGGTTGAAAGCTGCTCGTTACCGGTCGCGGTGATCAGGATCTGTTCCTCGATCTTGACGCCCTCATGGCCGCCGAGACGGCCGATATAGCTTTCCACGCACAGCACCATTCCCGGCTCCAGCGCGCCGTCGGGCGTGTCCGGCGTCCAGTCGCTTGCATGCGGCAGGGTCGGGTACTCGTCGGCCAGGCCGACGCCGTGATAGAGCACGCCGTAGCGTGTCGGGAAGCAATCTCCCGGCGGCACCACGGAGCGTTCGACCAGGTCGCGAAAGGATATGCCGGGCTGCATCAATTGCGTGTTGTGGGCGATCTGGTCGGCGGCGATGCGGAACAGGTCGCGCTGCTCGTTCGACGGCCTGGCGTCACCGCAAAGCCAGGTGCGGGAGAGATCGGCGCAGAAGCCGTAGGGACCGATCAGGTCGGTGTCGAAGGCGACGAGGTCGCCTTCCTCGATCACACGCGATGAGCATTCCTGGAACCACGGATTGGTGCGCGGCCCCGAGGCAAGCAGCCGGGTTTCGATCCATTCGCCGCCGCGCGCAATGTTGCCGCGGTGGAGTTCGGCCCACAATTCGTTTTCGGAAATGCCCGGCGTCAGCGCCTTCTCCATTTCACCCATCGCCGCTTCGCAAGCGACGATTGCGCGGCGCATGGCGAGGATCTCGTCCGGCGATTTGATCAGCCGCGCATTTTCCATCACCGCTTCGCCATTGCCGATCGAGATGCCGAGCCGGGCGAGTTCCTCGACGCCTTCCGGGTTGATGTGGTCGACCGCAATGCGGCTGTTGCCGCCGCCATGCTCCTTGACCAGATCGGCGATGCCGGCCGCCCAGCGGCGGACTTTGTGCTCGGTCAGCTCACCGCCATAGAGGTACATCCACGACACTGCCGGCCGCACCTCGTCAACGACGCCGGAATGGTCGGACAGATGCTCGCAGGAGAAATAGTCGAACAGCACCACGGGTCCCTCAGTGGCGATGAAGCAGTGGCGGGTCGGATTGTGCGCGACCCACAGCTGCATGTTGGTCGAATCGGTGGCGTAGCGGATGTTGACGGGGTCGTAGAGCAGCGCGCCGGCGTAGTTTCGGCGCTTCAGTTCGGCTCGGATGCGCTCGAGCCGGTATTGGCGCATAGCGGCAAAATCGGGCGCGGCGATGCCTGCCGCTTGCCATTCGGTTTCAGCCAGCGCGCCATAGCCCAGCACATGCTGGTTCAGCGACGCCGCTTTCTGGCGCGAGGCGTCGCGCAAGGCTTCGACGGAGCCCGGCTCGAACGGCATGATCTTGCGGTGACGGCCGAACCCTTGTTTCTCCACCCGACGCCTCCCTGCCGACTTACTGTGGCGCTGCGCCCGCGGCCGCTTTCTTCAGCCGCGTGACCGTCAGCGTGCGGGTGGGCGGCTCGCTGTCGAACAGCATCGGGACGACCAACTGCTGCGGCGAGCCGTCAGCGACATAGCCGGCCTCGCTCAAGGCCCGCAGGATGCCCTCGGGAGGTTCCTTGTCATTGGCCATCACGAGCACCGCCGGCTCGATCAGCAAATGGCCGAAGTCCGGCATCTCGTCGTCGAGCACGACCAGATCGGGATCGACAAGACGCAGATTTCCCACCCAGTGCCAGCTCGATATCGCCGTGCGAACCGGACCGTTTGCCGTCAGCTGGCCATAGAGCGACTGGTAGTCGACACGCACGATGCTGCCGCGGCTGTCGCCGCCATTGAGGTGCGTGTACCAGGTCACCGGCAGCACGAGGATGGCAAGCGTTGCGCCGACAAAGACGACGACGTCCTGCACCTTCCTTCCCTTGTCGCCTCTGGCATCCATCCGCAAGGCCAGCGCGACCGGCAGCAACACAAGAATGGGAAGCATCCAGCGATCGCGAAATTGCGTCGTCCCGCTCGCCAGGACGAGCACGATGGTCATCGCCAGGGCAAAAGCGATGGTGCGCCACACCAGTTTCTCGGTCCATGGCGCCGGTTGCAGCGCGGGCGCCGGCTTTTTCCATGCGATGAGCAAAGCCGCGACGAATATGCCGGCCGGCAACACGGCGAAATACAGGATAGCCTTGCCCAGTCCGCGCATTCCGTAGAATGCGGTTTGTATGGCGCTTTCTCCTCTGCCCATGCCGAAGCCGCCGCTGTGCGACAGCAACTGGTCGGTGTAGGTCAGGTTCCAGTAGAGCGTCGGCAGGCAAAGCAGCACCGCCACGACAAGGCTGATCGAAAACCGGCGGTTGAGGATGACGCCGCGCGTTTCGCGCAGCGACAAGGTGGACAGCATCAGCGCGCCGAGAAAGATCGCGTTGTTGTATTTCGACAGGATGGCGGCGGCCATCGCCACGCCAAACAGCACATAGGTGGCCAGCGAACGCCGCTGCACCAGTTCAACGAGCGCAAGAAACAGCACCACTGAAAAACAGAAAGCGGCGATCGAGTGGGTGAGGGCGTGCTGCATCTCCCACACCATCTGCGGAAACAACAGCAGGCCGAACAATGCGGCGGCGCCAGCGCGGCTGGAATAGCCCAGGCGGCGGACAGCGATGAAAACCGACGCCAGCGCCGCTCCGATCAGCAGGTACTTCACGATCTTGAGCGCCAGGATGTTCGTTCCGACCACGGCGGCGACGAGGCGGGCAAGCCAGGTGTAGAGCGGCGGCTGCGAGCCGCCATAGCCAGCCCAGAGGTAGTGCATGTACATCAGCTGTTCGGAATCGTCGACGCCGACACCGGTTCCTACGACATGGGACAGCAGCGCCATCACCACGATCTGGACGACGCAATAGACCGCGACGCAGACCAGTGCGGCGTTGAAGGGACCGACCTTGCCTTCGCCGAGCCAGTCCGTCCATTTCTCTAGATACTGCAAGGGGATCGTCTTCTCATCGAGGGAAAATGCCTGCGGCCAACTGCCGAAGGCCCCTTACACGATCTCACGCTCCCTGTCGCCTTTTCAGGTCCGCATCTTCTCGCCGCTGGGGTCGAAGGGCGCCTCGACATTGATGCGCGCCGGACGCCGGTGGCCGAGGATCTCGATCTCGAACAGTCCGGCACTTTCGTCCTCGGCGAGTGCCGCCGGCACATAGCCCTGCGCCATCGACTTCTGCACATAGTGCGCATAACCGCCCGAGGTGACCCAGCCGACCACGCGCCAGTCGCCGTCGACGATGCCGCGCACGGCGGAAGCGCCTTCGGCAGCCTTCGAGCCACGCACTTCCTTGCCCGCCGTATCGAAGCGTGGCGCGCCATAGCCATGCGGCTTTTCCACCGTGCCATAGTCCTTGCCGACCTTGGCCCAGATCGGCTCGTCGCCCATGACATCGGCGTCGGCCGCATCGACGATGAAGGAAACACGGCGCAGTTTCGGCCCTTCCGCCTGTTCCTTGGCGGCGGCTTCGCGGCCGATGAAGTCGTTCTTCTCCAGCTTGATGAAGCGGTCCATCGCGCCTTCGAACGGGCCGTAGATCGGGCGCAGCTCGCGGTACCAGGTCGGGAAGTTCTTCTCCAGGCGCATGGAGAGCAAAGCGCGCATGCCGAAATCGACGAGGCCGAACTCCTCGCCGGCGTCCTTGATCGCCTTGTAGACCAGACGCTCATAGGCCGGCGCCATCCAGATTTCATAGCCGAGATCGCCGGTATAGGTGATGCGGTTGACCATGCAGGGCGCGCCGCCGACCGCCATTTCGCGGAAATCCATGAAGCGGAAAGCTTTCGTCGAGATGTCGACATCGACCAGGTTCTGCAAGAGGTCGCGCGATTTCGGCCCGGCGATCGACAGGCCGACGAGCGTCTGATCGAAGCGGTGGATGCGCACCGAACCATCCTTCGGCAGGTGCTTTTCGAACCAGCGCATGTGGTATTTCTGCGCGGCGGAAGAGCCCCAGATCATAAATCTGTCTTCGCCTGCCTTGGCGATGGTGAAGTCGCCGATCAGCTTGCCGAATTCGTTGATCATTGGCGTCAGCACGATGCGGCCGATCTTCGGCATGCGGTTGGTCATCAGCCGGTTGAGGAAATCCTCAGCCGCAGGTCCCGACACTTCGTATTTGGCGAAGTTGGCGATTTCGGTGACGCCGACGCGTTCGCGCGTGGCGCGCACTTCCTCGCCGATAGGACCGAAATCGTTTGAGCGGTGGAAGGAGACGACGTCCTTCGGCTCCTTGCCCTTCGGCGCGAACCACAGCGGGGTCTCCAGGCCCCAGCTATCGCCCATGACGGCGTTGTTGGCGAGCATCGTGTCATAGAGCGGGGTGGTTTGTGCAGGGCGCGCAGCCGGCAGCTCTTCATTGGGGAAGCGGATGGAGAAGCGGCGCGAATAGTTTTCGCGCACCTTTGCGTTGGTGTAGCGCAGGCCGGCCCACTCGCCGAAGCGGGCGACATCCATGCCCCAGACGTCGAAGCCGGGATCGCCATGCACCATCCAGTTGGACAGCGCGAGGCCGACGCCGCCGCCCTGGCTGAAGCCGGCCATGACGGCGCAGGCGCACCAGAAATTGGTCAGGCCCTGCACCGGCCCGACCAGCGGATTTCCGTCGAGCGCGAAGGTGAAGGGGCCGTTGATGATCTGCTTGATGCCGGCTTTCTCGATGCCGGGGAAATGCTTGAAGCCGATCTCCAGCGACGGCGCGATGCGGTCGAGGTCGGGCGGCAGCAGTTCATGGCCGAAATCCCACGGCGTATTGACCGGCGACCAGGGTTTGCAGGCTTTTTCATAGGTGCCGAGCAGGATGCCGTTGCGCTCTTGGCGGGTGTAGATCTCGCCCTTGAAGTCGAGCACGCCGATCATCTCGCGGCCGGTCGATTTGTTGAATTCCTCGACCTCGGGCATCGGCTCGGTGAGCAGGTACATGTGCTCCATGGCCAGCACCGGCAGTTCGACGCCGACCATGCGGCCGATCTCGCGCGCCCACAGGCCGCCGCAGTTGACGACATGCTCGGCGTGGACGGTGCCCTGTTCGGTGACGACGTTCCAGGTGCCGTCAACTTCCTGCGTCAAGTCGACGACGCGGTTGCGCAGCACGATCTCGGCGCCCAGCTTCTTGGCCGCCTTGGAGTAGGCGATCGTCGTGCCGGAGGGATCGAGATGGCCTTCGACCGGATCCCACATGGCGCCGACGAAATTGGTCTCGTCCATCAGCGGGAACATCGCCTTGGCTTCGGAGGGCGTGATCAGCTCGGTGTCCATGCCGAGATAGCGGCCCTTGGCGTGGGCCAGGCGCAGAAAATCCATGCGCTCGGGCGTATCGGCCATCATCACGCCGCCGGTCAGATGCAGCGAGCAGGACTGGCCGGAGATTTCCTCGATCTCCTTGTAGAGCTGCACCGTATAGGCCTGCAGCTTGGCGACGTTGGGATCGCCGTTCAGCGTGTGGAAGCCGCCGGCTGCGTGCCAGGACGAGCCGGAGGTGAGCTCGGAACGCTCGATCAGCATGATGTCGGTCCAGCCGGCCTTGGCCAGGTGGTAGAGCACCGAGCAGCCAACGACGCCGCCGCCAATGACAACCGCTTTAACGTGAGATTTCATGAGAGATAGGTCCGTTTTTTAAGAGATTGAATCGAATGGGCGTGGCGTGAAAACAAAGCGGAGATCGGCCGCAGCGACGTTCTCGGCCAACCTGCCATCAAGCGCGGCAAGGATGGTTTCGCAGACGGAAGTGCGATGGTTCAGGACGTCATGGTTCCAGAGACGCAGGATCGAATGGCCTTGCGCGCGCATGAAATCGTCACGGCGACGGTCATAGGAGCTGCCGGCGTGTTGATGGCCGTCGATTTCCACGACAAGCCATTTTTCGCGGCAGGCGAAGTCTGCAAAGTATGGTCGGATAGAGAACTGTCGCGTGAATTTGTAGCCGCCAAGTTTGCGGGCTTTCAACTCAAGCCAAAGCAGAGCTTCGGCCTGATTGTCACCTTGTCTAAGTTTTCTGGCTCGCAGGGTAGTGCCATTGTTGCGGCGACTGCGGGTTTGACCAGCGCCTTCCCCCACTCCGTCGCCGCTTCCCGGCGCCACCTCTCCCCCCTCCGGAGGGAGAGGAAGGGAGCCAGCCCGCATAACTTCGCGCCTTTCCTCTCCCCCGTCGATCGGGGGAGAGGTGTCGAGCCCAGCGCGACGGAGTGGGGGTCGACTGTTCATCAGATCCATACGAATAATCAGTTCATCAACAACATTGATCAAAAATCGGTCGGCGCGCCGCCTTCGGACGTGCGCTTTTCGACGAAGTCGTTGAGCTCTTCGCGGATCGCCGGGTCCATATAGGGTTCCTCGTAGGATGCCAGCCGCTCCTTCCAGACCTTGTTGGCCTTTTCCAGCGCGGTCGGCGATCCGGCTTCGGCCCAGGTCTCGAAATTGCGCCAGTCGGAGAGGATGGGCGAGTAGAAGGCTGTCTTGTAGCGGTCCTGCGTGTGCTGGGTGCCGAAGAAATGGCCGCCGGGGCCGACCGACTGGATGGCGTCGAAGCCGAGCGCTTCGTCGGACAGGTCGAGCGGGGTGAGGAACTCGGCCACCATCTGCAACAGGTCGATGTCCAGGATGGTCTTCTCGTAGGAACAGCGCAGGCCGCCTTCGAGCCAGCCGGCGCCGTGCATCATCAGATTGCCGCCGCCCTGGATGGCGCCCCACAGCGAGAACACACTTTCATAGGCTGCCTGCGCGTCGACGGTGTTGGCGGCGCAGGTATTGGAGGTGCGGTAGGGGATCTTGTAACGGCGGGCAAGCTGGCCGCCGACAAGCTGCGCCTTCATATATTCAGGCGTGCCGAAGGCCGGCGAGCCCGACTTCATGTCGACATTCGAGGTGAAGCCGCCATAGCCAACCGGCGCGCCCTTTCTCACCATCTGGGCGAAGGCAATGCCGGATAGCGCCTCGGCATTCTGCTGCACCAGCGCACCGGCGATGGTCACCGGCGCCATCGCGCCCGACAGGGTGAAGGGCGTGACGACGACGACCTGACCCTTGCTCGACATCTGGATGATGCCTTCCATCATCGGCACATCCAGTTTCAGCGGCGAATTGGTGTTGATGATGGTGAACACCGATGGCTCTTCCAGCAGTTGCTCATGGCTGATGCCGCGCGCGATCCTGGCGATCTCGATGCCATCGACATTGCGCTCCCTGCCAAGCGAATAGATATGGAACACCTTGTCGGTCAGCGTGGCGAGGTCGCGGATGCATTCGAGGTGGCGCACCGACGGGTGGATGTCGGTCGGCTCGACCGGATAGCCGCCGGTGCAGTTCAGGATGTTGTGCATCTGTGCCAGGCGCAGGAAGTTGCGGTAGTCCTGCTGGTTGCCCGGACGGCGGCCGCGATCGAGGTCGGAGCAGTTCGGTGCCGACGCCATCATCGACAGGATCACATTGTTGCCGCCGAAGCGCACATTGTGCGCCGGGTTGCGGGCATGGAGCGTGAATTCCGACGGGCAGTTGGAGATGAGATCGAGGATCATGTCGCTGTCGAAGCGCACGCGCTCGCTGCCCTCGCGGACATCAGCGCCATTTTCCTTCATGATGCGGCGCGCGTCGTCATGCAGTACGTCGACGCCTATTTCCCTCAAGACGCGCAGCGAGGCGAGGTGGATCGATTCCAGCTCGTCGTCAGAGACCAGCTTGGTCGGCGTTAGCGGATTTCTCAGTTGCCGAAAAGCCGGCTGTTCGAAGGCGGCCGAGCCGCCGGCGCGCTTGCCCGCACGGCCACCGCGACGGGCACGGTCGGTTGCCAAAGGCGGTTCGGCTGGATGCAGGGCGGCGGTCATGATGGTCCTCGTACGATGCTGGTAGCGGGCGGCATAATGGACCGGCGGCTGTCCGACCATTGCGGAGGCGGCGACCACTAGGACGAGGGAAGCGACATGCCCGAACGGCAGTCCGATAGCTGACAACCTTGCCGGGGATTGGCGGACAGGACGCGCCCACTGCGGCTCTTGGCGCAAGGGGATTTCAGGCGCGGCCCTTCCTTTCCCTAAATCGAACCGCTAGCTCAGTGGTTTGCCGCTGGATGGGCCGGCAATTCATGTGGAAGGCATCATGGCTGCGACCGGTTCGAGCGATGGCGAAGCGGGGACGCAATGGGCAGCGCTTGCCGGCGTAACTGCCGCCCTCGCGATGTTCGGTGCGGCGCAAGGGCTGAGCTCGCCGCTGTTTACGCTGCTGATGCAGAAGCAAGGCATGTCGCCGGCGCTGATCGGCTTGTCGGCAGCGATGATGCCGCTTGGTCTGATCCTTTCGGCCTCGTTCGTGCCGGCAGCCGTTCGGCTGGTCGGCGCGCGCAACCTGGCTGTGGGTTGCTCATTGATTGGGGCGCTGTGCTTCCTCGGCATCGGCTACCTGCAGGACTGGGTGGGCTGGTTCGTCATCCGCTTCATCATCGGTATCGTCATCAACCCGCTCTATATCCTGGGCGAAGTATGGGCGCTGTCGCTGGCGCCGCCGTCGCGCCGCGGCAGGGTGATGGGGGCATTCAACACCGTGCTGGGCGCTGGCTATGCTGCGGGGCCTTTGGTCCTGACCGCGGTAGGGATATCGGGCTGGGTTCCTTTCCTGATCGGCATGGCCGGCTTCATCCTGTGCGCCGCGATCCTTCGTGCTGTTTCGTCAAGCCTCGCCGGCTTCGAGGATGACGGCCAATTGCCCGGCGGCTTTTTCGGTTTCGCCAGGCTGGCGCCGGCGCTGTTGTTCGCCGTGCTGGTTTCGGCGGCGGTCCAGCAGGGCACCTACGCTTTGATGCCGGTCTTCGGTGCCGCCTATGGCTTGCCCGAAAGGACGCTGGCGGCCCTGGTGATGGCACTGTCGCTGGGAAACATCTTCCTGCAAATCCCGCTCGGCCTGCTGGCCGAGCGTTTCGGCGGGCGGGCGATGATCATCTTCTGTGCGTTGGCGACAACGGCCTGCGCAGTTTTGCTGCCGTTGCTGATCAGGACGCCGGCGATCTGGCTCGTCCTTCTCGTCATGGGCGCGGTCGGCTATGGCGTCTACACCATGGCGCTGGTGGAGCTCGGCAGCCGCTTCAGGGGAACCGTGCTGGTCGCCGGTAACGCCGCCTTTGCCTTGATGTGGGGCGCCGGCGGCATTGTCGGCCCGCCTGGCGCCGGTGCCTTGATGCAGGTCATCGGTCCGCTCGGCCTGCCGGTGGTGATCGCCGGCCTCGACGCGCTGCTGGTGAGCTTCGCGCTCTATCGATCGTTCAAGCGCCAAAACTCCTGACGGCCCAAAACTCCTGATAGGCCAAAACTCCTGACAGGCCCAGAAACTCCTGACAGGCCTTGTCTGGAGCAAACGGTTTTCCCCGGGGCGGGGCTTACCCGCGTCGGACAGAAAAGCTAGTCCTGAACCTGGTTTAGGTGCCAATGGTGAACCTGGCGGAAGCTGACAACGAGAAGATGCAGTGGGCGGCGATCAGCGGCGTGATCGCGACCGTCTCGGTGTTCGCCATCGCGCAAGGCCTGTCCTATCCGCTGCTGAGCTTCATCCTGCAACGCCAGGGCGTTTCGCCGGCCATCATCGGGCTCTCGGCGGCAATGACGCCGATCGGCTTCATTGTCTCGTCGCCGCTGATCCCGGCACTGGCGCGCCGGTTCGGGGCAGGGCGCACCGCGCTTACCTGCGCGGCGTTTTCGGCTATTGTGCTTGCGCTGATCGGCTGGACGCAGAATGTCTATCTGTGGTTTCCGCTGCGCTTCCTGATCGGGGTGGTGACCAATCCGCTCTATGTCTTGAGCGAAATCTGGGTCATTGCACTGGCGCCGCCATCGCGCCGCGGTCGCGTCATGGGTGTCTATTCAACCATCATCTCGGCCGGCTTCGCTGCCGGGCCGCTCTGCCTGCTCGCTGTCGGCACCGTGGGATGGCCGCCATTCCTGGTGGGGATCGCCGCCTTCATCTTCTGCGGCGCCTGCCTGGCGCTGGTGCTGCCGCGACTGCCGAAGGTCGACGAAGCCGGGCACAGGGTTTCGGTCATGGGCTTCATGCCCCTGGCATGGCTACTGCTGTCGGCGGTGGTCGTTGCCGCCGGTTTCGAACAGGGCGTGCTGGCGCTGCTGCCGGTCTACGGCACGCACCATGGCATCGCGGAAGCGCGCATGTCGGCGCTGCTGTCGGTGATGATCGCAGGCAACATCGCCATGCAGGTGCCGCTCGGCTTGCTGGCGGAACGGCTGACGGCGCGGCTGGTGCGATTCGTCTGCGTCGTGGTGACGGTGCTGGGCTGCGTGCTGCTGCCGCTGCTGATCGAGACGCCGTTGATCTGGCCCTGCGTCTTTATCTGGGGCGCGGTCTCCTATGGCATCTACACCATGTCGATCATCGAGCTCGGCGAGCGCTTTACCGGCTCGGCGCTGGTCGCCGGCAATGCCGCCTTCTCGCTGATGTGGGGCATCGGCGGCATCGTGGTGCCGCCGCTGGCGGGTGGCGTCATGGATGTGATCGGCGCCTCCGGCCTGCCGATCACGCTGGGCACGATTTGTCTGGCACTGGCTGTGGCCACGGTCCTGCGCCGGCGGATGGTTTGAGGCCGCATTCCGCCGATGACCTGACGTCACCATCTTGAATAAAACCGCTTGCAACGCGATGTAGGCAGGGCTGCCCGCCACTAGCCTGGAGACCATGCGTGACCCAATCGATGACAAAACGCCAGACGGATGCCACCGCGGAGGACAAGTTCCTCTGGCTGGAGGACCGGACCAGCAAGGAATCGCTCGACTGGGTGCATCGCCAGAACGAGATCACCGTGGCCGAACTACAGGGCGATCCGTCCTACCAGGCGGCCTTCGAGACGGCGCTCGACCTGATGACGGCCGAGGACAACATTGCGGCCGGTGCCGCGCTCAACGGCCAAGTCTATAATTTCTGGCAAGACAAGACCAATGTGCTCGGCCTCTGGCGCCGCACGACGGTTGCTTCCTACAAGACCGAGAAGCCTGTGTGGGAGACGATCATCGACTTCGACGTGCTGTCGGCCAAGGAGGGGGTGAAGTGGGTGTTCAGCGGCGCCAGCCGCCTTTACCCCGATTTCAACCTTTGCCTGGTGGCGATGTCGCCGGATGGCGGCGATGCCAGCGAGATGCGCGAATTCGACATCGAGACCAAATCATTCATCGAGGGCGGCTTCCGCGCTCCCGCCTCGAAATCCGGCTTTTCCTGGCTGGACAAGGACACGGTCATTGTCTCGGCTGCCTTCAATGAAGACGACAAGACCCAGTCCGGTTATCCGCGCGTCGTCAAGCTGTGGAAGCGCGGCACCCGGTTGGAGGAGGCGACGCCGATCTTCGAGGCCGAGAAGCAGGATCTCGCGGCCGGCGCGGGGGTCGAGCATGATGGCGACAGGCAGTATTTGTTTCTGGCCCGCACGATCGCCTTCTTCTCCTCGCACAGTTTTCTGCGCCTGCCGTCGGGCGAAAACCGGCGCATCCCGCTGCCGGACGATGTCACCGACACCGCGCTGTTCAAGGGCCGGTTCGTGTTCGGGGTGCGCAGCCCATGGACGGCGCCGGGCGGCACTGAGTGCTTGCCGGACGCCCTCTATTCCTTCGATTTCGAACACTGGATCGACACCGGCGACCTGGGCCCTGTTGAAACCATGCTCGCGCCAGCGCACCGTGTTTCGGTCGCCGGCATTGCCCGCACTCAGGACCGGCTGTTCATCAATCTGATGGACAATGTGCGCGGCAAGGTCGTTATCGCCGAGCGCAGCGGCGACCGCTGGTCGCTGAAGCCGGTGGCGCTGCCCGAGAACGGCAATGTCGGCATCGCGCATGCCGAGCATTTCGGTTCCAGCGTCTCCTTCTCCTTCACCGATTTCCTGACGCCGAGTTCGATCATCTGGTCGGACGATGACGGGGTGACGCTGGCCACCGTGAAATCGCAGCCGGCGCGGTTCGACGCCGCGCCGCTGGTCTCCGAACAGTTCGAGGCGCGCTCGAAGGACGGCACCATGATCCCGTATTTCGTCGTCAGGCGGCGCGACCAGAAGGGTCCGGTACCGACGCTTCTCTATGGTTATGGCGGCTTCGAAATACCGCTGCTGCCCGGCTATGCCGGCGTGCGCGGCAGGCTGTGGCTGGAGAAGGGCAATGCCTATGTGCAGGCCTGCATCCGCGGTGGCGGTGAGTTTGGGCCGGCCTGGCACCAGGCGGCGCTGAAGGGCAATCGCCAGACTGCCTTCGACGATTTCGCCGCGGTGGCGCAGGACGTCGTCAGGCGCGGCATCGCCACGGCTGCTTCCCTCGGCATCCAGGGCGGCTCGAATGGCGGCCTGCTTACCGGCGTTTCCCTGACGCAGCATCCCGAACTGTTCGGCGCCGTCATCATCGAGGTGCCGCTGCTCGACATGCTGCGCTACACCGAACTGCCGCCAGGCGCCTCGTGGATCGGCGAATATGGCGATCCGGCAAAACCGGAAGAGGCCAAGTGGCTCGCCGCCTATTCGCCGTACCACCATGTCTCGGCCGATGCCGACTATCCCCCGGTGCTGCTCACGACATCGACCGCCGACGACCGCGTCCATCCCGGCCATGCCCGCAAGATGGCCGCGAAGCTGCAGGAAGCAGGTCACGACAAGACCTTGTTCTTCGAGGAGACGGAAGGCGGCCATGGCGGGCGTGGCGATCGCCGGCCGCAAGCGGCACAAACCGCCATGAAATACGTTTTCCTGCAAAGGGTATTGAGCGGCACCGCTTGAATTCCGGGCCTCGGGCGGCATAGACTGCCGCCATGGTCTACATGAGCACATCCGGCGCTTTCGGGGTCGCGGTGACACCGTCGCCGCGCACGCTGCGCGCCGAACTGCTCAGGCTGTGCGCCCGCATCGGCTATTCGCCGCCCGCCGTCCTCTGACGAAGTCGCCCCGGCAGCTTGCCGGTTTGATTCCAGAGGAAAGAGCAAACCCATGACTTACCAGAACTATTCGCTGAAGCAGCTTCAGCAGATTGACGCCGCGCATCATCTGCATCCCTTCACCGACCACAAGGAATTGCGCGAGACCGGCTCGCGCATCATCACCCACGCCAACGGCCCGTTCATCTACGATGCCGACGGCACCGAAATACTCGACGGCATGGCCGGGCTGTGGTGCGTCAATGTCGGCTATGGCCGCGACGAGCTGGCCGACGCCGCTTACGCGCAGATGAAGGAATTGCCCTACTATAATTCCTTCTTCAAATGCTCGACGCCGACGCCCGTGCTGCTGTCGAAGAAGCTGGCCGAGCTGGCGCCCAAGGGCATCGCCCAGGTGTTTTACGGCTCCTCCGGCTCGGAGGCCAACGACACGGCGCTGCGGCTCGTGCGCCACTATTGGGTGCTGGAAGGCAAACCGGAGAAGAACCGCATCATCTCGCGCAAGTCGGCCTATCACGGCTCGACCGTCGCCGGCACGTCGCTCGGCGGCATGGATTTGATGCACAAGCAGCTCGGCGGGGCGGTTCCCAACATCGTCCATGTGATGATGCCCTATGCCTATGAGTTGGCGCTGCCTGGCGAAAGCGACCATGATTTCGGCCTGCGCGCGGCCAAGGCGGTCGAGGATGCCATTCTGGAGGCCGGCGCCGACAAGGTCGCCGCCTTCATCGGCGAGCCGGTGATGGGAGCGGGCGGGGTGAAAATACCGCCGATGAGCTATTGGCCGGAAGTGCAGCGCATCTGCCGCAAATACGATGTGCTTTTGATGCTGGACGAGGTCATCACCGGCTATGGCCGCACCGGCGAATGGTTTGCGGCGCAGACCTTCGGCATCGAGCCGGACACCATGACCACGGCCAAGGCACTGACCTCGGGCTATCAGCCGCTGTCGGCGCTGCTGGTCGGCGACCGTATCGCGGCGACGCTGGTCGAAAAGGGCGGCGAATTCTACCACGGCTATACCTATTCGGGTCACCCGGTGGCCTGCGCGGTGGCGCTGAAGAATCTCGAGATCATGGAGCGCGAAGGCCTGGTCGACAGGGTCAGGAACGACACCGGACCTTACTTCGCCCAGGCGCTGCAAGAGCGCATTGCCGGCCACGAACTGGTCGGCGAGGTGCGATCGATCGGGCTGATGGGCGCGATCGAGATCGTCAAGGACAAGGCGACCAAGGAGCGCTTCCTGCCGACGGGCAGTGCCGCCGTCACCGTCCGCGACCACGCCATCGCGCAAGGCCTGATGCTGCGCGCCACCGGCGACACGATGATCCTGTCGCCGCCGCTGATCTGGACCCGCGCGACGATCGACATGGCTTGCGATCGCATCGCCAAAGCGCTGGATCTGGCGCAAGCGGATTTGCGCAAGAAGTAGATGGAACGAGCGCCGGGCGCCTTGCAAACAGGGCGCCCGGACTGTGCGCCTGCTTATCGTCAGGGTCGACGGGGTCAGCGCACCGATCGTGCTGGTCAATGAAGGCCATGAGGCAATTCCGAACGCTGCAATCGGAATATAATTCAGACCGAGCAGTATAGGACTGCAAAACGCAAAAACCGCGCTCCATAGGAACGCGGCTTTGCCAGATACGCATGGCATTTCGCCAACAATACACTTGCGAAACTTACGGGCTCCGGTACGCGAGACCTGATCCGGAGCGCCGGGCGGATGCGATATGTCCGCCTCGCCATCCGTTATATAGGCACATCGTTACCGCCGGGTTATCGAGAGCTTAAGCAAATCTAAATTTGCAATTTTTCCGCGCAACAAAAATCGAAAAAAGCGATGCCAAATTCGAAACTTATAGAGAACTGCCGCGAAGGAAATTTATGATGCCGGAAAAATCCGATCCGCCATTTCCCTGGGCGTTGAACAGCGCATAAAGCTGGGCCGCTTCGGCCCCCATTGGCGTCACCGCGCCGGCGCTTTGGGCCGCCTCCTGCGCCAGTTTCAGGTCCTTCAGCATGAGTGCTGCGGCAAAGCCCGGTTTGTAGTCGCGGTTGGCGGGTGAGGCCGGCACGGGACCCGGCACCGGGCAATAGGTGGTCAGCGACCAGCACTGGCCCGACGAGGTCGAGGCAACGTCGAACAGGGCCTGATGCGAGAGGCCGAGCTTTTCGGCCAGCACGAAGGCCTCTGCGACGCCGATCATCGAAATGCCGAGCATCATGTTATTGCAGATTTTGGCTGCCTGACCGGCGCCGTCGTCACCGCAATGGACGATGCGGCCTGCCATCGGCTTCAGGACCGGTTCGGCCTTGGCGAAGGCATCCTTGGCGCCGCCGGCCATGAAGGTCAGCGTTCCCGCAGCAGCACCGCCGGTGCCGCCGGAGACGGGGGCGTCGATCGAATGCAGCCCGTGCTTCCTTGCTACGGCATGCGCCTTGCGGGCCGACTCGACATCGATGGTCGAGGAATCAATGAACAGGGCGCCTGGTTTGGCCTTGGGTGCGATGTCCTCGTAGACCGAGAGCACGTGCTTGCCGGCGGGAAGCATGGTGATCACGACATCGGCGTCTTTCACCGCCGCCACGGCATTCGCCGTGACAATGACGCCATGCTCGTGGGCGACGGTGAGGTTTTCCGGCATCAGGTCAAAGCCGTGCACCGCGTGCCCCGCCTTGACGAGATTGGCAGCCATCGGGTTGCCCATATTGCCGAGACCAATGAAGGCGATGGTGGTCATAGCGGTGCTCCATGATGAGTAGGCAGTAGGCAGTAGGCAGTAGGCAGTAGGCAGTAGGCAAAGGATGACCGGCAAGATCAACTCGTACAAGGATCTTATCGTATGGC